>JACOSH010000408.1 GCA_016178945.1 Acidobacteriota bacterium
CTTCCCGGACAAACCGATCTCGCGGAAGCCTGCGGAAGTGCGCATGGGTAACGGCAAGGGCAACCCGGAGTACTACGTGGCGGAGATCCAGCCCGGCAATGTGCCCGCCCTTGGGCATCGCCTCGACCGCATTGACCAGCAGGACCAGAATGGCCTGTTGGATCTGGGCGGCGTCGCACTCCACCCTGGCCGTATCCGGGGCGAAATGGGTCTCCAGCTCGATGTTGGTCAGCTCCAGCTCATGACGCACCAGAGCCAGCGAGCGCTCCACCAGCTCGCGCAAGCAGTTCAGCTGGCGCCGGTGCGGCGCCTGGCGCGAGAAGCTCAGCAGATTGCGCATGAGATCGCCGCAGCGGCGGCTCTCGCGCTCGATGATGCGCAGCGTTTCAGCGACTCGCGCTTTGTCGGCGTCCGGCTTTTCCAGCTCCTTGAGACTCAACCGGGAATAGGTGAGGATCCCGAACAGCGGATTGTTCACCTCGTGCGCCACCGTCGCCGCCAGCTTGCCCAGCGAGGCCAGCTTTTGGCTGTGGAGCAGCGCGGCCTGGGTTCGCTCGGTGATCTCGGCCCGCGCCGCCGCCAGGTCCGCCGTCATCTGGTTGAACGATGCGGCCAGGTCGCCCAGCTCGTCGCGCGAGCCCGAAGGCAAGCGGTGGTCGAGATCGCCCGCCGCCACCCGGCGGGTGCCCTGCATGAGCTGCTTCACCGGCCGGTGGACCACCACCCACACGAACACCACGCTGACCAGGCAGAGCGCCGCCAGGGTCGCGCCCATGAACCGCGTCAACTGCGCCTGGTGCAGGCCTAGCTGGCTGTCCACCGTCTCCAGGGAAAGATGCGTATCGATTACGCCCAGCACGCGCTGGCCACGGTCATGCGCGTGGCAGTCCGCGCTCCAGCAGGCGGTTTCATTCCCGATGGGCCGGATCAGGGCCAGCACGCGACGCCCGTGGGGATCGGCGAAGATCCGGGCCCGGTCCGGCCGGTGCAGCCGGGTGAGGGGCTGGGCTTGCGCGTGGCAGCCGTAGCAGGCTTCGGCCTGCTTGTCCACGCTGCGGTTCACTTCGGAAGGATCCGTGGAGAAGCGAATGCTCCCCAGCTTGTTGAAGATGCGAACGCGCGGGATGCCCGGCTCGCTGCCGATGTCCCGGATCGCCTGGTAGAGCGCCTGGCGGTCGTTTCGCAGCATCTGGTAGCGCGTGGCTCGCTGGATCACGTCGCTGATGCGATCCGCGCTTTGCAGCACCATTTCCTCGGCGCCCTGGCGGTGCAGCTTCAGGTTCCAGTAGCCGAAAAGCGCGAAGATCGCGACGCCGCTGGCCACCAGGCAACCCGCCAGTTTCACCGCCAGCCACGGGCGCATATCAGCTTTCCGCGAACACCGGCAGCTTCTTCACGGCCAGCCGGAAGATGGCAAAGCCCAGCGCGACGATCATCAGGGTCACCAGGATTTCGGTCCACTTGGGGATGTAGTGGGTTCCCGAGGCCGCCTCCATGCCCGTCACGCTGACGTTGAGCCGGTTGGCGATGAATCCGAAGATCGCCAGCAGCGCGCAGGCGTAGAGCGCGGCCGGGTTCCGCCGGATACTGGCGCGGTAGAGCAGCAGGGCGGGCGCCGCCATCAGGGCGATCTCCAGCAGGAATAGCCCGGTCTCGGCGCGGGGCCGGGCGAGCAAGCCCAGCGCATCCCGGTTCCACAGATCCGCAAACCGCATCGCCAGGTAAGCGGTTTGAATCACCGCCAGCAGCCGCGCCATCCCCTCGAGCAGCGGCGCCTCCAGTTGCTTGCCGAAGGCCCGGCTGCTGTGCCAGGATTCGAAGATGGTCATGGCCAGGCCCACCGAGATCGCCGACACGTAGAACAACAGCGGCAGGTAGGGGGTGTACCAAAGCGGGTCGAGCTTGTGCGGCACGATCAGATAGAGGCTGCCCAGCGAGGACTGGTGCAGCGTCGAGAGGATCACCCCGGCGATCATCAGGGGAATGGCGATCCCCTTGATCCACTGGAGCGCTCCGCGCCAGCCGAACCGCTCCAGGACCACGGGACTGAACTCCAGCATCAGAACCGTGGTGTAGAGCATCACGCACCAGCCAACCTCGAACATCACCGAGTGCGGATTCCACATCACCAGGGGATGCCAGATGCGATCCGGGCGTCCCAGGTCGAACAGCAGGGCCAGGATCACCAACCCGTAGCCCAGGAAAGCGGTCAGGATCGCGGGCCGCAGGATGGGCCTGTACTTCTCGATGTTGAAGAGGTGGACGATGGCCACCAGCGTGAAGCCTCCGGCGGCCAGTCCCACTCCGCACAGCACGTCGAAGCCGATCCACAAGCCCCAGGGGAAAAGGTCGCTCAAGTGGGTGACAGCACCCAATCCCAAGGCGACGCGCTGCCAGGTGGCATACAAGCCTCCCAGCAAGACCATTACAAAAATGGCCGTCCAGACCGGCGGGCGTTTCATGACTTTTCCTCCGCGCGAGCCACCTCTTCGCGCCGGTGCGTGATCCACCAGATGCCGCCCAGGAGCACCGAGCCCACCGAGACGATGCCCGGCACCAGCGACAACGCGTTCCAGGTGAGGCCGGGCAGCGGCTGTTGCGACAGATCGGAGCGCAGCCCCAGTTGCTCGAAAGGCACGGCCGAAAGAATCAGCACCGACGTTCCGCCCACTTCGTGGAGGCCATAGATCCGGTCGTAATACTGGCCGGGGTTCGCCGCGATTCGCTTGCGCGCCTCGGCGATCAACTCGTCGCGATCGCCGGACACGGTGGCCTGCGTCGGACAGGCTTCGGCGCAGGCGGTGGGCTTGCCCGCGAGCTGGCGGTCGAAGCACAAGTCGCACTTGCGCACCTTGGGCAGCCGCTCGCCCCATTCGTAAGTCGGAACCTGGAACGGACAGGCCAGCATGCAGTAGCGGCAGCCGATGCAGCGGGCCGGCTCATACACCACCGGTCCGGGCGTGGTTTTCCGCAACGCCCCGACCGGGCAGGCCGACACGCAGGTCGGCTCCGCGCAGTGCATGCACAGCCGCCGCGTGTAGCGCTCGCCGTGGGTTTCGATGGTGGTGAGCTTGTGAGCCGACAGCCGTTCCTGCGCGGCAATCGTCTCGTTGTAGGGGATCTTCCAACGTTCCGCGCAGGCCCCTTCGCAGTTCCGGCAACCCACGCAGCGGGTGCTGTCGAACAGGATGGCGTAGCTCATGACTCACCACCTTCCTGCCCCCGATAGCTCCGCCCACAATCACCTGTGCAATTCCGCAGCCAATCGCCTGGTCAAGTGAGGAAGAATTCCCCGGTCAGCTCCTTCCAGGAGGCGCCGGGAAGGACCGTGGTCAGGTCGTCCGCCGGCCGGCCGCCGTCGGCGGCCACG
This sequence comes from Acidobacteriota bacterium, assembly GCA_016178945.1. GTDB lineage: Bacteria > Acidobacteriota > Terriglobia > Bryobacterales > Bryobacteraceae > JACOSH01. The sequence goes on from JACOSH010000408.1 coordinate 3,371, forward strand.
GTCCCCGCCAAACGCGGCTGCCGCGAATAGAGGCGGTCGATCGCGTCCTGCATCCAACCGCGCACCAGACCCTGGGGGACCAGGTTGCGCGTGGTGGCTTTTTCATCGGGTACGTGGACCGTCATGAGCCAGCCTTTTCCGTAGGGATCTTTACCCAGCAGGGTGGGGTCATTCACCACTTCGGGGTTGACTTCCACCACCTCGCCTTCGGTGGGCGAGACCATTTCGGTCTTTTCGCCGCCCCGGAAAAAGGCCCACGCCTTCTGCCCCTGCCGGATCCATTGGCCCGGCTTGGGTAGCTCGATCTTCTCGATCTTGCCGGCCAGCGCGGCGGCGAACTCGTCGGCCCCCACCCGGGCAAGCTGACGCCGCTCCCGCAGCATCCACCCGTGACCTGGGTGATAGCGCAGCGCCCGTGGGGTGAGAAATCCATCCACGTAGTCCGGCTCCAGGGCCGGAGGCACGGCGGGCCGGACTTCCACCCGCTTCTCGAGCTTTCCGCGGTTTATGACCCAGTCCAGCAGCGCAAATGCCAGGAACAGGGCCAGCACCAGAATGACTGTCATGGGACACCTCCCGACGCTAAGAGGGCAGGTCGCTTGCCGAACCGCAAGTTACTGCAATAAAAGAGCTTGCCGTAATGGCGCCGGCGGCTTCTGATGCGATTCCCTACAGTCCTTGGATGGAAACTGCCTCGGTCTCCTCTGGATTGTTGCGGTTACGCGCTGTCGCAGCATCCAGCAGGCGGTGTTGCGGAATACCTCATGGCCGGGCCCGAACTGGCGGTGCTCGAATTGCATCGGTGCACAGTGGAAAGGAGGAAGATTTCCATGTCTCCCGAATGGGTGCTGGCCGCCTACGGCGTGTCGGTTGCCTTGGCAGCGGCAGTGCTGTATTTCTACCACGAGCGCTCCTGGTATTGGCACGCGCTGAGCGTCACGATCGCCATGATCCTGGGATTGGCGCCCTTCCGCTTGTGGGAGGGACCCAGCTTCGATCTGGCCGTGGGCATCGTGTTCACGTTTCTGTTCCTGTGGGGCGTGGGAGGGCTGACCCTGGCGCTGTTTCACCCGCCCCACCTTCCACGACACCGATGACCGACTTCTTGCACTCGACCCTGGGCCGCACCGGCCGCCCCGTCTTCCGCCTGGGCTTGAGCGGCGCCTATTGGCCGGGCGAGGCGGCCCTTCGCTCCGGCATCGACGCCGGCATGAACTACCTGTTTTGGTATTATTGGGACCGGCAGATGACACGCGTCCTGCGCTCGGTGCTGCCCGCGAATCGGGAGAAGTTTACGGTGGCAACCGGCGTCTGCAACTACGCGTGGGCGGTCCGGCGAGGCGTGGACGTGTCGTTGCGGAAGCTGAATACGGAATACCTCGATGTGTTCCACGTCTTCTGGGTGGGCGCGGGAGGCTTGCGGCCCGGCGTCCTCGATCTGCTGGAGCGTTACAAGCAGGAGGGCAAGATCCGCGCCATCGCCGTTTCCACTCACCACCGTCCGCTGGCTGCGCAACTGGTTAAGCAAGGCGTGTTGGACGTCCTGATGATGCGCTACAACGCCGCCCACCGTGGCGCGGAGGTGGAGATTTTTCCGCACCTTGCGGCCTCACAACCCGGCGTGGTCAGCTACACGGCCACGCGCTGGCGGACCCTGTTGGGACGGCCAAGGCCCACGGCGGGCGACTGCTACCGTTTTGTCCTGAGCAACCCGAACGTGGATGTGTGTCTGATGGCGCCCACCAACAGGGCGCAGCTCGATCAGAATCTGGCCGCGCTGGCTCAGGGCCCGCTGGCTGCCGAGGAAATGGAGTTCATGAGGAGATTCGGCGCCGAGGTCCGCCAGCGCCGATTCTTGGGGAGGAAAACGTGACGATCCGCAAGGAAGACGCCCTCGAGTATCATGCCGCGGCGCCGGCGGGGAAAGTGTCGGTGACCCCCACCAAGCCCTGCCGCACCCAGCGCGACCTGAGCCTGGCCTACACGCCGGGCGTGGCCGTGCCGTGCCTGGAAATCGAGCGCGATCCGGCGCTGGCCTACCGGTACACATCCAAGGGGAACCTGGTGGCCGTGGTCTCGAACGGAACGGCGGTGCTGGGACTGGGCAATATCGGGGCGCTGGCGGGCAAGCCGGTGATGGAGGGCAAGGGCGTCCTGTTCAAACGTTTAGCGGACATCGACGTGTTCGACCTCGAGCTCGACACCCAGGATCCGCGAGAGATCATCCGGGTCTGCCAGTTGTTGGAGCCGACCTTCGGGGGCATCAACCTGGAAGATATCAAAGCCCCGGAGTGTTTCCTGATCGAGGAGGAATTGCGGCGCACGCTGAAGATCCCGGTCTTCCACGACGATCAGCACGGCACGGCCATCATCTCCGGCGCCGGGCTGCTGAACGCGCTGGAGCTGGTGGGCAAGCGCATCGACCAGGTCCAGGTGGTGTTCAACGGCGCCGGCGCCAGCGGCGTCTCCTGCGCCAACCACTTCGTGAGCCTGGGGGTGAAGCGCGAGAACATCCTCATGTGCGACACCCACGGCGTGATCTACCAGGGCCGCCGGGAGGGCATGAACCCGTACAAGGAGCGCTATGCGGCCGCCACCGAACGGCGCACGCTGGCCGACGCCCTGCGCGGGGCGGACGTGTTCTTCGGCTTGTCCCAGGCCAACTGCGTGACCCCCGAGATGCTGCTCGCGATGGCCGAGCGCCCGATCGTGTTTGCGCTGGCCAATCCGGACCCGGAGATCCCCTACGACGCGGCCAAGGCCGCGCGTCCCGACGCGATCGTGGCGACCGGCCGCTCCGACTTCCCCAACCAGGTGAACAACGTGCTGGGCTTCCCGTTCATCTTCCGCGGCGCCCTGGATGTGCGCGCCACCACCATCAATGACGAGATGAAGCTGGCGGCCACGCACGCCCTGGCCGCGCTGGCCAAAGAGGATGTGCCCGACTCGGTGCGTAAGGCCTACGGCGTCGAGACTTTGGAATTCGGGCGCGACTACATCCTGCCCAAGCCCTTCGACCCGCGCGTGCTGGTCTGGGAGGCCTGGGCCGTGGCCCGGGCGGCGATCCAATCCGGCGTGGCGGGCCTGCCCGTGAACCTGGACCAATACCGCGAGCAACTGGAGCGGCGTCTGGGCAAGTCGCGCGAGGTGATGCGGGTGATGATCCACAAGGCGCAGCAGCATCCCAAACCGGTGGTTTTCCCCGAGGGAGAAGAGCCCAAGATCCTGCGCGCGTGCCAGATCCTGGTGGACGAGAAGATCGCCTCGCCCGTCCTGCTCGGCGACCAGAAGCGGATTCGCGATCAGATGGCCGAGCTGCACTTGCATGCCGGCGCCGTGACGGTGATCGATCCGGCCACCGCGGTCGAGCGCCCGCGCTATGCCGAGCAGTTCTACCGGCTGCGCCAGCGCAAGGGCATCACGCGGTCGGAAGCCGACGCCGCCCTCCTCGACCACACCGTCTTTGCCTCCATGATGGTGCACTGCGGCGACGCCGCCGCGCTGATCGCCGGCCTGACCCAGCACTATCCCGATACGCTGCGTCCGGCCCTGCAGGCGATCCCGGTGCGCGAGGGGCTGCGCAGGGTGTCGGGCGCCTACATGCTGATCACGCCCAAGGGCGACCTGTACTTCCTGGCCGACGCCACCGTGAACATCGAGCCCAGCGCCGAGGATCTGGCCGAGATCGCCCTCTCGGCGGCCGAGCTGGCGCGGCGCTTCGACGTGGAGCCGCGCGTGGCGCTCCTGTCCTTCTCCAATTTCGGCTCGACTCGCCATCCGCTGGCCGAAAAAGTGCGCCGCGCCACCGAACTGGTCAGGCAGCGTGCGCCGGGCCTGATGGCCGACGGCGAGATGCAGGCCGACACGGCGGTCACGCCGGAGATCATCGCCGGGACTTATCCGTTCAGCGCGCTCAAGGGTCCGGCCAACGTGCTGGTCTTCCCCAACCTGGAAGCGGGCAACATCGCCTACAAGCTGCTGGCGCGCATTGGCGGCTGCGAGGCGATCGGCCCCATCCTGATGGGCCTCTCGCGCCCGGTCCACGTCCTGCAGCGGGGCGCCGAGGTCAACGACATCGTCAATATGGCTGCGATCGCAGTAGTGGACGCGCAGACGGCGGCGACGAAGACCGCTTGCTAGCGGCTCCCTTATACGACCGGTTATCGCACGTCCACGGTGTAGGGCATCAGCCGCATCAGGCCGCCCTGGGCCCACAGCCGCAACTGCCAGGTCTTCAACAGCCCCTTGAGTTTGCCGTCGAGCACGCTCTCCGGGGTGTGCCCCCAGAGCAGGTCGAAGACGCTGCGCTTGGGCGGATAGGCGACCAGGGTCACCTTCTCCGCCGCCCCGATGCGGGCCTTCTTCTTGACCAGCTCGATGGCCCGGTCCAGGCCGCCCAACTCGTCGATCAATCCGCGTTGCTTGGCCTGCGATCCCAGCCAGACGCGCCCCTGGGCCAGCGGCTCCAGGTCCTCATACTTGCGCTTGCGCGCTTCGGCCACTTTCGCAACGAAAGTTTTGTACGTGTTATCGATGCCCTCGCGCAGCTTGCGGCGGGCCGGCTCGGTCAGGGGGCTGTAATCGGAGTCGACGTCGGCGAAACGCCCGCGCGTGAGGATATCCTTGGTGATCCCCAGCTTGTCGTAGAGGCCTTTCAGGTTCGCCTTTCCGTAGACCACTCCGATCGAGCCGGTGTAGGTGCCCGGGTAGGCGACGATTGGGTCGCCGGTCATGGCCATGTAGTAGCCGCCGGAGGCCGCCACGTCGGACATCGAGATCACCAGCGGCTTCCTCCTGGCCAGCAGGTTCATCTCGCGCCAGATGTCGTCCGAGGCGATGGCGTCGCCCCCGGGCGAATCGATGCGCACCACCACGCCCCGGATGGAGCCATCGTCGGCGATGCGCCGCAGCATGCGGTTGAACCCGATCGAGCCGATACCGTCGTCGCTCGAGCCGTCGCCGGAGGAGGATCCGCGGGTGATACCGCCGTCGGCCATCAGGACGGCGATCCGCGACCCGCCTTCCAACCCCAGCGAGGAGGCCGGGACCTTGGCGTAATCGCGGTGCGAAACCTTCTTAATTTCGCCCAGCTTGGCGCGTTTCTTCAGATCGTCCAGCATCTGGTCCTCGTACACCAGGGCGTCGACCAGGCCCTTGGCCAGCGCCTGATCGGCGAGGAAGGGCCCGTCGTCGATGATGGCGCGCATCTGCTCTGGCGTTTTCTTGCGCGCCTTGGCCAGGGTGTCGACCAGATGCCCGTAGATCTCGTCCAGGACGCTGTTGATCACTTCGCGCGTTTCGGGGCTCATCTTGTCGCGCACGAAGGTGTCGCCGAAGTCCTTATACTTGCCGGCGTGCTCGATCTCCACCTGCACGCCGAGCTTGTCCAGCGTTCGCCGGAAGAACATCAGCTCCGCGCGCAGTCCTTTGACGTCCAACAGATCCTCGGGGGACAGATATACCTTGTCGGCGGCGCTGGCCAGATAGTACTCGCGCGTTCCAGGCGAGCGCAGGTAAGCGACCAGCGGCTTGCCCGACTTGCGGAACTGCTCCAGGGAGGCCCTCAGCTCCTGCATCTTGCCCCAGCCGATGGCCACGCCGCGCGGCTCCAGGATCACGGCCTTGATGCGCGAATCCACCGCCGCCTTGCGCAGGATGTCCCAGGTGTCCAGCATGGTGAGCGGGGTCTGCTGCTCCAGGAAGGGCAGCGGGAACTCCACCGGCGCGCGCTCGGGGATCTCTCCTTCCAGTCGCAGCACCAGCGTCGAGCCGCCCGAGACGGAGGGCCGCTTCTCCCCGCCCAGACGGACCAGGGAGAAGACCAGAATGACGCCGGTCAACAGGGTGAGGACGATGCCGGTCACCACGCCAATCAGGAACTTGGTCATGCGCTTCTATGCCCCCTCGAGGATCAGGTCGAAGCGGCGGCTCACCTCACGCAGATAGGCCTCGTCTCCGCCGCGCAGCTCCACTGTCGCCGAGCCCTTGTAGCCGATCTCGCCCAGGGCCGCGTGCACGTCCTTCCAGTCGATCTCACCCTCACGCAGGTCGACGAACTGCGCCTGGCGGTTGGCGAACTTGAAATCCTTGATGTGCAGCTTGGCGATGCGCGTGCCCAAGGTGCGGATCCAGTCCTGCGGGTAGCCGTTGATCACCACGTTGCCCACGTCGAAGTAGGCGCGCACGAAGGGAGAATGGAACGAGTCGACGTAGCTCGAAAACTCCAGTGGGCTTTGCAGGAACTTGTTCCAGACCTCCTCCACCGCGATGATCACCTTGAGCTCGGCGGCCAGCGGGATCAGCTTCTCGATCTGCGCGTGCGAGCGGGTCCAGGCATCCTGGTAGCGCGTCTTGGCGTTGACCACGGCCGGAACCAGCAGCACCGTGTCGGCGCCCCAAAGGTGAGCGTTGCGCAGGCTGGTCTCCATGCCCTTCACGCACTTCGCCACCACCGAGGAATCATCGGACGAAAGCGGATAGGTCCAGTGGGACTGGCACATCACGGAATGGATGCGCAGCCGGGCGGATTCGGCGGCCTTGCGGATGGCCTCCGCCTCATTCGCGTCGTCTATCTGTGGGCACTCCATCTCCTGAAAGCCCACGTCGACCGCCAGCTTGAAGCGATCGGCCAGTGGCATTGCCTTGGGAAGCATGCCATACAGGACGGCCTTGCGGATGGGCAGGCGGCCGGAGGCCGGCGCGGGGGTGGCGGCCAGAGCGGCGGCGGAGAGAAAGGTACGGCGTTGCATGTAATATATCGTATCGTGCTTCGGCTCCTGTGGATCTTGCTTCCGGCCGCCGCCGCGTTGGCCGCGGACCGCGTGATTGTCGCCAGCTTCGATGGATTCGGCTATGCCGCCTGGTCCTCCGATCCAGTGGCGCGGGAGCTGCGCGCGGTGCGCCGGGTGGCGGCGCGCGGCGTCACCGCCCGGGGCATGATCGCCGCCTTTCCCAGCACCACCGCCAATTCCCATGCCGCCATGTGGACCGGCGCCTGGAGCGATGTCAACGGCATCGCCGCCAACGACAATCCGGTTCTGCCGCGAAGCGCCCATACCTTCCGCGAGCGCACCCAGGGATTTCGCGCCGACGGGCTGCTGGCGGAGCCGCTGTGGGTGGCCGCGGCGCGGCAGGGCGTCCGCGTAGTGGCGCACCAGCCGCCCCAAAGCTACCCCTTCCTGCCGGTCAACACGGCCCCGGGCGCGGTGCTGGTCAACGGCTATCAGACCGAGCGCCTTGTGCCGCACGCGGTGATCCGTCCCGCGGACACCACTCCGGAAGAGCCCTGGGCGCCCGGCGCCACACGGGCTTTCCGCTGGAGCACGGGCGGCCGGACTTTCCACGGCGCGTTCGTGGGGCGGCGGCTGTTTATCGCGCTGGACCCGGCCGGTCCGCGCGTGCATGCGGAGGCGCGACCGCTCGAAACCACGCCGCCCAACGGCCGCGCGTTGGGACGCCACTTCAGCGATCCGCTCCCGGTCGCGTCGAATGCGATCTACTTTCGCCTCTTTCAAGGCGGCGACGACTTCCTGCTCTACCAGACGGAAGCGCGCGCGGTGGCGGCGCACGGCGGCGACATCGCCGGGCTGGTCCGCGAAGCCGGCGGCTTTCTGGGGGGCGGGCCGAATCGCCTGTACCGCGACGGCGCACTGGGCAAGACCTTGCGCGATGGCGGCGACGGCGCCGCCGAGCGCCGCTACCTGGAGGCGGTGGAGCTGGTTATCCGCCAATTCAATCGCCATACCGGATGGCTGTGGAGGCGCTTCGCGCCACGTCTGCTGGTCGACTACACACCCTATCCGGACGAAGTCGACCACACCTGGCTGGGATGGAAAGAGATGGAACCCTATCGCCGCTGGGCTTATATCGCCTGGGACCAGCGCGCCAAGTTTCTCGATGCACTTGCCGGGCCGCGGGATCACGTGGTGTTCGTCAGCGACCACGGCATGGCCGCCGTGAGCCGGCAGGTGGATATCCCGGGCGCGCTGGAGAGGGCCGGACTCGCCGACAAGGCCGCCTACATCTACAACTGCATTCTGTTGAACACCGACGACTGGCGTGGAGGACTCATCCCGCCATCCGCGCGCCGGGCGGTGATCGAAGAGGTGAAGTCCGCGCTGCGGGCGATCCTGGATCCGGAGACAGGCCAGCCCGTGATCACGGCCTTTTTCGAGCCGGACGCCGGGCCGGCCGGGGCCGATCTGTACTTCGACCTGGCGCCGGGATGGGCCTCCAGCAGGGGCCCGGGAGTGCACGGCTTTCTGCCCACGCGGCCCGACATGCTGGCCAGCCTGATCGCGCGCGGCCCCCGTCTGCCGCGCGGCGCGGAGTGGCCCACGGTGCGGGCCATCGATGTGGCGGCCATCGTGGCGGACCTGTTGGGAGGGGCGGCGGCAGAACGGAGCAGCGGCACGTCACCGGTGGCGAGACAAAAAGGCAAAAGGGATAAGGTGGCTTCGCGTTTTTTGATGGGTGCTTGCGCGCCACTGGCTGTTAGGCAAAGGACAAGCCTTGCTCTCCTCCTACTTTGAGGATGTGGCGCTTTCCTTCTTCGTACTCCTCGGCCGTTTTTAGATGTTCCAGCATTAGCGGGGCATCCACGGCGAGTTTGGCTAGCTCGCGGAGGTAGGCGCGGTAATCTACTTCGCCCCGCCCGGGAATCACTTCGCGGAAGTGGACGTTCAGCTCCACCTCCCAGGCCAGGTCCTTGGCGTGGCACGACGCCACCCAGGGGCCCAGCTTGCGGAAACACTCCTCAATGAATTCGCCGCTGCGATAGAAGCGCGACGGGCTGTTGATGCCGTTACACACGTCCATGTGGACCCCGAAGGCCTTGCGGTCGACCGCGCGAATCAGCTTCAGGTAGGCGTCGGGCCCGTCGGGCAGGTTCCAGCCCATCATCTCGATGGTGAAGCGCGCGCGTGTGGGGCGAATCTCATCGATCACCCGGCGGCAGTTCTCGACCGTGGCGTCGAAGAACTCCTGGGACAGGTTCTTGGGGTGCGGCCCGTACCACACTTTGGGATTGTAGGACCCGGCGATATCGACGCAGCAGCGCGCGGCCACGGCCTCCGCCAGCGCCAGGCGCTCGGTGACGTAGCGCAGGTTGGCAAGGCGTTTCGCGGAATCGGGATCGAGCATGTTCACCCAGGCTCCGACCTCGGCGACGACCACGTTCTCGGCGGCGAAGGCTTTCTCGATCTCGCGGCAGCGTTCCGCGTCGGAGGCCTTGGCCGTGGGGCAATAGGCCGCGCTATAGCCGAGTCGGCGATGCTCGCGGGCCAGCTCGCGCGGATCGTCCGACTTGAGGAAGATCGGACCGCCCAGGCGGATGGGACGGGACGAGGCGCGCAGGGACAACGCGCTGGAAGCGGCCAGAAAGGTGCGGCGGCTGAGGGACTCCATAGATCGATTCTAACAGTGGTAGATTCGGAGGCATGACCCGACGAGAAATCCTGGCGGCCGGCGGAGCGGCAGCCGCGCATGCGGCGCAGCCGCCGAATAAGAAGGTGAACATCGGCGTGGTGGGCGGCGGATTCGGCTCCAGCTTTCACTTCCACCTGGATCCCAATTCGCGCGTGGCCGCCGTGTGCGACATCCGGGGAGACCGGCTGCAGCGGCTTTCGGAGGTCTACCGCTGCGACGCGGGCTACAAGAGCTTTCGCGAGATGCTGAAACATCCAGGACTGGATGCGGTGGGCGTCTTTACCCCCGCGCCGCTGCACGCCTGGATGGCGTGCGAAGCCCTCAAAGCCGGCAAACACGTGCTGAGCGCGGTGCCCGCCGCCATGTCGGCGGAAGAACTGGAAGAAATCCTGGAATGCGTCAGGAAGACCGGACTCCGGTACATGATGGCCGAGACCAGCTACTACCGGCAGGAAATCATCACCTGCCGCGAATGGGCTCGCGAAGGCCGCTTCGGAACCATCTTCTATTCGGAAGCGGAGTATCACCACGAAGGCCTGCTGCCCCTGATGTACGACGACCGCGGCTTCCCCACCTGGCGCTGCGGTTTCCCGCCAATGCACTACCCGACCCATTCCACCGGCATGATCGTGCCGGTCACCGGCGAGCGCCTGGTGGAAGTGCAGGCCGTGGGCTGGGGCGATGGGCACGAGATCCTCAAGACCAATCCGTACCGCAATCCGTTCTGGAACACGACCGGCTTCTTCAAGACTTCGGGCGGCCATTCCTGCCGCGTCTCGGTGTTCTGGCACGTGGCCGCGGGCGGCGCCGAGCGGGCGCATTTCTACGGCGACCGGCTCAGCTACATCATGGCGCGCCCGGAGCGGTCGCCCAATACGGTGATCCGCATCGCCAAGGAAGGCAAGACCGTCATCGACAGCAACGGCTATCCGGAGGGAGACGTGATCATTGAAGCCTTCCAGCAGCCCAGCCACCTGGGCCGGCTGCCGGAGGCGATGCGGGTCAAGAGCGGCCACGGGGATTCGCATACGTTCCTGACTCACGAATTCGTGAGCGCGATCGTCCAGGACCGCCATCCGGCGGTCAACATCTGGGAGGCGATCGCCTACACGCTGCCGGGGATTGTCGCGCACCAGTCGGCGTTGAAAGGCGGGGAACCGATGAAGATCAGGGACTACGGACGCGCGCCGGCGTGAGCTACGGTCACTTCCTGGCAAGATCCGGGAACAGCAGCTTCTTCACTTCGGGAAGATCCAGATCCGGCTTGGTGAGGACCCGCGCGCTCAGATCCATCCGCTTGGGAGGCGGGTGGCCGTTCATTTGGTCGACCAGCGTCTTGACCGCTTCGTACCCCATGCGAAAAGGGTCCTGCACCACCATGGCGTCGATGGCGCCGCCCTTCATGTCTTCCACCATGCCCTCGCTGGAATCGAAGGCCACCATCTTGATCTTGCCCGCCAGCTCGCGCGCTTTGATGGCCAGCGAGGCGCCGACCGAGCTGGGCTCCGTGGAGGCGAACAGGCCGTCCAGATCCGGATGGGCGGCGAGCATGTTCTCGGCGGCCGCGCGCGCCTTGGCGCGATCGGACATGCCGTACTGCTCGGCGACGATGTGGATGTTGGGAAACTCCTTGGCGATGACGTCCTTGAAGCCGCTCTCGCGCTCCATGGTCGAGAAACTCCCGGGCACGTGCAGCACCACGGCGATCTTGCCCTTGCCCTCCACCAGCTCCGCCAGCTTGCGGGCAGCCTTCTGGCCGGCTTCGTAGTTGTTGGTGGCGACAAAGGTGAGGTAGTTGGTGGAGTCGATCCCGGAGTCGAAGACGGTGACGGGAATCCGGGCCTTGGCGGCGCGGTCGACCGGCTGCACCAGCGAGGTGCGGTCCGCCGCGGCCAGGGCGATGCCGTCCACGCGGCGGGCGATGTAGGAATCGACGATCTGGATCTGGCGGCTGAAATCGGTCTCCTGCGAGGGTCCGTTCCACTCGACCTCGACGCCCAGGTCGCGCCCCGCGGCGAA
>JACOSH010000409.1 GCA_016178945.1 Acidobacteriota bacterium
ATGGTAGCAAGTGGAGCGCTTCTATTTCGACCACAACGCGACGACCCCGGTGTCCGGGGAGGTGCTGGAGTCCATGCTCCCGTGCCTGGCCGAAGTGTATGGCAACGCGTCCAGCATCCACTACTTCGGACAGATGGCCAAGGAGCGGCTGGAGACGGCGCGGCGCCAGACCGCGGCTTTGCTGAACGCCTCGCCGAAGGAAATCGTCTTCACCAGCGGCGGCACGGAGGGCGACAACCTGGCGCTGCTCGGCGTGACGCGGCCCTGCGCCGGCAAACACGTGATCACCACCCGGATCGAGCACCCGGCGGTGCTGAATACCTGCGCCCAGATCGAGCGCGAAGGCGGCGCCGTCAGCTTTGTGAGTGTGGGGGCCAGCGGCGTGGTGGACCCGGACGACATCCGCCGCGCGCTGCGTCCCGAGACCGTGCTGATCTCCGTGATGCACGCCAACAACGAGCTGGGGACGGTGCAGCCGGTACCGGAGATCGCGCGCCTCGCGCGGCAGGCGGGCGTCTACATGCACTCGGACGGTGTGCAGGCGGCCGGCCGCATCCCGGCCGGCGTAGCGGCCCTGGGCGTTGACCTCTACACCATCAGCGGGCACAAGATTCACGCACCCAAAGGGATTGGTGCGCTGTATGTGCGGAAGGGAACCAGGCTATCGAGCATCACCTTCGGCGGCCGGCACGAGGGCGAGCGCCGGGCCGGCACGGAGAACGTCGCCGGAGCCGTCGCGCTGGGCCGCGCGGCCGAGTGGATTCATGAGCACGGCGAGCAGGAGCGCGTCCGCATCGGCGCCCTGCGGGACCGGCTCGAGGCCGGAATCCTGGCGCGGGTCCCAGACACCATCGTGAATGGCGACCGCGCCCGCCGCGTCCCGAACACCACCAGCATTCGGTTTGATGGCGTGGAAGGCGAGCCGATGGTGATCGCGCTCGACCTGCGCGGCTTCGCGGTTTCGAGCGGCGCCGCCTGCTCGAGCGGAGCCGTTGAGCCCTCGCATGTGCTGACGGCCATCGGCCTGACCAAAGAACAGGCGCGGTCCTGCCTCCGTTTTTCGCTGGGACGGTTCAATACCGAGGCGCAAGTCGACGCGCTTATCGACGCCGTGGCCGACGTCGCCGCGCATTTGAGGAAGATATCAACGGTGACACCCGTTCATGCCTGATCCACCGATTGCCGTGGCGATGAGCGGCGGCGTCGACAGTTCCACGGTCGCCGCCCTGCTGCATAGCCACGGTCACGACATCATCGGATTGACCATGCAGCTCTGGAACCAGAGGCGCTTGCCGGAGTTGTCTTCCGAGGGGGCTACCGGCCGCTGCTGCTCGCTCGACGATGTCTATGACGCCCGCCACGTGGCCCAGCGCCTGGGCATCCCGTACTACGTCGTGAACTTCGAGCAGCGCTTCGAGGAGCAGGTGGTGGAGCCCTTCGTCGCCGATTACCTGGCCGGGCGCACACCGATCCCCTGCACCCTGTGCAACAACTTCATCAAGTTCGACCAGTTCCTGGAGATGGCCGACTCGGTGGGCGCGGGCCGGATCGCCACCGGCCACTATGCGCGCGTCACGCAAGACCCGGGGTCCGGCCGCTATCAGTTGCGCAAGGGCGTCGATTGCGGCAAGGACCAGACCTACTTTCTGTTCGGGCTCACCCAGGAGCAGTTGTCCCGCACTCTGTTCCCCATCGGCGATCTCAACAAGAGCCAGGTGCGCGAGATCGCCGGCGAGCTGGGCCTGCCGGTGGCCTCCAAGCACGACAGCCAGGAGATCTGCTTTGTCCCCAACGGCGATTATGCGGCGTTCCTGGACGCCTATCTGAAGGACAAGGGCGTGCCGCGCGCCGAAACCCGCGGCGAGATCGTCTCGACCGAGGGCCGCACGCTGGGCGAGCACCCCGGCGTGCATCATTTCACGGTCGGCCAGCGGCGGGGATTGGGCATCGCGGCGGGCGAGCCGCTCTACGTGATCGCCACTGAGCCGGCCTCGCAGCGCGTGATCGTCGGGCGCGGCCAGGACCTGTTGCGATCGAGCCTGACCGCCCAGCGCGTCAACTGGGTCTCCTGGGCGGGCTTGAGCGCGCCGGCGCGAGCCCAGGTGAAGATCCGGAACAAGCACCAGGCCGCCTGGGCGACACTGTATCCCGCCAGCGACCCCGCCATCGTCGAGGTCCGTTTCGACGAGCCGCAGCGCGCGGTGACGCCGGGACAGGCCGCGGTCTTCTACCTGGACGATCTGGTGCTGGGCGGCGGATGGATCGCCTGAAGCAACGGGCCGCGTATCTGGCCGCGCGCCTCCTGCTGCGCTCGATCGCCTGCGCGCCGCCGCTGGCTTTCTTCTATACGCGCCTCCTCGACCTGGCCATTCCGCGCCTGCGCCGAGTGGGCCGCCGCAACCTGAGCCTGGCGCTGCCCGGCGCCTACCAACCCCAGATCCTCGACGGCGTTTTTCGCGGCATCGCACGCGTCCTGATCGCGCTATCGCAGTTCCCCCGCATGCATAAGGACAACATCGCGGAGTGGATCCGTTACGAAGGCTACCAGCATTTCGAGCAGGCGCTCCAGCGCGGCAAGGGCGTGCTGTTCGCCACCGCGCATCTCGGCAACTGGGAGCTGAGCGCGTTCGCCCACGCCCTGATGTCCGCTCCCATGCACGTGGTGGTGCGGCCGCTGGACAACCCCTACCTGGACGCGATGGTCGAACGGCTGCGCGGGCTGTCCGGCAATCACATTCTCGGCAAGAAGGACTTTGTCCGCTCGATCCTGAAGGCGCTCCACAACAATGAAGCCGTGGGAATCCTGGTGGATCAAAACTCCTCGCTCGACGAAGGCGTGTTCGTCGACTTCTTCGGCCTCCCGGCATGCACCGGCGTCAGCTTCGCGAAGCTGGCCGCCCGCACCCAAGCGGCCGTCATCCCGGGCTTCGCCCTCTGGTCGGAGACGGAGCGGAAGCACATCCTCCGCTTCTACCCCCCGGTCCCCATGAGCGGCGACGCGGCGGCCGACACCCAGGCCATCCAACGCCAGTTGGAGGGCGTGATTCGGGAATACCCCGACCAGTGGCTTTGGATCCACCGCAGGTGGAAAACCAGACCCCCAGGCGACAACTCCCTATATCAATAGACGCGCGAAGCTCGCACCTAATTCCTTTTGCCTTTTGCCTTTTGCCTTCTCCCTTTTGCCTTTTTCTTGCTCCCTTGCTTCCCCACCGCCCCCAGAGTAAACTCCTCCTCATGTCTCCCGTGTCTCCCGTCTCTCCCTCCGAGCGCATCTCCTCGGTCGACGTCATCCGCGGCGTCGCGCTGCTGGGCATCCTGCTGATGAACATCGTCTCGTTCGGATTGCCCGGCGGAGCCTACATGGACCCCACCATCGCCGGCGGCGCTACCGGGATGAACCTGGCGGCCTGGCTCATCAATCAGGTTCTGTTCGAGGGAAAGATGCGCGCGATCTTCTCCATGCTGTTCGGCGCCGGCGCCGTCATCCTCACGGCGCGGGCCGAAGAGCGGGGTGGGGGAGGCGTGATTGCCGATATCTACTGCCGCCGCAATCTCTGGCTGTTGCTCTTCGGCCTTTTGCACGGATATTTTCTATGGGAAGGCGACATCCTCTATTCCTACGCGCTCACGGCCCTGTTGCTCCTCTATCCGCTGCGCAAGCTGGCGCCGAAAGTCCTGATCGCGGTGGGACTGCTGGTGCTGGCCACTCAGGCGCCGAAGAACTACTTGGGCGGCCACGAAATCGATACCCTGCGGGACAAGGCCAGGCAGGCCGATGCCGCCGCGGCCGCGGGAAAGACCCTCACCGAAGAGCAGAAGGAAGCCCAGAAAGCCTGGACCGACAAGCTGAAGGAGCTCAAGCCGGATGCCGCGGCGATCCAGAAGGTGATCGACACGCACCGCGCCGGCTACTGGAAGCTGTTCGCTCAGCGCGCCGGAGAGGTCACCGGCTGGAACACCGGGTTCTTCTACCGGTTCGGCTTCTGGGACACCGCCGGAATGATGCTGCTGGGGATGGGCCTGCTCAAATTGGGGGTGTTCTCGGCCGCCTGTTCCTTTCGCGTCTACGTCTGGATGGCGCTGGCCGGCTATGGCATCGGCGTACCGGTGAACTGGTGGGTAGGCCACGTGCGCGTCGCCACGAATTTCGAGCCGGCGGCGTTCTCGTACAGTTTCATGACCTACGATCTTGGCCGCCTGTCGGTGGCGCTAGGGCACATCGCGCTGGTGATGCTGGTCTGCAAGGCCGGCACTCTCGGCTGGCTGACTTCCCGGCTAGCGGCTGTGGGCCAGATGGCCCTCACCAACTATCTCACCGACACCCTGGTAGCCACCACCTTGTTTTACGGTTACGGTTTTGGCCTGTACGGCAAACTGCAGCGCCACCAGTTGTACTACGTGGTGATCTCCATCTGGATCGTGCAGCTCATCGTCAGCCCGATCTGGCTGCGCCATTTCCGCTACGGCCCGGCCGAGTGGGTCTGGCGTTCGCTCACCTACTGGCAGCGCCAGTCTATGCGGTTCACCGCTCCGGAGCCTTCCGGCGTTCCCGAAGCCACTCCAGCCGGTCTGTGATGACAGCGAATCGGACGCCGAGCGGACAAATAAACGCGCGGAGCGCGCACCTAATTCCGCCCCGGTCTCTAACCGCCTGCTGGTCGAGCCCATGGAACAACACCGGGTGCGGCGCGGCCGCGGCGATATGGCGTGATGGTTCGAGCGGCGCCAAGTGCTCGATGAGGCTGCTAAGATCTGGTGTATGGCCTCGGCACGGCAGCCCCGAATGTTGGAACCCGGCGCACGGGCGCCGGAGTTCGAGCTGGCCGGTCTTTCGGGAGGCGCGCGAAGCCTGCAGTCGCTGGCATCGGGGAGCGGAGTGGTGCTGGCGTTCTTCAAGGTCTCCTGTCCCACCTGTCAATTCACACTTCCCTTTCTGGAGCGGATGAATCACGGCGGGAAGATCCCGATCTACGCCGTTTCCCAGGACGACGCGGAGCCTACGCGGGAGTTCCATCTGGAGTTCGGTATCACGCTGCCCACGCTGCTCGACACCGAAGAACGCGGCTATCCGGCCAGCAACGGCTATGGAATCTCGCACGTGCCCAGCCTGTTCCTGGTGGAGCCCGACGGCAGGGTTTCCTGGACCAGCACCGGCTTCCGCAAGCGGGATCTTGAGGAGCTGGGGCACAAGCTGGGAGTCACGCCCTTCCGGCGCGGGGAATCCGTGCCGGAGTCGAAATCGGGCTGAGGCTCGCGCAACTAAGCTCCCGGCGGGAGCGAGTACAATAGAGGGAGTCGATGCCCACCAGGATCACCGAGATCATCGAGGCGGCCGCGGCGGTGGCCAAGGGGATGAGTGTCACGTTCAAGGAGCTGATGTCTCCCACGGTGACCGAGAATTACCCCGACGAGCCGCCCAAGTTCGAGGAGCGCTATCGCGGCGTGCACGTGCTCCAGCGCGACGAGAACGGCCTTGAGAAGTGCGTGGCCTGCTTCCTGTGCGCGGCGGCCTGCCCCTCCAACTGCATCTACATCGAGGCGGCGGAGAATACCGCGACCGCGCGCATTTCCGGCGGCGAGCGCTACGCCCACGCGTACAATATCGACTACACGCGCTGCATCTTCTGCGGCTACTGCGTGGAAGCCTGCCCCACGGACGCCATCACGCACGGCCACGATTTCGAGATCGCCAGCTTTAACACGTCTACGCTGATCTATCGCAAGGACCGGCTCCTGACGCCCGTGCCGCCGGGGGCCAAGCCGCCCGTAATCGCCGCCGAAGCGGCTGCCTCGCACTAACGGCTGGGACTACCAGCGCCGTCCCGGGAAACCCACATTGGAACGGTTGGTCGACCGCTGGCTGGGCAGCGGGCCGCTGCCGGTGTCGCCGGCGCGGTGGGGGGCCGCTCCGCTGAAGTCCAGTTCGCTCGATTCGAAGCGCAAGGGGCGGTCGAGCACCATCTCCATGGTGGTTCCCTTGGCCAGGACCGCATCCGGCCCTCGGGAGAGGAGCACGCCGGCTATTCCGGCCGCGGCGCCGGCCGCCGCTCCAATTCCGATGCCTTTGCCGTAATTGCCGGAGACCGCGCCCGCGATGGTCCCGACCGACGCACCGGCCCCGGCGGCCTCCCCGATCGTGCGCGCGTCGCCGCCCTTGTTGCCTTCGCTGCGGATCTTGCCCTCTTCGCGGTCGAAGTCTTCACTGGCGCGTCCGTCCCAACTGCCCACGCGGCCCCGGAAGTCGCGCGTGACGCCGTTGGGCAAGGTGAGCGAGTCGAAGCGCAGGTAGATCTCGCCGCGTCCCTTCACTCTGCCGGGGCGCTTCACCTGCGTGATCGATCCCTGCACGTAGCTTCCGGGAGGGATCACGATCTTGCCATTGGCCAGGATCGGGAACACGGTTTCCAAATAGATCCGCTCGCCGGCCGCGGAGTGCTTGGTGCTGACGCTGTTGAGCAGGCTGAGCGGGATGCGCGTGCCGGTGTCGATGAGGAACTCGCCGGGCTTGCCCGGGTCCTTCTCGCGCCATCCGTCGCCCTCGGCCGCCGGCTTGACCGGATCTTTGGGCCTCTCCTTGAGTTGAGCGAACAACGCCGCGCCCATCGCCAGAGCGACCGCCGCCAATCGAGGACCCGTACTGCGCATAAAGAAACTCCTGCCCATATTGTACCCCTGAATCATTAAACGCAGCGCGGAAGAATCGGTTGCTACCGAATGCACCACAGGGCCGCGTGTGTCCGTAGAAAAATCTCGCCGCCCGAAATCACCACCGAGGAATTGGTGGTCTCGCCCAGCGAGTTCTTGGCCAGCAGCTCGAACTCCGACCCGGCCTTGAACACGAACACCTCGGCCGATTTGTTCATCACGTAGATCTTGCCGTCCTGGAGGACGGGCGAGGACCACACGCCCGCGTCTTCGCCTTCTCCCTTGAGGCGGTTGGTCCACACGGTCTTGCCGGTTTGGAGCTCCAGCGACTCGGCGATGCCGTTGTTGTCGACGATGTAGATGCGATCCGCCGCGATCACTCCCGAACCGATGAGCGGCTTGCTGCGCGGCAGCCGCCACAGCCGGTGGGTCGAGGTGACGTCGCCGCTTCCGCCCGTCTTCACCGCCAGCGACGGCGTGCTGAAGCCACCCATCGCCACGATAATTCCGCCGGCAAACAGAGGCGAGGGATAAACCAGGTTGCCCATCCCTTCGCAGGTCCACAGGGAGCGGCCCGTGGTGGGATCAAAGGCCGCCACCTTCCCCGGCCAGCTCACGATCAGCTCGTCGCGGCCGCCGGAGCGGATGACCAGCGGCGTGCTCCAGGAACCGAACATATCCTCCGCCGACCAGTTGCCGAATTTGTCGCCCTTTCCGGCCGGCGCATCCACTTGCCACAGCGTCTTGCCGCTGCGCTTGTCGAGCGCGATCAGGAAGCTGCGCTCGCCCGGCCCGAAGTTGAGGAAAACCCGATCGCCATCCAGCACCGGCGATGTCCCGTATCCCCAGGTGTGCCGCTGCTTGCCCAGATCGCGATGCCAAACCGGGCGGCCGTCGAGATCATAGGCGGCGAACCCGGCCGATCCGAACCAGGCCACCACCAGCTTGCCGTCCGTCACCGGCGAGGCCGAGGCGTAGGGATTGGTGGGATGCGTCGGCTCGGGATCGGTGTAGGTGACGCCCGACTGCCAGAGCAGCTTCCCGGAGGACCGATCGAAACACATCAGGGTGCGGCGCCCTTCGCTCTTCACCGCCTGGGTCAGGAAGACGCGCTGCCCCCAGACGACGGGCGTAGAATTGCCCGGTTCGGGCAGCGCCGCGCGCCAGCGGACGTGCTCCGTCCTGGACCAGTGCGTGGGCGCGGCCGGACCGGCCGCGACGCCCATCCCATCGGCCCCGCGCCAGGCCGGCCAGTCCGCCGCGGCGCAGGCAAGGGGTAGCAACACGATCATCCGCATCATCGAGACCATGGTAGCGCGCTCCGCGCCTCGTTCGACGCACCAAGGCCAGCGGTCCCGCCGTCCTCGCGGACTAGCCGGCCGCAAAGACCTAGCCGCGCAGACGTCCTTCCACTTCCGACGGTGAAGCCGTTTCGAAGAATAGTTTCAAGGCTTCAATCAGATTCGCTCGCGCTTCCTCGATTGTGCAGCCCTGGCTTGCTACGTCCAACTCGGGGCATAGGGACACGTAGCCATCATCCTCCCGCTCGATGATCGCAGTCAGACGCCGCGTACTTTCCATCCTTCAATGGTAATCCGGAGAGTCAGCCCATTCCAGGTCGGGAGGAGGCCGGGCTGCCCTCCCCCTTGAGCAGAGCCTGTTTGCGCGCGAGGCCCCAGCGGTAGCCGCCCAGGGCGCCGTCCTCGCGAATCACCCGGTGGCAGGGAACGACCACCGCCACAGGGTTCGCCGCGCAGGCATTGGCGACCGCGCGGGTCGCGCTGGGGCGGCCCAGGCCGCGCGCCACGTCCGAGTAGCTGCGGGTCTGACCGCGCGGAATCGCCCGTAAGGCTTCCCAGACCCGGCGCTGAAACGCGGTGGCCCGGACATCCAGCGGCAGACTCACGGCCGGCGCGCCATGGATCTGGTCCAAGATCGCCTGGACCCACGGTTGCAGACCGGGATCATCGGGCCGGATGCGCGCTTGAGGGAATTCCCGCCGCAAGTCCGCCTCGAGCGCCGCTGCCGAGTCCCCCAAGCGCACCGCGCAGATGCCCGCCTCGGTGGCCGCCACCAGCAGCCGCCCCAGCGCGCAGGGGGTCACGGTGAACCGGATCGAGACGCCGGCGCCGCCACGGGCGTAGGTCGCGGGCGTCATCCCGAAGCTCGCCGCCGCGCGTTCGTAGAGGCGGCTGCTCGACCCGTAGCCGGCATCGTAGGTGGCCGCGGCCACGCTGCCGCCGTCGCGCAGACCGGCCTTTACCTTGCCGACGCGCAACGCATCGGCATACTGGCGCGGCGTAAGCCCCGTCGCGCCGCGAAACATCCGGTGCACCCGGTGCGGGCTGGTC
The DNA here is from genome assembly GCA_016178945.1 of Acidobacteriota bacterium. Taxonomy (GTDB): domain Bacteria; phylum Acidobacteriota; class Terriglobia; order Bryobacterales; family Bryobacteraceae; genus JACOSH01. The sequence goes on from JACOSH010000409.1 coordinate 9,000, forward strand.
CCGGCCTCCGCCGCCAGGGCCGCCAGCGTGACCGGCTCGTCCAGGCGGTCCTCAATATGGCGCCGCAGGCGGTCCGCCATCGCCGCGGACGGCGACCTGCCGTCCGGATGACAGCGCCGGCAGGGCCGGAAACCCGCGCGCTCCGCGTGGGCCGGGGCGGCGAAGAACTCCACCTGCGCCCGTCCCGGCCGCCGCGACGGACACGAGGGGCGGCAATACACTCCGGTCGACTTCACCGCGTAGACAAAGGCGCCGTCGGCGCGCGCGTCGCGCGCCAGCACCGCTTCCCACCGGCTCTCCTGTAGCTTCATACCTTCAGCATAAGGCGCTCCCGCACGCCGGTCTATCCGAATCTTGCGGTCAAATTGCTAGAATCAGAAAAGGCCCCACCCGGTCCATGCCCTTCCTGACACGCCTGCGCCTGACCCTCCAGATGATCAAGTTCGAGCACTCCGTGTTCGCGCTGCCGTTTGCGCTGACCGGCGCTCTGCTGGCCATCCGCGACGGCGGCTTGGAGCTGGCCGAGGTCTCCCGCGCGCTGGGATGGATCGTGGTGGCGATGGTAGCCGCGCGCTCCGCCGCCATGGCGTTTAACCGCGTGGTCGACGCCGATATCGACGCCCGCAATCCGCGCACGCGCACGCGCCACCTCCCGGCCAAGCTGCTCTCCCGCGCCTTTGCCTGGGGCTTCGTGGCCGTCTCGTCCATGCTTTTCCTGTTGGCCGCCTGGCAGTTGAATCCACTTTGCTCGCGTCTCTCGCCGGTGGTCCTGGGCGTCGTTTTCTTCTATTCCTTCACCAAGCGGTTCACCTCGTTCTCCCACCTGGTCCTGGGATTCGCGCTGGGAATCGCCCCCACCGCGGCCTGGATCGCGGTGCGAGGCTCGCTGGATCCGCGTATCCTGTGGCTGACCGCCGCGGTCACTTTTTGGACGGCCGGCTTCGACATCATCTACGCCTGCCAGGACTACGAGTTCGACAGCGACGCCGGCCTGTTCAGCCTGCCGCGGCGGTTGGGGATCGCGGGCGCGCTGCGGGTGTCGCGCCTGCTTCACATCCTGATGCTGGCCTGTCTGGCGGCGCTGGTGGCTTCGCTCCAGCTCGGACTGCTCGCGCTGGCCGGCATCGCCGTGGTGGCGGCGCTGCTGGTGTACGAGCACAGCCTGGTGAAACCGGACGATCTCTCGCGCGTGGACGCCGCCTTCTTCAACCTCAATGCCTACGTCAGCGTGGTATTCTTCTTGTTTTGGGCCGCCGACATCTTCTATGCCAGTCGCCATTGAAGACCGCCGTCTGAAGCCCATCCTGGAGAAGGTCGAGGCCGGGGTGCGCTTGAGCTACGACGACGGGATTGCGCTGTTCCGCACTTCCGACCTGCTGGCCGCCGGCTACATGGCCAACCGGGTCCGCGAGCGGCGGCACGGGGACAAGACCTACTTCAACGTCAATCGTCACATCAACCCCACCGACGTGTGCGTGGCCAGTTGCAAGCTGTGCGCTTTCGGCAAGAAGGCCAAGGATCCCAAGAGCTACACCATGTCGCTGGAGCAGGTGTGGGAGACCGCGGGCCACGGCTGGACCGAAGCCGTCACCGAATTCCACATCGTGGGCGGGCTGCATCCGGAATTGACGCTGGACTGGTATTGCCGCATGCTGCGCGGCCTGAAGGAGCGGTTCCCTCAGGTCCACTTGAAAGCTTTCACCATGGTGGAGATCGGCTACCTGGCTCGCCGGGAGAGTCTTTCCATCCGCGAGACGCTGGAGCGGCTGCGAGGCGCCGGCATGGATTCCCTGCCCGGCGGCGGCGCCGAGATTTTTTGCGAGCGCGTCCGCCGCATCATCTGCGATCACAAGATCAACGGCCAGGAGTGGCTGGAAACCGCCCGGACGGCCCACGAGCTGGGGCTGCACTCCAACTGCACCCTGCTCTACGGCCACATTGAAAACGAAGAGGACCGCGTGGATCACCTAGTCAAGCTGCGCGCGCTGCAGGACGAGACTGGTGGGTTCGTCACCTTCATCCCGCTGGCCTTCCATCCGGACAACACGCCGCTGCGGCACATCCCCAAAACCACTGGTTTCCTGGATCTCAAGAACATCGCCGTCTCGCGCCTGATGCTGGACAATATCCCGCACATCAAGGCCTACTGGGTAATGCTGACGCCGCGCATCGCCCAGATCGCCCTGCGCTTCGGCGCCGACGATATCGACGGCACCGTGGTGGAGGAGAGAATCTACCACGACGCGGGGGCCACCACCAGCCAGTCGCTGCGGCGCGGCGAGCTGCTGCAGCTCATCCGCAAAGCCGGCCGCGAGCCGCTGGAGCGGGACACCCTGTATCGTCCGGTGTCGCGGACCGAGACGGCTTTCACGGTGCTGGTGTAATAGGAGGTCTGATGGCGACAGCCACCCTGAGCAGCAAAGGACGGATCACCATTCCGCTGCCGGTTCGCGAGAAGCTCGGGCTAAAGGCAGGCAGGCCGAACCGAATCCCATTCGAGGAACTCATGGGTGCTCTCAAGAGCCCCAGGCAGCGCGTCGTCACGGCTCGCCAGATGGATCAGGGCATTGAGCGGGCGGTTCGGGAGCGCCGGCCGGATCCCACCCTGCCCGGAGTCGTTGCTTTGTGTCCAACCCGGCGAGCTTGTGAGCAAGAGCTACGTTCCACATTTGAAGAGTGGCTTGTCCTCGGCCTGAAGCTGGGGCACGCTTTGCCGTTAATCGGCGGAATCGACCTGAATCACGGACCTGCCCGTGAGCCGGTGGACACCTTGTAGGCATGGGCCGCGTCACCGTACGCCATACAGCACGGACCTATGCCGGTGGGCGAACCGCGGGGGGCTCTCCGGAGGGATCAGGCTGCCCAGTTCTCGAGGCGCAATCCGTCGACGCGGGAGAACTCCTTGACGTTATTCGTGACCAGGGTCAGACCGCGGGACAGTGCGTGCGCGGCGATGATCAGGTCATAAGGTCCGATCGGAGATCCTCTCCGCTCCAGCGCTGTCCGGAGGAGGCCGTAGTGCTTCGCTACGCTATCATCCAGTGGCTGCACCGGGATGATACCCCGCAACTGCTCGATGACAGCCAAGTTCTCCGCATGCCGCTCGCTCTTGCAGGCTCCGTAGACGAGCTCGAGATAAGTGATTACGGACATACCGACATCTCCTGGGCGCAATGCCCGCATGCGCGAAGCCACACCGGCTGGCTTGCGTTTCGCCACGTAGATGCAGATGTTGGTGTCCAGCAGGTAACGCATCAGAGCTTGGCCCTTTTCTGCCGTTTCGGCTGCTTCCGGCCGCCTTTGAAGAATCCGGGCGAAAGCGACGTGAGCAGCTCGACAGCCCTGGAAAGATCCGGCGGCCGCTCTCGGAGAATAATTTCGTCGCCCCGCCGGACGATCTCGACCTCGCCGGAACTGAAGCGGAACCCTCGGGGAATCCGGACTGCCTGAGAGTTGCCGCTGCGAAAAACCCTGGTCACTGCCATCCCTTCTAGTATAGACCAAGTGTATATACCGCGTGGCTCAGGCGGCGCAGCTTTGAATCTAGCCAGAGGGAGGAGAGCCGACGTGGCAAACTGCCTCTGAACGCCCCTCTCTTGGAGGCTGCTCCTCCTCCCAGCGGTTGAAGGCCTCAAAGCGCTTCTTCATCTCCAGAAGCGGTTCGCGGATGAAAGTCACGCCTTCTTTATGGTAATGCCCAGCTCCCGCAACTGGCGCTCCGGCACCGAAGAGGGGGCGTCGCACATGAGGTCGGCGCCGCGCGCGGTCTTCGGGAAGGGGATCACGTCGCGGATCGAGGTTTCACCCGCCATGATCATGACCAGGCGGTCCAGGCCCAGCGCGATGCCGCCGTGCGGCGGGGCGCCGTATTCCAGCGCGTCCAGCAGGAAGCCGAAGCGGCGGCGGGCCTCCTCGTCGGTGAATCCGAGCGCGGCGAAAACCTTCGACTGCACGTCGCGGCGGTGGATTCGGATCGAGCCGGAGCCCATCTCGACGCCGTTCAGAACCACGTCGTAGGCCTTGGAGCGGCAGCGCGCCGGGTTGGAGGCGAGCTTGTCGAGGTCCTCGTCATGCACCGAGGTGAAGGGATGATGAGCGGCGTTCCAGCGCTGCTCCTCTTCGTCCCACTCGAACATGGGAAAGTCCACCACCCAGAGAAACTCGAAGCGCTTGGGATCGAGGAGCTGATGGCGGTCGTTATACTTCTGGGCGGCGTAGAGGCGCAGTTGTCCGCAAGCCTGGTAGACGGTCTCTTCGGGGCGATGCCCCTTGGGCTCGCCCGGCCAGCCGGCCAGCAGCAGGAGGTCCTCTTCGGCGGCGCCGCAGCGCTCGCGCACCTTGGCCATGGCGTCCGGATAGTCGCGATCCAGCCGCTTGATGTCGTCGTAGACCCTCAGGCCGCGGTCCCCGCCGAAGGCCTTCAGCTCTTCGCGCTCCTTGCGGCTCAACGCCCCGGTCCTGGGGATGTGGATCGCCATGAAGGGCAGTCCCTGGGCCGTCAGGTCGAGCCCTTCGAACAGGTCGTTCACTTGTTGCATCGCCGGGACGCGGCGGTCCGGCTTGTCGATGCCGTAGCTGCGCATGGCTTCGGCGTAGGTCAGGCGCGGAAAGGGAATCGAGATGGAGTGCCCGGACACCTCGCAGATGCGCTGCAACATCGGCTCGACCACTTCGAAGACACGCTCCTGTTGGGGGAAGGACATCTCCAGGTCGATCTGGGTGAACTCCGCCTGGCGGTCCGCGCGGAAGTCCTCGTCGCGGAAGCAGCGCACGATCTGAAAGTATTTTTCAAAGCCCGAGATCATCAGGAGCTGCTTGAAGATCTGGGGCGACTGGGGCAACGCGTAGAAGGTCCCGGGCTGCACGCGGCTGGGAACCAGGTAATCGCGCGCGCCCTCCGGGGTCGAGCGCGTCATGAAGGGCGTTTCGATTTCCAGAAAACCCTGCGAATAGAGGAACTCGCGCACGGCGAACGAGACTTTCGAGCGCAGAATGATATTGCGCTGCATGCGCGGCCGGCGCAGATCCACGTAGCGGTACTTGAGTCGCGCGTCTTCGCTGACATCTACCGATTCCTCCATGGGGAAGGGCGGCGTGCGCGATTCGTTGAGGACCCAAACCTTTTCGGCGACAATCTCCACCTCGCCGGTGGGGATGTTCGCGTTGATGGTCTCGGCCGTGCGCGGCTCCACCATTCCTTCCACCGCCACGACATACTCGGAGCGAAGCTGCTCGGCGCGGGCGTGCACGGCCGGATCCACGTCGGCGTGGAAGACCACTTGGGTAACGCCCTCCCGGTCCCGGAGGTGAATGAAGAGGACGCCGCCCAGGTCGCGGCGGCGATGCACCCATCCCATGATCCGGGCGCGCGCGCCGGCGTCGGAGGCGCGCAACTGCCCGCAGGTGTGCGTGCGGCGAAGGTCGCCGAGAAGATCGAGGGTGGGGGACATAGGAGTTGGTCAGTTTGTCAGTATTTCAGTTTGTCAGTTGTCAGGTATCGGTTCTTAGTTGGGCCATGAGCTGGTTACGGGTGACGCTTTGTTGGTCGCCGGAGAGCATGTTTTTCAGGGCGTAGGCGCCGGCGGTGATTTCATTGTCCCCTATGATGAGGGTGTAACGGGCACCGAGCTTGTTGGCCAGCTCCATTTGGCGTTTCAGCTTCCCGGCGGCCGCGAGCTCGACCGAGATCCCTTCGCGGCGAAGATCGCGCGCCAGGACTCCGGCGTGGCGCAGCGCTGCCTCTCCCAGCGGGGCGATGAACAGGTCGAGCTGGTCGCGGATCAGGTCGGGCCGGGACTCTTCCACGGCCATCACCAGGCGGTCCTCGCCGATGGAAAAGCCGATGCCGGGCGAGTGGACCTTGGAACCCAGCGACTCGGCCAGCCCGTCGTAGCGGCCGCCGCCCAGGACCGAATTCTGCGCCCCCAGCGCACCGTGGACAACTTCGAAGGTCGTGCGCATATAGTAGTCCAGGCCCCGCACCAGTCGGGGGCGGACCTGGAAGGCGATGGCGCGGTCGGCCAGGCACTGCTGGACGGTTTCAAAATGTGAGCGGCAAGCCTCGCAGAGGTGATCGAGGATGGAGGGCAGCTTTTCGATCACCGGCTGATCGGCCTCGACCTTGCAGTCCAGCACCCGCAGCGGATTGGTCCCGGCGCGACGCCGGCAGTCCGCGCACAAGGCCGGGGCGGCGTCCTGGAGGGCCTCGCGGAGGCGCTCCAGGAACTTCGGGCGGCACTCGGAACAGCCCACGGAGTTGAGCAGCACGCCAAAGCCGGAGAGGCCCGCCTGCGAAAGAACTTCCACCACCATCTCGATGACTTCCGCATCCGTGGCGGGGGACTCCGACCCGATTGCTTCGGCGCCGATCTGAAAAAACTGGCGGTAGCGGCCCTTCTGAGGGCGCTCGCGGCGGAACATGGGGCCGATGTAGTAGAGCTTCTGCACGCCGGGCAGTTGGTCGAGCCGGTGCTCGATGTAGGCGCGGATCACCGGAGCCGTGTTCTCCGGCCGCAGGGTGATGGAGGCGCCGTCGCGGTCTTCGAAGGTGTACATCTCCTTGGTGACGATGTCGGTGTCCTCGCCCACGCCGCGCGCGAACAGTTGCGTCTCTTCGAAGACCGGGGTGCGGATCTCATGATAGTTGTACGAGCGGAACACGCGGCGCGCCACAGCCTCTACGTGGTTCCAGACGGCCGTAGCGGGCGGCAGCAGATCCCGGGTTCCTTTGACGGCCCGAATCAACTGGCGGCTTCCTTCCGGTAGATCTCGCGGTACTGGATATAGCTGTCGGCGTGCTTCCGGATGCGCCGCCGGTCGTCGTCGGTAGAGGTACGGCGCACCTTGCCGGGCACTCCCATCAGGACGCTGCCCGAGGGCACCTGCATCCCCTCCGGAACCAGCGCGCCGGCGGCAATGATGGACCCGCTCCCGACGCGCGCGCCGTTGAGCACGATGGCGCCGATCCCGATGAGGCACTCATCCTCGATCACGCAGCCGTGCAGCGTCACCGAATGGGCGACCGACACGCGATTGCCGATCAGCAGCGCGAATTCGTCGCGCTGCACGTGGAGACAGCAGTTGTCCTGCACGTTGGTCTCGTCGCCGATCCGGATGAAATGCACGTCGCCGCGGATGGTGCTGTTGGGCCACACACTGGAACGCTCGCCGATCACAACGTCGCCGATGATCTGGGCGCTCGGGTCGATATACGAAGATTCTGCGATCCGCGGGGAGATGCCGCGGTAGGAGCGGATCATAAACAGACGCCGGGTGTCGGGCCGGGCGCCGGGGAACAGCCCAACCAACTACCACCTTACCACGGGCAGCCTATCGCACATCAGGGCTCCGACGCCGATACAATCGTTGTATATGCGCCGCATTCCGATTCTCGGACTCGCCCTGGCCGGCCTGATGGTCGCGCAGAAGCCGCCGTTTGACGCCGAGGCGTTGCTCAAGCTGGGGCGCATCAGCGACCCGCGGATTTCCCCCGACGGGCAGACAGTCGCCTACACGGTGACCAGCATCGATATC
>JACOSH010000410.1 GCA_016178945.1 Acidobacteriota bacterium
AGTCCTGCGGGTTCAGCATGACCAGTTGCTCCAGCGTCTTGGAAATCATGTAGTTGACCTGGAAGGTGAACCCGCCGCGATACCTTCGCTTCACCGAAGCCTGTAGGGCATCGTAGCGGCTGCTGCCCGCCGGGATATTGCTCATGCTAATGCCTGCATACTGCGGGTAGGCCACCAGCAGATTCTGCCGGGGGATCGTGGCGCCGTTCAGCGCCGGGTTGTTGGGAAGCAAGCCGGCCAGCGGATTGGGAATCCTCTCGGAGTAATAACTGGGGGCGCGGCCAAGCTGGCCGGTTGGAATGAAGTTCAACCCGGCGCCAGTGGGAAGACCCCTCGCGATATTGCCGACGTAGGAAACGTCCGCCAGCAGCGCCCCAGGCAGCTCGCGCTGAAAACCGGCGGAAAACTGGTGAGAGACCGGAAGCGAACGGGCCAGGTAGTTGAACCCGATCCCGAGCCCCAGATCGGTCGCCAGCCCGCGGCTGCTTCCGATGGGTTGCAGCAGGCCGGCGGGAAATGGATCGCTGAGCGTTCGCAACAGCGTCAGTCCGCCGTCGAGGCTGGCAATCAGCGGTGTGCTGCGGCTGAAGCCGGCCGTGCTGCCGGCCGCGCTCTGGCCGTAGATGTACAGGCCGTACCCGCCGCGCAACACAGTCTTGCTGTTCATGGAATACGCCACGCCGATTCGTGGCTGAAAATTGTTGCGATCCGGTTCGAAGGCGAACCGGGAGGCTCCGCTGTCGCCGGCGAACAAAAGGCCCCCTTTGAGGTCCAGGCCGGAGACCTTCGACGCGATAGGACTCGGCTGATCGAAGGCGAAGCCGCGATTCATCCGGTTGTGACGCTCCACGATGGGCGCCTCGTAGTCCCAGCGCAAACCCAGGTCCAGGCTGAGATTCCGGGTCGCCTTCCAGTTGTCGTGCAGGAACAGAGAGTAATAGCGATTGGAGTACGCAGGATTGATATTCGAGTCTACGCTGCCGGAACTGGCGTAGCCGAGCAGCAGTGAGGCCACTTCGTTGCCGGAGAAGGCGTCGGCACGCTGCGGGTCGGACTGCGTCCAACCCTTGCCCGGCAAGTAGGAACCGGAGGCCGCACCGAGGTTCTTGGTGAGCTTGGTGTACCGGCGCAGGTCCGTTCCCATCTTCAGCACGTGGCGGCCGATCACCTTCCCCACGCTGGCCTGAATCGTGTAGGTGTCGTCCGCATTGAAGTCGTCCACGCGGTCCGAGCCGAGTCGAGTGTAGGTTCCCATCGTAAAAAGAGGGAACTGCAGCGCGGGAAGCTGCGATACCAGGGAACCGGGGAAATTCAGATCGCGCGGGTTGAATCCCTTGCCGAACCGGTTGCCGAAAACATTCTCCTGGCGGGCGAACCCGGTCCGAAGATTCCAGGTGGTGGAACTGTTCAAGGTGGCCGTCCAGTCCATTGTCAGATTCCTTCCGCGCCGCGAGCGAGGGGCGACGGTGGTCGGCTCGGCGGGGTTGCCATCTCCCCAAACGATGCCCCCGCTTCTGGCCTGTGCGGTCTCGCCGTACCGGCCAAAGAAGTTGTGCTTCGCATTCAGACGGTAGTCCAGTCGCCCCATCCATTGCGGAGTGCCGCCCGAGGCGGGATTCCCTTTGATGAAGTTGTTGAGATGAGATGGACCGTCCCCGGCCCCGGTCGGCGACGGATAAAACCCCAGAACTTTTGCTCCAACGGAGTTGATCCGGTTGGCCGGGATTCGGTTCCCTGCAAATGCGTCTCGAATGAAATTCCTTCCGTCCGGACCGAGACGCGTGGTCAGCGGATCGTAGAGCAGAACGGGATTCCCGTTGGCTGCGCGCAAACCGGTGAAATCCCCGGTTTTCATCTCCGGCAGCGGCACGGTGGCAGCGTTGGTCTCGAGCACTTCCGGATCCGGCGAAGTGTCCCACGACAGCATAAAGAACAGCTTGTTTCTGCCGTCGAACACCTTGGGCAGGAACACCGGGCCATTCACCTGGAAGCCATAGTTGTAATTGCGGATGTCGGGCTTTGGGAGACCGGCGCGGTTGAGCGCCCAGGGAGTGGCTGCCAGGGCCGTGTCGAAGATGCGGGTAAAGACCACACCGTGCGGGGAGTTTGCTCCGGACTTGGTGGTGACCGTGATCACCCCTCCTCCGGTGTGGCCGTATTGCGCGTCGTACGGGTTGCTCAGTACCTGGAACTCTTCGACCGACTCGAGGGCCGGAATCATCACCATCTGGCGGTCGCCTTTGACGTTGCTGATCCCGTCCAGCAGTAACTCAACGGCGCCCTCCCTTCCGGTCGGCCCGCCGTTGCCTCCGCTAATGGATGCCGACGCGTTTCCGATCCCGTCCAGACCAAACGAAGCGTTCTGGCTGACGGAGGGCTTCATGGCCCCCGGCATGGCAAAAACCAACTGAAAGATGTTTCTGCCGCTGTTGGGCACACTGGTCAACAGCTCGCGCTCCACCAAGCCGCCGCGGGAGGCGGTTTCCGTTTGCACCTCGCTCAAATGATCGGTCACGGTCACTCGTTCGGTCACCAGGCCCAACTCGAGCACGACGTCGACACCTACCCGATCCCCAATGGCGAGCTCGATGTTTTCGCGCAGGTACTTCTTGAATCCCGTTGCCTCCACGCCGAGCCGGTATTTGCCCGGCAGCAGGAATCCCAGCGAGTAGAGGCCCGTCTGGTTGGTAACCGCCTCCGATGTCACGTTCCTGGCGATATCGGTGATCTGAACCCTGGCGCCCACCACGGCCGCCCCGGCCGGGTCCGAGACGATCCCGCTCAGCGACGCACGGAACTCCTGGCCCATAGCCAGCGCCGCCGCACCGAGAAGACACGTGACGATTCGAAAGAGCGTTCTCGGCCGAATCAACGGAAGAATCCCAGCCCGCACTGTCGAGAGTTGCGTTGAAACCTCCATATGGCAGCAGACCATGAACCCTTCCGTCACTGCAGGCGGGTGCCTCCCGGTGTCCAAGCTCGCGTCGCTACCACTGAACCGCGGCCTGCAAGACAATACTGCGCGGTCCCGCCGACCGGCCGGGCGCACCTTGGCCCGTAAGCTTGCCGAACGTGGCCGGCGTGCTGATGTTGTTGCCCACGGTGGACCAAGTCGGGTGGTTGAACAGGTTGTTGAACACGGCGTTGACCCGGAGCTTCACGTCCTCTCGGAACAACGGGAAGTACTTGTATACCGCGCCGCTCACGTCCCAGGATCCCGGCTTGCGGAACAGGCTCGTGCTCGCGTTGCCAAAGGCGCCCGGCCGGGGAACCGTGAAGCAGGCGATGTTCAAATAGGGACCCGACTTGCCGTCGCTGGGACGCATGTCGCAGCCCG
>JACOSH010000411.1 GCA_016178945.1 Acidobacteriota bacterium
GCAAGGTCGGGGTTTGCTGCGCCACCTCCGGGCCCGGCGCCACCAACATGATCACCGGCCTGGTCGACGCGATGATGGATTCGATCCCCATCGTGGCTCTCACCGGCCAGGTCCCCACCAGGCTCATCGGCAGCGACGCCTTTCAGGAGGCCGACACCTTCGGGATCACCCGCTCCTGCACCAAGCACAATTTCCTGGTGAAAAGTTTGGAAGATCTGGCCCAGATCGTGCACGAGGCCTTTTACATCGCCTCCAGCGGGCGGCCCGGCCCGGTGCTGGTCGACATTCCCAAAGATATCTTCCAAGGCATGGGACATTACGCGCCGGTCAGCTCGATTCACCTTCCCGGCTACAAGGTCTTCACCGAGGGCCACACCGGCCAGATCCGCCGCGCCGCCCAGATGATCTGGGAGGCGGACCGCCCGTTCGTGTACGCCGGAGGCGGGATTATCGCCGCCGGCGCCTCCGCGGAGCTGGCCGAGTTGCTCGAGTTGGTCGATCTACCCGCCGTCACCACGCTGATGGGGCTTGGCGCGCTGCCCGCCGGCCATCCCAATTTCATCAGCATGCCCGGCATGCACGGAAGCTATGCCGCCAACATGGGGATGTCCAACTCTGACCTGCTGATCGCCCTGGGGGTGCGCTTCGACGATCGGGTGACGGGCAAGCTGGCCGCCTTCGCCCCGCACGCCAAAGTGATTCACGTCGATATCGACCCGGCCGAGATCGGCAAGAACCGCCAACCTGACCTGCCGATCGTCGGCGATGTCCGCCGCGTGTTGCAAAAGCTCAACCGCGTCGTGGCCGACCTCCAGCCTGCCGAAGCGGAAAAGCACGCCGCCGGGCGCCGCGCCTGGTGGAGCCAGATCCGGGCCTGGAAGGAACAGCATCCGCTGGTTCCCTCCTACTCGGATTCCGAGATCAAGCCGCAGCACCTGATGGCCGAGATCGACCGGGTCTCCGGGGGCCAAGCCGTCGTCACCGCCGACGTGGGCCAGCACCAGATGTGGGCCGCCCAGTTGGTGCGCTTCAACAAGCCGCGCCTGTGGATCAATTCCGGCGGGCTCGGGGCCATGGGATTCGGCCTGCCCGCGGCCATTGGGGCGCAGTTCGCTCAGCCCGACAAGCTGGTCATCTCGCTGGTCGGCGACGGCGGCTTCCAGATGTCGGTCCCCGAGCTGGCCACCATTGCCAGCTACGGCCTGCCCATCAAGATCATTGTCATGAATAACGGCTATCTGGGGATGGTGCGGCAGTGGCAGGAGCTGTTCTACAACAACCGGCTGAGCCAGGTCACCCTGGACTGCTTCCCGGATGCGGAGAAACTCGCCGGCGCCTACGGTTTCAAGGGCCGCACCGTGGAGAAGCCCCAGGAGCTGGCCCAAGCGATCGACGAGGCGGTGGCCGAACCGGGCCCTTATTTGCTCAACGTAAAGGTGTCGCCTTTCGAAAACGTCTATCCGATGGTCCCGGCCGGCTACGCCATCAGCGAAATGGTGATGGGGCCGCCTCAGCCGGTGGCCGCCAAGTAGGTTTCTCATGCTGCAAGTCATCTCTCTATTGCTCGAAAACAAGCCTGGCGCGCTGATGCGGGTCACCGGCGTGCTGGTTGCCCGCGGGTATAACATCGAGAGCCTCACGGTCGCGCGCACGCTGGACCCGGCTCTTTCGCGCATGACCATCGTGGTCGACGTGGATGTCAACCTGCGCACCCAGGTGGTCAAACAGATGAACAAGCTGGTGAATGTGCTGCAGGCCACCGACCTGACCGAGTCGCCCGCCGTGGCGCGGGAGCTGGTGCTGCTGCGCGTGCGCACGCCGCAGGAAACGCGCACGGCGGTCCTGAAGGAAGCCGAGATTTTCGGCGCTCGAGTGGTCGACTCCTCGGTCGAGGGCTTTGCCCTGGAGTCCACCGGCGACGCCGAGAAACTGGACGAATTCATCGACGTGATGCGCAGCTACGGGGAGATCGAGGTCACCCGCTCCGGCACGGTGGCCATGTCGCTCGGCGCCAAGAAGCTGAAGCTGCAGCCGCCGGTCCCGGCCCGCCCGGAGCTGGCCAAGGTTTGAAGAATCTCACAAGGAACGGTTATTCATGGCACAACGCTATTACGAAAAAGACGGTAATCTCGATCTTCTGAAAGATAAGACCGTGGCCATCGTGGGCTACGGCAGCCAGGGCCATGCCCACGCCCTGAATCTGCGCGATTCGGGGATGGACGTGGTGGTGGGCCTCTATCCGGGCAGCAAATCCTGGCCGAAGGCCGAGGCCGCCGGACTCCGGGTGGCCACCGTGGCCGAGGCCGCCCGCCAGTCCCAGGTCGTGATGATCCTGGTTTCGGACCACCTCCAGGCCGACCTGTACACACGCGAGATCGCCCCCTCCATGACGGCCGGTAAGACCCTGATGTTCGCGCACGGCTTCTGCATTCATTTCAAGGAGATCGTGGCTCCGGCAGAGGTGGATGTGTCGATGATCGCCCCCAAGGCGCCGGGCCACCGCGTACGCGAACTGTATACGGAGGGAGTGGGGGTTCCGGCGCTGGTGGCGGTCCATCAGGATCCCAGCGGCCAGGCGCTCCCGCAGGCTCTGGCCTACGCTCGGGCGTTGGGGTGCCTGAAGGCGGGGGTGATCGGAACCACCTTCAAGGAAGAGACCGAAAGCGATCTGTTCGGCGAGCAGAGCGTGCTCTGCGGCGGCTGCAGCGAGCTGATCCGGGCCGGGTTTGAGACCCTGGTGGAGGCCGGCTACGCCCCGGAAATCGCCTATTTTGAGTGCCTACACGAACTCAAGCTGATTGTCGATCTTATCTACGAGGGCGGTCTCAGCTACATGCGATTCTCCGTTTCCGACACGGCCGAGTACGGCGACTACACGCGCGGCCCGCGCATCGTTAACGAGCAGACCCGGGCGGAGATGAAAAAGATCCTGGCCGAGATTCAGTCCGGCGAATTCGCCCGCCAGTGGATCGGCGAAAACAAGAGCGGTCGCCACCGCTTCCTGGCCATGCGCGACGCCGCCCGCAACCAGCCCATCGAAGTGGTGGGCCGCGAGCTGCGGGAAATGATGACGTTCTTGAAGAAGAAGCGGAAGGAAGCCGGGGTCCCCGAGGACCAGACGGCTCAAGTAGCCGGTAACTAGAATGGAATCGGGAGCCAGCGCATGAAGATCTTCACCTTCGATACCACGCTCCGGGACGGCACGCAGGGCGAGGCGGTCTCTTTCTCGGTGGATGACAAGCTGGTCATCGCGCAAAAACTGGACGAGCTGGGTATCGACTATGTTGAGGGGGGCTGGCCCGGCTCCAACCCGAAGGATGAAGAGTTCTTTCTCCGTGCGCGCGAGCTCGACCTAAAGCACGCCAAGCTGACTGCCTTCGGCTCGACGCGCTTCGCCAAAAACCGCGTGGAAGAGGACTCCAACGTGCGCAAGCTGCTGGACGCGGGCACCGGCGTGGTCTCGATTTTTGGCAAGAGTTGGGACAAGCACGCCAAAATCCTGGGGGTTTCCGAAGAAGGCAATCTGAAACTGATCTCCGAAACCGTCAGTTACCTGAAGGCGCACGGCAAAGAGGTGGTCTACGACGCCGAGCATTTCTTCGATGGCTACCTGACCAACCCGGATTTCGCCCTGCGCACGCTGGAAGCGGCGCAAAAAGCCGGCGCCGACGTTCTGTGCCTGTGCGACACCAACGGCGGAACCCTCACCGGCCGGCTGGCGGAAATCTGCGCCCAGGTGCGGCGCCGCTTCGATGGCGTGCTGGGCATCCACACCCACAATGACACCGACGTGGCGGTCGCCAACTCGCTGGCGGCCATCGAACAGGGCTTCACGCACGTGCAGTGGTGCATGAACGGCTACGGAGAGCGCTGCGGCAACGCCAATCTCTGCTCCGTCATCGCCAACCTGGAGCTCAAGCTAGGCCACTCGACGATCGGGCCGGAAAAACTGGGCTCGCTGTCGAGCGCGGCCCGCTTTATCGCCGAGCTGGCCAATCTACCCCTGCGGCGCGAGCAGGCCTATGTGGGGCAGAGCGCCTTCGCCCACAAAGGCGGGGTGCACGCCAGCGCGGTGCTCAAGGATTCGGCCTCCTACGAGCATGTCTCGCCGGAAACGGTCGGCAACCGCCAGCGCGTCCTGGTCAGCGATTTGTCCGGAAGGGGCAATATTCTCTATAAGTTAAAGCAACACGGGCTGGCCGGCCGGCTGAGCGAAGAGGCCCGCCGCGAGCTGCTCGAGCGCATCAAGCAGGTGGAGTACGAAGGCTACGAGCTGGAGGCCGCCGAGGGCACCTTTGAGCTGATGGTCTGGGAGGCCCTCCATCCAGGAATGCGCTTTTTTGACGTAGAAAGCTACGAAGTGACCACAAAAATGCACGGTTCCGGGTCCCGATCGACCGCTACCGTCAATCTCCGCGCTCAGGACGGCATCCATTCGGCCACCGCCACCGGGCACGGCCCAGTCCACGCCCTGGACGTGGGCCTGCGTAAGTGCCTGTCAGCGCTCTATCCGAAGATCGCCGATGTCCGGCTAACCGACTACAAAGTAAGGGTTTTAGAGCCCAAGAAGGGCACTGCGGCAAAAGTCCGGGTACTGGTCGAGTGGAGCGACCACCGAAAAAGCTGGTCCACGGTAGGGGTTTCCGACAATGTGATCGAGGCTAGCTGGAACGCGCTGGTCGACGCCATCCGCCTGGAATTGATGCGGCTCACCGAACAGGACCCGACGGTGGAAAAAGCCGTGGAGGACTACTGCTGGGGGGTATGAGGGCATTTCCTTATCCCTGCCTGGGAAGAGTACTAGCGTCCTTTTTTGTCTTGACTTTGCGCGGGGAGACGGCTAGTATCGAAGTGTTGTGGTACCGGGCGGTATAGCACCCGTGGTCTAAGTATGTGATTTTACCGGGGGAGAAGACGCTCATGAGACTGTTCACATATAAGACTGTCCTGCTGATGGCGCTAGGGCTACTTGTCACAGTGACCCTTCCGGCGGCAACGATCGACATTTCCGCCACTGCCAATATCTTTTCCGCAGGCGGCAACACGCCGGCGGCGCCCGGCGGATTCGGCGCCGGGACAACCGTCCTGGCGGGGACGTGGTCGGCGTTTCCGGGCCGGATTTTGCGCTTTTCCAGCGTGACCGGTCTGGTGTCCTGCTGCGGCGGCCTGGTCCCCATTCCTTACACTGGGCCGGACGGCGGCTCGCCGGTCAGCAGCGGAACGGACACCAATATCAATTCGACGGGCGGCATTTCGGGAATCCAATTCACGGGCCGGCAGATGTTTTTGGTAGGCGTGTTCCTGGATGGCAGTACGCCCTCGGGTCCGGCGCCCGCGATCCTGTCTTACACGAACGCTTCCTCGCAAGGCGCCTCCTTTTCACCGCTCATTGGTCAGACCTTCTTCATCGGGGATGGACTGACAGGTACTGGCAGCGGCGCCGTGCAGGATTTCCTGATCCCGGCCACCGCCACCCGGTTGTTCCTGGGCTTTGCCGACTCCGTGGGCTTCACCGGCGATGCGGGGACGTATTCGGACAACCTTAACCATTCCTCCAGCCCGAACGGCCTGACGGCGGTGTTCGCCGTCACCGGCACGCCGGAGCCCGGCACGATGGTGCTGATGACGCTAGGGCTAGTTGGTCTGGCGATCCGCCGTTTCCGCCGCGCATAGCGTCTCGTCTCCTCCTCTTCTGGCCCCGGCGCTTTCGCCGGGGCCTTTTGTTTTTAGAGCACCTCGATCTCGCCTTTCCCCCAGACCGTTTGGCGCCCGACCCCGGTCCACTTCCCTGCGTGAAGGTACGGCAGAAACTCGTCCAGCGATCCTTCGTACCGGGCCTCGCCGACGAAACCGCTTATTGGATGCGACTGCCCGGTCCGGCTCGAGCGCCGCTCGACCTCCCGATGCCGGAGCTCGCAGCGGGTCATTCGGACCGAGGCTGCGCGCTCGGCCATGGAGCGGAAGTCAATCTCCAGGGGACCCGGCCCATAGAGCGCCCGCAGCGTGCTGAGGCGGTCGCGCAGGCGTGCGAACAGGACCGGAAACTCCGGGCGCGAGGCGATCTGCTGCCCGCTCTTGAGCTCGGTGGGCGTGACGAACCGGATGGTCACCCGATCCACGTTCGTGGAACCGCCCGCCAGCTCGAAAGCACAGGGTGGCGCCGGCAGGACGCCCTGGCCGGAGAGGGAAGAAGGCGTGCCCGCCAAATCCAACTGGTCGACCGCAACCAGCTCGGCGCGGCCGCGGCGCGGACCCAGCCCCTCCCGGACCAACTCGGTGAAGGCCAGCACGAAATAGGCCAGCGGCGGCTCGCGCAGGTCGAACAGGTGCAGGTCAAAATGGAAACTCTCGCCGGGTGGGATGACCCGGCCGTCCAAGTGGGCGGCGCGAAACACGAACGGCCGCGGCCAGTCCGCAAGTCCGCTCGGGCCACATCCCGCGGCGGCCTGGGGCTCAAAGACGCGCGCGTAGGGGCACGATGCGCGAATCTCGCAGCCCGACGCGCCCCGGCAGGCTGGAATGCAGGCGATTTGGCGAAAAATCAGGCCGAAAGCTCCGCGCAGGATGTTGGCCGATTTGCCGGGCGGGAAGTAGAGGGATTCGCGCGCCTGGAAATGAAAACGGAGCCGGTAGAACTCGAACCGCATCGGATTACGTCAGAACCGTCTCGAGTTTGCGCAGGCTTTCGGGCTCGCCCATCACGATGAGGTGGTCGCTGCCGGCGATGAGAGCCTCGGCCGGAGGATTGAAGACCATCTGGCCGTCGGCTTTGCGAATGGCCAGCACGATCACGCCGAAGTCGCGGCGCAGTTGCATCTGCTGGAGCGTGTGCGACACAAACTCGCTGCTCTCGGGAACCCGCACCTGCTCAATGGCCACCTTCAGTCCCAGATTCTTGGTGGTGAATTCCAGGAACTGATGGACATGCGGCCGCACCATGGCCTGGGCCAGGCGCTGGCCGGTGGTCGTGTAGGGTGCGAAGACCACGTCGGCGCCGGCGCGGCGCATCTTCGTTTCCGCTTCCTCCTCCACCACGCGCGCCGCCAGATACAGCTTGGGGTTCAGGGCGCGAGCCGAGAGGATCACGAACAGGTTTTCGGCGTCGCTGGGGAGCGCCGAAACCAAGCCCTTGGCGCGCTCGATGCCTACTTCGCGCAGGGTTTCGTCGTGGCTGGCGTCGGCCACCACGGCCAGCATCCCGGCTTTGATGGCCCGCTCGACGCGGTCGTCATCCCGGTCCACCACCACGAAGGCGGCGCCCGAGCGCTGCAATTCGGAGGCCGTCCCACGGCCCACCCGGCCGAACCCGCAGACGATGAAATGATCGCTGAGTTTTTCAATCATGCGTTTGATCCGCCGCTTCCCAAAGAACGCGCCCAACTCCAGCTCGATGATGGTCTGGGTCATCGCCCCGATGGCGATGAACATCACCGTGACGCCGACGAAGATCAGGAAGGAGTTGAAGATCCGGCCGGCGCGGCTCAATTGCTGGACCTCGCCGTAGCCCACCGTGGTCACCGTGATCAACGTCATGTAAAAGGCGTTGAACGGATCGTACCCGTCGATCCAAGTGAAGCCCGCCGTTCCGATCAGCAGGGTCGCCGCGATCAGGGCGGCGATGTAGGTCAACCGGCGCTTGAGTTGGTCCATCCGGACTTCCAGTATAATAGGAGTTCCGCGCCGTGCATTAGATGGTTCTCTCCAGCTCGGTCTATTTCATCTTCCTGGTCGGCGTCTTCTTCCTCTACTGGCCGCTGGCCCGCAGCCGCGCCCTGGGGCTGG
Organism: Acidobacteriota bacterium; assembly: GCA_016178945.1. Classification (GTDB taxonomy): domain Bacteria; phylum Acidobacteriota; class Terriglobia; order Bryobacterales; family Bryobacteraceae; genus JACOSH01. Next base: position 7,783 of record JACOSH010000411.1, read on the forward strand.
CCGTGGTCCTGCTCGCCAACTACTTCTTCTACGCCAAGTGGGACCTGTTCTACCTGTTCCTGATCCCGGCGTGCTCCAGCGTGGACTTTCTGCTGGCCCTGGGAATGGAGCGCGCCCTCCGCCGGTGGCTGCGCCGGGCGCTGGTGTCGGCCAGCGTAGCGTTGAACCTGGGAGTGCTGGCGTCCTTCAAGTACATGCCGTTCTTCCTGGAGAACTACGCGCATCTCTCCGGACGGCCCGCGCCGGAGTGGCCCTGGATCTTTCCGCTGGGAATCTCCTTCTACGCGTTCCAATCCCTGACCTACACGATCGACGTCTACCGCCGGGACGCGAAGGCGACGCCCAGCTACCTGGCGTACCTGGCCTCGGTGTCGTTCTTCCCGACCACGCTGGCCGGACCGATCACGCGCGTCGCCACGCTGCTGCCGCAGCTCGAGCGGCGCGAGAAGACCCTGGCGCCGGCCGATGGCGGCAAGGCCATCTTCCTCATCGGCATCGGCCTGATGAAGAAGCTGCTCATCGCCGACTTTTTGGCCGACAACCTGGTCAACCGGGTCTTCGATTTCCCGAACCTGTACACGGCGACGGAAGTGCTGACGGGCGTGTACGCTTTCGCACTGCAGCTCTACTACGACTTTTCCGGCTACACCGACATCGCCACCGGCTCGGCGCTGCTGCTGGGGATCAAGCTGCCCGCGAATTTCAACAGGCCCTACGCGGCGTCGAGCATCGCCGATTTCTGGCGGCGCTGGCACATCACGCTGTCCAACTGGCTGCGCGACTACCTCTACTTCTCGCTGCCGGGCGCGCGCGCGAAGGTGCTTCCCTACCTCAACTTGGTCCTGACCATGCTGCTGGGAGGGCTGTGGCACGGGGCCAACTGGAACTTCGCGATCTGGGGCCTGCTGCATGGCATCGGGCTGGCGGCCACGCGCGCCGTGCCCGGGCAGCCGGGACCGTTGTGGCTGCGCCGGTTCGCCACCGTGCAATTCGTGTGCCTGGCCTGGATCTTCTTCCGCGCCCCTTCGCTCGAGGGCGCGCTGGCGGTGCTGGGGCGCATCGGGTCGCTGACGGTGTCGTTCGCGAATATTTCCGGGCCGCTGGCGGTGGTGCTGGCCATCGCGGTGGCGGGACACTACCTTCCGGCGAAGTGGCGGCAGTGGTCGCAGGAGCGCTTCGCGGCCTCGCCCTTCTACGCGCAGGCGGCGGCCCTGATGCTGCTGGCCATCGCTCTGCAATACGTCGCCGCGACCGGCGCCGCGCCGTTCATCTACACGAGGTTCTGACCATGACGCTGCCCCCTGCCAAGACCTCGCTGACCCTCCTGACGTTGCTGCTGCTGCTGAAGACGCCCGACGCGCTGCCCGCCTTCAAGGATTACAAGGTGCTCGACTGGCGGACCATCCCGGCCGTGCTCGACTTCGCGCCACGGAAGACGTCGCCGGCGCCGGTGGAAGAGGAGGAGTTGCGCCTGCATCCCGACCGGGACGCCGCCAGCTACAACGTTTTCCGCCTGAACGCCGCCGAAGGCGCGCTCGACCATTTCTACGCGGCGCTCCAGCGCACCGAAGCCAAAGAGACCGGCGCGGTGACGCGCATCCTGCACTACGGCGATTCGCCGACCACCGCCGACCTGATCACCGGCGACGCGCGCCGCCTGCTGCAAAAGCAGTTCGGCGATGCCGGCCACGGCTTCATCCTTATGGGTAAGCCTTGGGCCTGGTACGACCACAATGGCGTGGTCCTGCACGCCTCCGGCTGGACCGTCGATCCCGCCTCGCAAGCCAAGATCCGCGACGGATTGTTCGGGCTGGGCGGCGTGAGCTTCCGCGGCGCGGCCGGAGCTTCCACCCAGATCACTCTCAAGGACCCGTCCCACACGCTGCTGGAGGTCTCCTACCTGAAGCAGCCCGGAGGGGGCGCCCTCACGGTGGAGGCGGAGAACCGGAGCTTGGGCCAGATCCAGACGTCGGGCAAGATCTTGGAGGCCGCGCACAAGACCTTCGCCATTCCCGATGGCGCCCGGCGGTTCCGCTTCGAGGCCGCCGGTCCGGTCCGGTTGTTCGGGGTCAGCTTCGACAAGCTGAACGCCGGGGTCGCCTACGACAGCCTGGGGCTGAACGGCGCCTACGTCTCGGTGCTGGCCCGCATGTTCAACGAAGAGCACTGGGCCGAACAACTGCGCCATCGCCGTCCCGACCTGGTGATCGTCAATTACGGCACCAATGAAAGCGCCTACTCCTCGTTCGTCGAGCGCTCCTACGGCAAGGAGCTGAAGGAGATCGTCCGCCGCGTCCGGGCGGCGGTGCCGGAGAGCTCGATACTGCTGATGAGTCCCATGGATCGGGGAGAGCGACAGGCCGGCGGCGCGATCGGGACGATGGCGACCATCCCCCGGCTGGTGGCCATTCAGCAACAGGTGGCCATGGAAACCGGCTGCGGCTTTTTCAACACCTTTCAGGCCATGGGGGGCCCGGGCACCATGGGACGCTGGTACGAGGCGGAGCCACGGCTGGTGGGCGGAGATTTCATCCATCCCATGCCTGGCGGCGCCAGAATCGTCGGCGGCCTGCTGTACCAGGCGCTGCTGGATGGGTACAATCGTTACAAGGTGCAGCGCATGCAAGAGCGGTTCGCCCGGGCGGCGGGAAAGGCAGGTCCGAAGTGAAGCGGCTGGCGCTTTCCCTGCTGGCGGCGATCCTGGCCGGCCCGGCCGCGGCCGTGGCGCCGCCCAAGAAGACCGCCTCCAAGAAAACCAGCGCCAAGAAGACCACCGCTCCGCGCCGCCGCACGGCGCGGCCGATCCCCAAAGCGCCGCCGGTCAGCGCCAAGGCGCGGGCCGAGGCCTCGGAGACGGTCAACGAGACGCTGGCGCGCGGGATGGACGCGCCGCTCGAGAATCCCGCGGCCATGGTGCCTTTCTTCGAGCTGCTCTATCGCGCCAAGAGCGGTGAGCCGGCCGAACCGCTGCGCATCCTGCACTGGGGCGATTCCCACACGGCCAGCGACGAGTGGACCGGGAGCCTGCGCGCGCTACTGCAGGGCCAGTTCGGCGACGGCGGCGGAGGCTATTCGCTGGCCGGCCGTCCCTACTCGAGCTACCGGCGCCTGGATCTGCGGAGCGGCGCGACGCGCGGCTGGCGCTCCGAAGGGCTGCTGAAGCGGGAAGGCGACGGCTTGTACGGGCTGGGCGGCGTGAGCGTCGCGACGCGCCTCTCCGGCCAGTCGGTCTACCTGAAAGCGGATTGCCGCCACCTGGAGTTGTTCTTCCTGCGGCAGCCGGGCGGCGGCGACTTCCAGTTTTTCGACAACGGCGAGGAGGTCGAGCGAATCTCCAGCGATGGCGAGCTGGGGCCCGGCTACGTGGTCTACGACGCCGAGCCTGGCCCGCATCGTTTCGAGGTCAAGACGCTCAGCCGCAGGCCGGTGCGACTGTTCGGCTGGGTCACGGAGAAGGAGCGCGGCGTGACCTACGAGACGCTGGGCATCAACGGCGCCCAGGCCTCGGTGATGTTCCGCTGGGACGAGAGCCTGCTGGCGAGCCACATCGAGCGCCGCAACCCCGCGCTGATCGTGCTGGCTTACGGCACCAACGAAGCCGGCAACCCGGACTGGACGCGCGAGAGCTATCGAGATATGTTCGCCGCGTTGCTGCAGCGGCTGCGCCGGGCCGCGCCGGCGGCGTCGATTCTGGTGCTCGGGCCGCCCGATCGCTACCGGCGCATCCGCGGCAAGTGGACGCCGTTCGAGCGCATCGACCTGATTGTCGCGGCCCAGCGCGAAGCCGCGTTGGCCAACCGCTGCGCCTTCTGGGACCTGCGCGAAAAGATGGGCGGGCCGGGCGCCATGCGCCAATGGGTGCTGGCCGGGCTGGCGCAGTACGACCACGTGCACTTCACCGCACCGGGCTACCGCCGGCTCGGCTACGTGCTCTACCGCGACCTCATGTACAATTACCAGAAGTACACCCAAGCGCGCGAGGAACTGGCCGGAAATCCAGCGCCCGCCGAGGCCGGCCCGGCCGGATTGAAGAATGGACAGACGAACACAGATCGCTGAGATCATTCGCGCGGTCTCCAAGAAGAGCGCGCCCGCCGACCAGGACGAGTCCCTGTTCGATTCGGGACTATTGGATTCCTTCGCGCTGCCGGACATGGTGACCGCCCTGGAACAGAAGTTCGGGATCGCGATCCCCGACTCCGACCTTAACCCGCGGAAGTTCGACTCGATTTCGCGCATCGAGACCTACCTCGAGAGCCGTCTCTAACGTGGCATTCCTTAAATCGTTTGGAGCCTACCTACCGGACCGCGTCGTCGGCAACGAAGAGATCGGCGCGCTGGCCGGCTCGTCGGCGGAGTGGATTGTCAATGTTTCGGGAATCGAGGAGCGCCGCTACGCCGGGGAGGAGGAATCCGTCGCCGCCATGGCCTTGCGCGCGGCCAAGGATTGCCTGGAGCGCGCCGGGACGGAAGCCGCGCGCCTGGGGATGGTGATGGTGGCGTCGGGCACCTCGGAGCGCCGGTTTCCCGGCCCCGCGGCCACGGTCGCCTCGCAGCTCGGATTGAGCGGCACGCCCGCCATCGACCTGCCGATGGCCAGCGCGGGGTCGCTCTTCGGGCTGGCTCTGGCCGCCCGCCTGGCCGATATCTACCGGAACATCCTGGTTATAGGAGCGGAGAAGATGTCGCCGGTCGTGCTGCGCCCGCCCATGGACCGTTCATCGGCGGTGCTGTTCGGCGATGGCGCCGGGGCCTGCCTGGTGTCGTCGGAACCCTCCCCCGGAGCGGCTCGCGTGGTGGATGCGGCCATCTTCTCCGACGGGGCCTTCGCCGAAGACCTGCGCCTGGAGTTCGAGCAGCCCCTGGTCATGAACGGCCGCAGCGTGATCCTGCAGGCCTCGCGCA
>JACOSH010000412.1 GCA_016178945.1 Acidobacteriota bacterium
ATCTGGGACCGCGGCATCGTCGACCAGCCCAGCGATACCTGGTGCGGGGTGATCGGGGCCGCCAGCGGAGGCCCGCGCCTGCTCCCCGATGCCGATTGCATCCTGATGGCCGGCGCGGCGGCCGACTACCGCGTCAACTACATCAATACCACGGCACCGGTCCTCCACATGGACCGCGGTTTCCGCAACATCCGCTGCGATCGCGAATACCGGGAGTGGCTGTCCGAGGCGCGCCGCCGCCACGTCGAATTCCGCCGGTCCGTCGAGGAGCGCGGCGCCGGGCAGGCGGCGAAATCCACTCACGCGATCCACGTCCTGGCCGGTCTGCGCGAGGTCCTCACGCCCGAAGCCGTCCTGCTCATCGACGGCGGCAGCATCGGCCAGTGGGCTCACCAACTGTTGTGCGGCGAGCGCTACCCGGGCCACTGGCTGACCTGCGGGCGCAGCGGCGTGGTCGGATACGGCATCGCCGGCGCGATGGCCGCGCGCCTGGCCTATCCGGATCGTCCCGTGATTCTGCTGTCGGGAGACGGCGCGTTCACCTTCAACGTCGCGGAGCTGGAATGCGCCGTCCGCCAGCGGCTGCCCTTTGTCGCGCTGGTGGCCGACGACCAGGCCTGGGGCATTACCCGCACCGGCCACCTGCGCCAGTTCGGCGAAGCCATCGGGAGCGCTCTGGGTCCCATCGCCTTCGACCGGCTGGCCGAATCGCTGGGCGCGCGCGGCGTGGGTGCGCGCCGGCCCGAAGATATCGCCCCCGCCCTGCGCGAGGCGCTCGGCGCGGGAACCGTGACCGTTATTCACGGGCCGGTGTCCGGCGGGAATCCGTCGTAGGCGGCGGCCCCAGCACAACCATCACGACCAGCCGCTGGGGGCCCGGATTGCGCAGCGCATGGCTCACGCCCGCCGGCGCCAGTACCAGGTCGCCCGGCGCCACGCGGCCCTGCTCCTCGCCCACCACCACCTCGCCGCTGCCTTCCAGCACGAAGTACAGCTTGTCCTGTCCGGCGTGCACGTGCGCCCGATGCTCCTGTCCGGGCTCGAAACAGTTCAACCCGGTGTAGAGGTGCTCGCCGGCGGCCAGCGATGCCTTGCCCATCTTCTCCGGGTTGAACGCCGCCCGGCCGGCGGCCTTGGAAACGATCATCGCTTTCTACTATGGCAGCGTCAAAAGCCGCGCGTGTGGTTGCGCGGGGCACTCGCTACGGTTCTTCCATGGTATATCCAGTAAGGTATAATTCTACCATGAGCCTGAATCTCAAGAACGAGGAAACTCATCGCCTGGCCCGCGAGGTCGCCCAACGCACGGGCCAGAGCCTCACCGGCGCCATCACCGAGGCGCTTCGTGAAAAGCTGGATCGCCTCGGGAACCCGCGTGGCGTCGAAGCGCTCGCCAGCGACCTCCTTGCGATCGGAGCCGATTGTGCCCGCCGCCTCAAGGAGCCATATCGCTCGAAAGACCATGGCGAGCTCCTCTATGACAAGCGAGGATTACCCGGGTGATCCTCGATGCCTCCGCGCTCATCGCCGTGTTGCGCGGGGAACGCGACGCGCGCCGCTACGCCGAGGCCATCGCCGGAGCGGTATCCTGCCGGATGTCCGCGGCCAACTATCTGGAAGCCGCGATGGTCATCGATGGCAGCCGCGATCCCATCGCCAGCCGGCGTTTCGACCAGTTCGTCGCCCGCGCGGGGATCCGCGTGGAGCCTGTTACCCGGGAGCAGGCGGACACGGCGCGGGCCGCCTACCGCGACTTCGGAAAAGGCTCGGGTCATCCGGCCCAACTGAATTTCGGCGACTGCTTCGCCTACGCGCTCGCCAAGGTCACCGCCGAACCCCTCTTGTTCAAAGGAAAGGACTTCAGCGAGACGGACATTTCCGCTTGCGTGTGATCAGGCCTTAAAGAACTCCCTCGTGACGTCGGCGCGACTGCCGATCTCACGCGAGAGCTCACTCTGACCAATGTGGGCCCCTCCAGGGCGGCTTTCCAAGTCAGTGTGCTCCCTATTGATGGCCGGGCGTCGCCGCAACTCTCCGTGTCCACACTCCAGGTGGAAGCCGGTTCGACGGCCCGCGTGGACGTTTCCTGGCGCGGAACCGCCTTGAGCGGCCAATACCAGGGCTTCATCCGCGTCGACTCCTCGACGAATGATGTGCGGTCCTTCATCCCCTACTGGTACTCGGCTGCTTCCACTACCCCGAGCGGCATTTCACTCCTCGATCCTCCTTCCACCGGGCCCGCGGGCGAGACCGCCACCGTCTTCTTGCGCGTCGTCGACCCGTCGGGAAACGTCATCCCCGGCGCTGCGTTGGAAGTTACCCCCGCCCCTGTCAACATCGTCCGCGATCCGGACTATCTGGGCCTCGTACTTCTGACCCTCCCGTTGCAGGCCGGCGAAAACGCGTTCTGGTTGAAGAGCGGCGATGTAACCCGCACGTTGACCATCGTGGGCAAATAGTCGCTCTTGAGCACGGGAGCTTTCAGCGATCGGCGATCAGCGGTCAGCTCCCGGAATGCAGCGGCGCTTGGAGAGCCCCGGATTTCGCGCGCCCGGATTTCTGGTATGTTTTAGCCATGTCGCTTCCCCCCGGTGCTTGGTTAGGGCCCTACCAGGTGCTCGCTCCTCTCGGTGCGGGCGGTATGGGGGAGGTATACCGCGCGAAAGATACCCGCCTCGGCCGCGACGTGGCGATCAAGGTTCTCCCTACGGCCTTTGCCAACGATCCGGATCGGCTCCGCCGGTTCGAGCAGGAAGCCCGCGCCGCCGGCGCGCTTAACCACCCGAACATTTTGGTCATTCACGACATTGGCGCGCACGACGACGTACCCTACGTGGTCTCTGAGCTACTCGAAGGCGAGACCCTGCGAGCGCGGTTGAACACCGGCACGCTGCCCCAACGCAAGGCGGTGGAGTACGCCCAGGCGATCGCCCACGGCTTGGCCGCCGCGCACGCCAAAGGAATCGTACACCGGGACCTTAAGCCCGAGAACCTCTTTATCACCAAGGACAGCCGGGTGAAGATCCTCGATTTCGGCCTGGCTAAGCTGACGCATCCCGATCTCGCCGGTGAGTGTGCCGATGCACCGACAGTCTCCGTTCACACGGCGCTCGGAGTGGTGCTGGGCACGCTGGGCTACATGTCGCCCGAGCAGGTCCGCGGCCGGCCCACCGATCATCGCTGCGACATCTTTAGCTTCGGCGCGATCTTATATGAGATGTTAAGCGGCCAGCGGGCGTTCGGAGGTCAAGCGGTGGAGGTAATGAGCGCTATTCTCAGAGACGATCCTGTCGAGGTCTCGAAGATTCACCCCGGCGTTTCTCCGGCACTCGAACGTGTAGTCCGTCGCTGCCTGGAGAAGGACCCCGAAGAGCGCTTTCAGTCCGCTCGCGATCTGGGGTTTGCACTGGAGGCGCTTTCCGGCTCCTCCACCTCAGGCACGGTAGCGCCCCTCGCCGCGCCGCTGCTCCAACCCGGCGCCTGGGATTGTGGGCCACCGTTTCACTTGCCCTGGTCGCCATGCTTCTGGCGGGCATCTTCCTGGGCTGGCAAACCGGGAGAGCGCCAGCAGCGCCCTCGTTTCATCGGCTCACCTTCCGCCACGGCCAGGTGTTGTCGGCGAGGTTTGCGCCCGACGGCCAGACGATCGTTTACGTCGCCGCCTGGGACGGCGGTCCGAAACAGATCTTCACCACGAGTTCCAAGGGCCCAGAGTCGCGCGCGCTTGGGCTGCCGGAGGTGGTGATGACCTCTATTTCTTCCTCCGGTGAACTGGCCATCCTGTTGCGGCCTCGCAAGATCGCCGGTACCTGGATGGTCCAAGGCACCTTGGCTCGCGTGCCCATAGCGGGCGGCGCTCCGCGCGAGATTCTGGCAGATGTACAGGCGGCCGATTGGTCTCCGGACGGCGTCTCTCTCTGTGTCGTCCGCAATGTCGGTGGGCGAAACCGATTGGAGTTTCCCACCGGCAAAGTGCTCTATGAAACGGCCGGCTACATCAGCCACCCGCGAATTTCTCCGAAGGGAAACCTGATCGCCTTCTTGGATCATCCATCGCGGGCCGACGATGGCGGCTCAGTGGCCGTAGTGGATCTCGCCGGCAAGAAGACCACGCTGGCCGGTGTTTGGCTTACGGAATCGGGCCTGGCTTGGTCGCCCAGTGGGGACGAAGTCTGGTTCACGGCGGCCAAGGTCGAGAGCGGTCGGGCTCTTTATGGCGTGACGCCATCGGGGAGGTTGCGGCTCATTCACAGGGAGGCGGGAAACGTGATCCTGCATGACGTCGCGCGTGATGGGCGCCTGTTGATCGCGCACGAGTATCAGCGAAGCGGGGTCTTAGGCTTGGGGCCCGGCGAAACCAAGGAACGCGAGCTCGGCTGGCTGAATTGGCCAGTCGCCATGGATCTCTCCGCCGATGGAAAGACCCTGTTGCTCACCGAGTCGGCAGAAGGCGCGACCTACGCGGCATATATCCGGCCGACGGACGGCGCGCCCGCTGTTCGGCTGGGGGAGGGCCAAGGGTGGGCCCTATCTCCCGATGGCAAGTGGGTGCTGGCGACCAACGGTCCCTCGTTTACCCGGCTGTTCCTGCTGCCGACCGGCGTGGGCGAGGTGAAGGCGCTTCCAGCGCTCCCGATGAATCATCACGCGGCCGTCTGGCTTCCAAACGGCCAGAGGATCCTTTTCGTGGGAAACGAACCGGGCCGCAACCTGCGCCTTTATCTACAGGATCTGGCGGGAGGGGTCCCGCGCCCGATTACACCGGAGGGGATCGGTTTCTCCGTGCCCTGTGTCTCTCGCGATGGCAGGTGGGTTGCGGCTCTGAACCCCGATCAAACGATTTGGCTTTACCCGGTGGAAGCAGGGCAACCTCGTCCGATTCGAGGCCTTGCGGCCCCCGACACGCCGATTCAGTGGAGCGGCGATGGGCGCTACATTTACGTGTATCGGGCAGGAGAGATACCGGCGAAGGTCTATCGGACTGATATCGAAACCGGGGGAAAACAGTTCTTGAAAGAACTCATGCCTTCCGATCCGGTGGGAGTTTGGGCGGTGGGGCCAATCCTGCTGACGCCTGACGGTAGGGCATACGCCTACAATTACTTCCGGAGTCTGTCCGACCTCAGCCTGGTGGATGGACTGAAGTGACTCTTTCTACCGAGAGGCCGTGGCCCTACGAGATCCTCGCGCAGGTACACTCGGGTTCCGGTTTCCCCGGCCTAAGAGGGGCAGCAGGACCCAAGGTCGAAAATTGGGCAGGCCGGCGGCGGCCTTGGAAACGATCATCACTTTCTCCTATCGAAGCGTCAGACCTAAGAGGGGAACCTCCATGCGCAAGGGCTTCACGATTCTCGAACTCCTCATCGTGGTGGCGATCATCGGCATCATCGCCTCGATGGCCATCCCGGACCTGATCAAGGCTAGCCTGGCCGCGAAGGAGACCGCCGCGGTGAAAGCGATCTCCACCGTCCACACGGCGCAAGCCCAATACTACTCCCAGTTCGGACGCCACGCCGCATCGCTTTCCGAGCTGGGACCTCCGGCCGCGGGCGCGGACCTGATCGGCCGCGATCTGGCGGGCGGTGAGAAGGGCGGCTACCATTTCGAGCTCCGCCCGCAACCGGCAGGGTACGTTCTCCAGGGCCAGGCCCACGACCTTCGGCTCCACCGGCCGCTGCACGTACTATTCGGATCAAACGCTGCGCATCCACCGGAATTGGGGCAGTGAGCCGGCCACCGCGGAGAGCCCGGAGCTGTAGCGGAAGGTGGTCAGAGCTGCGCGCGCATATCGGCCACCGCTCCCTCACGGTCGCGGCTCGGTACCATTCGTGCCACATTCAGAGCCGCGCGCGTAAGCAAGCGGGTGCGAGCCGGCTGCTAGGGTTCGAGGGCCTGGTCCAGGAGCAGGACGAACTGTTCGCTCTTGCGGCCGACGCGCTCTTTGAGGGTGGTGAGGTCCTGCTCGAGGGAATGGAGGCGGTCGGCCAGATGCATACAGGCCAGGACGGCAATCTTGGTGGAATCGGCGTTGGGCAGCTTGCGGGCGATGTCGTGCATCAGGATGTCGACCTGCTGGGCCAGGCGCTCGACTTCGACCGGCTCGCCCTGGGTGACCAGACTATAGGGCTGGCCCAGGAGGGTGACGCGCACCGATCGTTTGGCGGCCGGCTCCACTGGATCTAGGCTCCGCCGAGCTGGTCGATCTGGGCGAGCAGCTTCTCGATGCGAGTCCGCACTTTTTTCTTCTCTGCGCGCAAGGACTCGAGCTCGGCCGTTTGGGCGGCGAGTTGCGCCAGAGCGGCGTCCTTCTCCTGGCGCAGGGAGGCGACCAACTGCACGGCCTGCAGGATGCGCTCTTCGAGAGTGGCGAGAGAGTCGGGTTCCTGGTCCGAGAGCAGGTCCATGGCGCGGCTAGGCCTTGGCTAGAGCGGCTTTGGCCTTTTCGGCCAGTTGGCGGAAGCCGGGCTCATCCTGCATGGCGACTTCGGCCAGAACTTTGCGGTCCAGGCCAATTCCGGCCGCTTTCAGTCCGTGGATGAACTTGCTGTAGGAGATGCCGGCGGCCTTGCAGGCGGCGCTGATGCGGACGATCCACAGGGAGCGGTAGTCGCGCTTCTTCTGCTTGCGGCCGGAGTAGGCGAATTTGAGCCCGCGCTCGACGGCCTCTTGGGCCGCACGATACAGCTTGCTCTTCGTAAGGAAATAGCCTGAGGCCAGGTCAAGCGTCTTTTTGCGCGACGCTCTGCGCTTGGTTCCTCGTTTAACTCTGGGCACGTTTCAACTCCTGGTATGGATTTCCGTGGCGGCGGGTCCGGGCACGTGCCGCGCGCTCCGGCCGCACGCCTGTGCTGCTCCCTTAGTAAGGGAGCATGCGGCGCAACTTTTCCTGATCGGCATCGGCGGCGACCACGCTCTGGCCGAGGTGACGCTTCCGCTTGCGCGCCTTGGAGGTCAAGATGTGGCGGGCGAAGGCGTGGTGACGGACCACCTTGCCCGTGCCGGTCTTCTTGAACCGCTTGGACGCACCTTTATGGGTCTTCAACTTGGGCATGACTTGTTCTCGTGGATTCGACTACGGGCGAACGTTATTAGTCTAGCATGGGGGAGGTGGGCCTGGCAAAGACGCTCGCGGCTCGGTAGACTGCTTCGCCGTTGGATCAGGGGAAGCTCATTCCCGGAGGCACCGAAACCCGAAGTCGAGGTACCTGAAGCTAGGCCCGTACCTGCCACGGTTGGAGGCGCGGAGGTACCTCGCTACGTAGCCGAACGACGCCCCCCGTACGACGCGCAACTGACCAGATGCAGGCCCGGCCGGATCTATCCGATCACCCTTGCTGTAATAGGCGGGGTCGTACGAATCAGCGACCCATTCCCAGACGTTGCCGATCATGTCATAGAGACCGAACGCGTTTGGTTGCTTGCCCGCTACCTCGTGAGGCCTACCTTCTGAATTGGACTTGTACCAGGCTATGTCATCGAGCTGGCCGTAGCGCACTTCCTGGCTGCCAGCTCGCGCCGCGTACTCCCACTGCGCTTCGGTGGGTAGCCGCCCGCCTATCCACTTGCAATAGGCTGACGCGTCGTCCGAATTCACTGCGGACGCCGGCATCTGATCCCCTGAGCCGAATGCGATAGCGCGCCCGGACTCGCGCGCGAAGAGATTGTACGCTCCGAGAGTGACCTCCGTCTGGCCGATCCAGAACCCCTGGGAGATCCTGACGGGATGCGCCGGCTTCTCGTTGTCGAAGCATTCGCCATCTCCCGGTGAGCAGCCCATGATGAACTCTCCGGCCGGAATCCAGACATAGGTGAGGCTATCCTTGGTGTTGACCCATTTCTCGCCGAGTCGAGGTTCAGTGGACTTCTTGGCCCACAACCTGGTCAGACTGGCTTTGGCGATGCCGACGAACTGGCCGCGGGGCCATCGACGGAGGTAGTCCTCGAACAAGGCCGCCTGGTCCTTGCCCTGGATGGAGTTCCAGAACGATACTCCAACTGAAGCGCAGTATCCGCAAGAGGGTCCGGCGTCTTCAGCGGGGCCGATACCGGATAGTAGCGTCCCACAATGTTGTCATAGGTGAAGGGATTCTGTTTGCGTCCGGATGCCCGGTACACGTCCTCTTTCACCTTCTTGAAGACTTCCTCGATGCTTAAACCCGGAGTCGGGAGGGCGGCGATCAGGTGCTTGGTGAAGAGCCCGTTCGATTCCTCGATGTTGTCGAGAGCGACGTTGCCTTCGCCGGTGGCGAAGGCGATGAGTGTGCCCTCCGCGTCCGATTGCATCGGCGCAAGGCCCCGGCTGGCGGTGCGGCTTCCACGGAACGGGTTGTTGCGGCAGGCATCCAATATCAGGATGCGCAGGCGCGCGCCGCTCGATTCCAGCTTGTCGCGCAGTTTCGAGGCCGGGTAGGCGTCATATTTCACATCTGAATCGGACTTGAAGTCGAAGTCGACGGGCACCAGGTAGTTTTCAAGCTGGACCTGCATGCCATGGCCGGCGAAAAAGACCAGAGCGAGGTCGCCCTGACGGACGGCGCCGGCAAACTGGCCGACCATCTGGTCGATTCGGCGGAGGGTGAGGTCGCGCCCTTCGGTCACCTGGAATCCCAGGCGCTTCAGCACGGCACCCATCGAGACCGCGTCGTTGACGGGATTCTTGAGCGGAGCCTTGGGATAGGCGCCGTTGCCGATCACCAGCGCCAGCTTGCGCTGGACCTCAATGGCTTCGTATTTGAGGTCGCGAATCTGAGCGCGCGCGGAGGAAGAAGCGAGGAGGCCGAACAGGCAGGCAACCGCCACGGGTCTCATCACGACAAGTGTACAGCGCGTGCCCGTTTGGGGCAACGGGTAGAGGGTTTGGTTTGGGAGAGTTACGGCTTCCGGATGCCAAATTTCAGCGTCTTCGCCAACTTCTCGCCAAGGTAGATCTCCAGGCGGTACGAGCCGACTGGAAAGCCTTTGTCCGGCCTCGACAAGGAGAACGCACCGGAGTTCCCAAATGGAATCGCGAGGCTCATTTCGTAGATCTTGTAGCTGGGCGGCGCCGCTTTGCCCACGTCCTCAGCAATCCAAACGCTCCGGGCGATGGTTCCGAGGCCTGCTCCTTCCACTTTGAACACGCACATGATTTGCGGTGAATCCGGTCGAAAGACAGTGGCCGGGTTGACGATCTCAAGACCGTTGGTCGTGCCCAGTTTGTCCTGGCCCAGCACGGCGTCGGTCACGCGCGGGCTGGCGGCAGTGGATGTACGGTCCACGGGCGCGGTGGCCCGGATCTTTGCCAGATTGGCTTCGGCGATGGCGGCGAACTGGCCGCGGGGCCATCGACGGAGGTAGTCCTCGAACAAGGCCGCCTGGTCCTTGCCCTGGATGGAGTTCCAGAACGATACTCCAACTGAAGCGCAGTATCCGCAGGAGGGTCCGGCGTCTTCAGCGGGGCCGATACCGGATAGTAGCGCCCCACAATGTTGTCATAGGTGAAGGGATTCTGTTTGCGTCCGGATGCCCGGTACACGTCCTCTTTCACCTTCTTGAAGACTTCCTCGATGCTTAAACCCGGAGTCGGGAGGGCGGCGATCAG
>JACOSH010000413.1 GCA_016178945.1 Acidobacteriota bacterium
GTTCCGCTTTGGCGTATTGCTCTTGGAAAAGGCTCAAGCCGGCTAGACTGTTCAGGCTCACAGCCAGGTCGGGATGATCCGGCCCCAGTATTCTTTCGCGCATCGTCAGCGCCCGCTGGTAGGCCGACTCGGCCTTCGCATGCTCCCCTTGCTTTTCGTACAGTCCGCCCAGGTTGTTCAGAACCTTGGCCACGTGCGGGTGGCCCGCGCCGAGAGCCTTGGAATAAACTTCCAGCGCTTGCAGGTAGAGAGGCTCGGCTTTTTTGTATTGCGCCAGGGCCCGGTAGACTTCCGCCAGATTGTTCTTGCCGTCGGCTACCGAAGAGTGGCCGGGCCCAAAGGACTTCTCGCGGAGATCGATTTCCCTCTGAAAGAATGGCTCGGCCTCCTTGAAGCGGCCCTGGTGGTACAGACTCATACCCAGGCCGGCCAGGATGGCGGCCTCGTCCGGATGCCCGGCCCTGATCTCCAGAATCGCCAAGGCCCGCCGGTACACGCCTTCGGCTTCAACCGGTCTGCCCTGCTCCACGAGCGTGGTGCCCAGGCCCTCCAGGACAGGGATCAAGCTGGGGTGGTTCGGCCCCAGGACCTTCTTCCGGATCGCCAGCGCGCGCCGTTGAAGAGACTCCGCGTCCTTATACTTTCCCTGCCTTCCGTAGACGATGGCGAGATTGGTCAGGCTGCTCGAGACGTCCAGGTGGTCGGGCCCATGCTGCTTTTCGAGAGAGCCGATGGCTTGCCGGAGGAGTTCCCCGGCACGATCGTACTGGGCACGATCGCAGTGAATCAAGGCCAGGTTATTCCGGATCGAGGCCACCCTGGGATGCCCAACGCCGCGGGCCTGTTCCATCAGGGGCAGAGCCCGCTCGTAGAGCTCCGTGGCCCTGTCCAGTTCGCCGCGAGTGCGGTGGAGGACAGCGAAATTACTGAGAGTGGTGCTGAGGGCTTCCGGCTGGCCGGCCGTCTCCAGGATCGCCAGCGCCCGCCGATACAACGGCTCGGCCTCCCGGTATCGGCCTTGATCATAGAGCGCCAATGCCACATCGTTCAGGATTGCGGGGACGGTTGGCGGTTCGGCAGCCGCCTTCTCCGCCTCGGCCAGAGCGGCCCGGAAGGTCTTCTCGGCTTCGGTGTAGCGCCCTTGCCGCCGCTGCTCGTTGCCAGCGGCTCGAAGCGTCTCCCAGGGGCTGTCCGCCCCCATGGCCCCGCCGAAAAGCAGCAGCACCCACAGCGGCCGTATCTTGGTTTTCATCCCTAGCACCTCACACCTGTCACCTAACACCTTGTCCCTCATTGTCCGGACGATTCCGGCCTGAGCTCCGTCCGCTCCACCTGCCGCCACATCTCGGTGCGAACCGTGGTTACATACTCGTTCCGGCGGCTAATGAACAAGAGCAGGTCTGGAGGCGCCTGGTTAGTGGGAGGCGCCCCGGTGAATCCCGCGACACGCCGGAGCTGGACATGGGTGTACTCCGCACTCTCCCCGCCCGGGTAGACGCGGGCGAAGTTAATCTGGCCGGCTGAGCTCGGGTTTGGCCCGCGCGGCTGGGCGGACTCGTCCCGCAGGAAGCGCTGGAACTCGGCGGCTGTCCGGCCTGGTTTGAGTTTGAAGAACGAGGCCACCACGAACTCGGCCTGGACCAGGACACTCGGGTTGTAGGCCGCAGCGACCCGCCACAGCTCGCCGCGCACGGTGCGGAACAGACCGCGCGGAAAGTCGGACGGCGTCGGGTTCTCGCCGGCCGCGGCGTAGTCGTTCTGGATCGCGATGCGGACCAGGTTGGCTTCCACGCTCGAACCGTGGGGAAAAGAGGGCCGGTAGACGACATAGGCGTACTCCTTGCCAGAGTTCACCCGCTGCTGATGGGCAGGCTTGATCTTCTCGGCCGAGGCTTTGGCATACTCGGCCCCTTTGCCCTCGGCGGTGCGGCCGAAGTCCACATGGGCCCACTGGGATTGCGCCTGCTGTGGCTGCTGCGCCGGCGCGAGGATTGTGGTAGCCGCCAGGGCGGCGAGGGTCGTCACTTTCATGGTGTTCTCATCTCCTTTGCTTTTGATAACCGGGTGCGTAACGTCCAGATATCGACCTTGTGACGGTCGAGCGATTGCGGGCCGTGCGCGTTGCGGATGGCTTCGGCCTGTTTGGCCGCCTGGCTGGACTCTTTGCGCCTTTTCGCGGTTTTCAGCATCGAGGCGCGATCCAGGAGGATCTGCGCCACCAGCAGATGCTCCGGCCCCAACGCGGCGTTGGCGATCCGCAAGGCCTCTTCGTTGAAAGCCAGCGCTTCCTTCGCGTCGCCGCGCATTTCGCGCACCCGAGCCAGCGCGCTCAGGGCTTGAGCGGCGAACGGATGGCCGCCGGGTTGCGAGGCGCGCCAGCGGTTGAGCGCGTCACGGAAGGATTGCTCCGCGGCGGCGGGCTCGGTTCTGGTTTGCGCCAGCCCGCGCAGATAGATCGCACGGATCGTATCCGGATGGCCAGCGCCGCGGGAGGCGTCAAAGATCGCGATGCCCCGGTCCAGAAGGATCAGGGCCTCACCGGGATGGCCTTGCGCGGTCAGAAGGCGGGCCAGGCTCGTCAGCTCGGCGGCCACGTCCGGATGCCGCGCTCCAAGGGACGCCTCCAGGATTTCGAGCGCTCTCCTCGTGAACCGCTCCGCCCTTTTCAAGTCGCCGGCGTTCGAATAGAGCAGGCCCAGCGCGTCCAACACGCTCGCGGCTTGCGGGTGAGCGGGCGGCAGATGTTTCTCGGCGATCGCCTGAGCGCGCTTGAGAACCAGTTCGGCATCCAGGGTTCGCGTCAGGTTGATGAGCGTTGCGCCAAGGCCGCGCAAAGCGGGGACCAGCGCTTCCGGCTGGACCTTGCCGGTCTCAAAGATCGCGAGCGTCCGGCGATAGGAGGCTTCCGCGCCGGCGTAGTTGCCGAGGTTGTTCTCGAGAGTTGCCCGGTGGAGCCACAAGGTCCCGTGCAGGGCGGCGTCGATCTCCTCGGCCCCTTTCAAGCGTTCGAGGGCCAGGAGAATGGTCTCGCGGGCCTCCGTCAAACGGCCGGCGCTGTCCAGCCGCTCGGCTTGGTGATACAAGGCGCGAGCCTCCTGGATTCTTGCGCCCGGGTCGCTCTGGGCGAACACAACTCCGGCAAGCAGTCTTAGCAGACTGTTCATAGGGCTACCTTCTCGGGCTTCGTCGCTCTTATCTGTCGCGCGCTGCGGCCAGTTTCTCCGGCGGTTTCACCGCCATCGAGATCGCCATCACGGCCCAACTGGTCCCCGCGGCCGAGATCCACTGATCGTGGCCGTAGGGGAACCCGGCGTCGAAGTAGGGCTGGACGGGCTTGGAGCGCGCCTTCACAAGCCACGTGCCATCGCCGGCCTGAGTGCGCAGCAGGTAGTTCAGGCCACGCCGGTAGACCGGGTCGCTCGCCGGCGTTCCGGAGAGAGCCAGCGCGTAGAGCGCCTGGCCGGTGGCGTAAGCGTCGGAGGCGAGCGAGGGAAGCTGCGACCATCCGCCGTCCTCTCGCTGGCGCGCTTGGAGAGCGGCGGCAGCGCGGTGGATCGCCGCCCGTTCGGCCTTGCCCCATACCAGGCCGAGCGTCTGGAAGGCGCTGTCCTGGTTGGATGCCGGGGCGTTCTCCTTCAGCCAGGCCACGGCGCGGCTCACCTGAACCGCCGCACGCTGGCGGTTTCCACCGCGAGCGTAGCGCTCCAGAATGAAGACGCCGAACCCGGTCTCGTAGTGGGCGCCCGTGGTCAGCGGCTGGCGGGTGGAGGTCGACTTCCAGCCGCCGTTGTCGTCCTGAGCCGCCAGGACGTGCTCGACGATGCTGTCGGTCCACGAATCCAGGGGCCGCTTTCGCGCCGCCTCGCGAAGCAGGGTGTAGCCCCAGCCGCCGGCGCCGCCGGCCCCGCTATGCTCCAGATTCAGCTCGGGGTCTTCGTTGCCGGGGAACAGCTCGATCGGGCCCCCCGCCGGGATCCCGCGCTCCCGCGCGATCGCCTGCGCCACGGTGGGCAGGTCCTGATTGTGGCAGGAATTGCAGCCGCCGGTCTTGACGAACACGGGACTTTGCTTTTCAAGCGGCGTCATGGCCCGCGTCACCGCGCTCTTCAACCGGCTCTCGTCGAGCTTGGGCAACTCGGCGGCGGGCGCCAACGCGCCCAGGCAGAACAGAATCAGTGTCGGCTTGTGCATCGCAGAATCTCCTTAATTCCCGGCGGTTTTCACCGCCTGCCGCAGAATGCGAGTCACTTCGGTTTCGCCTTTCTGCATGGCCAGGTAGAGCGCGGTCTCCTCGCCGCCGGCTTTGGGATCGGCGCCGCTCGCCAGCAGCAGCCGCACCACCTCCGGACCCGCCAGCTCCGAGTAGGCGGCGAACTTGAGCGGTGTGTAGCCGTCGGCGTCCATGAGGTTTACCGGCGCGCCCTTCTCGATCAGCAACTTCACGGTTTCGAGATGTCCCCGATAGGTCGCCCTTTCGAGAGCGCTTCCGTTCTTCCGGGTGACGGCCTTGGCGTCGGCGCCGCGTTCGATCAGCAGGCGCACGCATTCGGCGCATCCGGATTGCGCCGCCTGCATCAGCGGCGTGACCCCGGTGAGCGCCGCGTCATTGGGGCGCGCTCCGGCTGCCAGAAGCAGGCGGACGGACTCCAGCCGGCCTTCCATGGCGGCCAGGTAGAGCGGCGTGACGCCGGCCGCGTCGCGGGCGTTGACATCCGCTCCTTTGGCGAGCAGAAGGGGAACGGTTCCCGCGCCCGAGTTCAACCGGACCGCGTTGTGCAGCGGCGTCCGGCCCTGGTTGGTTTTCGCGACTGCGCTCGCCTTGCGGCTGACCAGCAGCGCGACCTTTTCCAGCTCCCCGAGCGCCCAGAACAGCGCGGTCGCGCCGCGGCGGTTCTTCGCTTCCACGGGCGCGCCGGCTTCGAGCAGCGTATTCATGGCCGCCAGGCTGCCGCGCCCCGCGGCGTGCATCAGGGCGGTCGATCCGGCGCCGTCGGCCGCCCCGGCCAGGCTGGGATCGGCGCGCAGACTCCGGCCCAGGGCCCCGAGGTCGTCGGCGGCGATGGCCTCGAGCAGGGGCCGCAGTCCCGCCGGTTCGGGCTTGCGGGGCGCCCGATTGGGAGGGCGCGCCACGCCGAAATCGGCGCCCTGATCGATCCACGCCCGCAGGATCGAGATCTCGGACGGGTCCAGCGGCCCGGTGGGCGGCATCTGAAGACCCTCGTTGGAGCTGACCAGCCGGTGGATGAGCTTGCTGCCGGCGCTGTCGCCGGGCAGGATCACCTTGCCGTAATCGCCGCCCCGAAGCGCGAGCTGGCGGCGGTCCAGCCGCAGCCCGGAAACCTGCTTTTCCGGTCCGTGGCACCCGAAACACTTGGACTCCAGGACTGGCCGCACGTCCTTTTCGAATTCGATCTTGTAGCCGGCCGGCTCCATCAGGGGCGGCGCCGTCTGGCCGCAAAGCTGCGCGGCCGCGAATAGCAAGAATGTGAAACGCTCTCTTTTCACGTTACCTCCGCATGTCTCCGTTCAGTTGCCGTTTCTCCCTCATCTTGTTGAACAGCGCTTCCAGCGGCCATCCGATGACCAACGGGATCAAAGGGATCAGCCACAGCGCCAAGATCAGCATGTCAGGTACCCCCCTATCTGGCCGCGCGGGCCGGCTCTCATATCCAGCACTTCTGCCGGAAATCCGGGCCGCTTTGAACACTCTCAATAAGGAGCGTAACGTGGCAGCCGAAGAAATGCGCCACATAGACACGTAGTCCGGTGCTTTTACGTATCCGCCTGGTCCGCATGCCCAAAGTGTGCGCCGAAGCGAGATGATGCGGGAGTAAGTTACGGTAAGATACCTAGGGAAACGTGCAGTCCGGAACTGATACAGAGCGGCTCGGGACGCTCCCTCACGCGGCGTATCTCCACTAGGGTGAAGCGCATCGGCTGTCTCGCCTTCCTACTGGCGAGTTCGTGGGAGGCCTGCTAGGCGGCGGTGACCAGCGAAAAGTCGGTGCCCCGCCAACGATAGTGCCGTCGCCTTGGAATCCGGAGGTCATTATGGAGCCGATAGGCGTGCCATCCGGAAAAACTGTTGACGGTTAATGGCTGTCTCCACTGGGTCGGCTATTGCCGTCCCCGGAATGGGTGTGGCGCTGCCGGAAGTGGGACGCACCCGGCGTCGTGGGCAGGGCCATCCTTCTCCACTGGTTGCGGTGTGGGTTGCGAGCTGCCGGGCTGAGCCAGGGGCCACACTTCCCGCTGGCTGGCTTCTGGCTCGGTGAGCCGGTGGCGAACTGGGCGTCAACTCGTATACTGTAGTTAGGTGGTGCGGTTCACGCGGAATCATCGTAGGCCTACGCTCATGAGAATCGATGGCTAAGAACGGTCCGAAGAACCTGGAGGAAAAGAAGCAGGACTTGGCGTTTCGTCGATTCGCCAAAGTCGTGGATTCGATCACGACCGTGGTCCATTCGCTAGTCAGGTATGGGGGCGTGGCGCTGCCTTTCTTCTTCATGTACAAGGTAGCGGAAGTTCTTGCCGGGAAAACCACCACCGCCGACATCGGTCTAAAGATGTTTGGATCTGTGACGATAACCGAGACGGTGGGCTACGGATTGGGTTTGGCCGGAACCCTTTACGGACTGAAGGAGCGAAAGTTGCGACGCGATAAGACCGAGTACCTTCAGGATCGTATACAGAAGCTCGAAAAGCAGATGGACCCGAATCGTAGTACGAGTCGTCTAACGAAGCGGGGGACAACCAACCCCATGGACAAGGAGTAAAGAAAATGGAACAGCTAGCTGCGTTGCTTTTGACAACCGCTGGAGCATGCCTGTTTGCGATTCTGACTCTGTTCCTTTGGCGTGAGTATCGAATCGAGCGATTCCGGCAACGCATCTTTCAGATCCGAGACGAGCTTTTTGACTTTGCCGCTGAGGGCAATTTGTCCTTCGATAATCCAGCCTATGGCGCCTTGCGTGCTTCGATGAACAGCATGATTCGGTTTGCCCATAGAATGTCCTTGTCCTATGCCGTGGGCATCACTGCTGCTAGACATTTTTGCCCGAGCCCCGGCCTTGATCGCTTCACAAGAGAACGGTTGCGGCCGCTCATGGAGCTTCCGGAGGGTCCGGCGAGAGAAAAGCTAGTGACCCTTCATGCCCGAGTTCTGATTGAGGTGTTCAAGTTCGTCTCCTTCTCACCGCTCTTGTTGCCGGTGCTGCCGTTTGCTTTGCTTGCCTTCATCGCTGGTACCGCCAGTTCTCTCTATCGGCGACTGACCAAAGAGAGAGACGAGATTGCCGTAACCATCGAGTTGCAAGCACTGGAATGTGATCAAGAACCGGGCGATTCCTTCGGACGCCTTCAGGTTGTCTAGCCCTCAAGGTAGTTTCGGTTCACCATGTGCGCCGAAATCTCGAGCACGTCTACGATTCTCCGCGCACAACGAAGCACGAGCAGAATGTGGCGAGTGCAGTTCTCCAATTCATCGGAATGGTTCTCCTTTCTCTTAGGGCTGACGAGGCTATGCGCGCGTCCGCGCTCAAGTGTGCGGCGAATCGGCCAAAAGCGGGAGTAAGTTACCGTAACTTGAGGATGAGGGATGCGATACAATAGGCCGGATTCAGTGAGAGGGTGTCGATGCCGGCTCCTCAAAGCACTCCCGGTGAAACCCTTCCAAACAGAGGGGTTGATCGCGCCGCCGATGGGCGCTCCCCCGCGCACGCCGACGTGGCGCGCCAGTTGGACCGAATCCTGGCTCACCCGCTCTTCCAGGCGTCGCACCGGCTCAGCGCCTTCCTGCGTTTTGTGGTGCAGACCTCGCTCGCCGGCCGAGCCGAGCAACTGAAGGAACACGTCATCGGCGTCGAAGTTTTTGAGCGCGGCGGCTCCTACAGTCCTCAGGAAGATCCCGTCGTCCGCATCATGGCGGGACGTCTGCGCAGCAAGCTGGCCGAGTATTATCAGGGCAGCGGCCATTCCGATCCGGTGCGCATCGAGCTTCCCAGGGGCGGCTATGTGCCGCGCTGCGGGTGGGGGCGGCAACCGGCGGCTGCCCAGACTGTCCCCGAGAGTCAACCCCTGCCGCCGCCGCCGCGCGGCGCCTCGGTCGGGCGGGAGGCGGAATTGAGCCGCCTGCGCGAGGCGTTTGCATCCGTTTCCACGGGGAATGGAGCGATGCTGACGGTGAGCGGCGACGCGGGCATGGGCAAGACCACGGTCGCCGAGGATTTTCTCGTGGAAATTGAGACGCAATCCGCGGCGGCCTGGGTGGGACGCGGGCGCTGTTCCGAGCGTCTGGCCGAAACCGATGCGTTTGCTCCGATCCTGGAAACCCTGGAGAGGCTCCTGCGCGGCGAGTCCGGCGACCAGGCCGCCCAAATAATGACCGCCACCGCGCCGGCCTGGCTGCCGCAAGTTTCACCGGCCACGGGCGAGTCCGCCGAAGCTGCGGCCAAGGAAGCCAGGACCGCCTCGCACGAGCGCATGCGCCGCGAATTCGTTTCTTTTTTCGAGCAACTGTCGCGCACCCGGCCGGTGGTCTTGTTCTTCGACGACCTGCACTGGGCCGACTCGTCCACTTGCGACCTGCTGGCCTACCTGGGGGCGCGCCTGCGCGGCATCCGTATCCTGATCCTCCTGACCTACCGGCCCGCCGCGGTTCTGGCGCGCCGGCACCCCTTTCTTCCCTTGAAGCTCGACCTGGAGCGCCGCGGCGTGTGCCAGGACCTGCCGCTTTCCTTTCTCAGCCTGAACGATATTGAGCGTTACATCGCCCTGCAGTTCCCGGTGAACGCGTTCCCGCCGGAGTTTGGGCGCGTGGTGCACGAAAGAAAGGAAGGCAACCCCCTGTTCATGACCGACATGCTGCGCTATCTGCGCGACCATGGCATCCTGGCGGAGCGGGACGGGCGCTGGCGGCTGGAGCAGCCCGTCAGCGAGGTCCGCCAGTTGA
>JACOSH010000347.1 GCA_016178945.1 Acidobacteriota bacterium
CGGCCCGAAGTAATCACCACGATTCTCCCGGTTCCGTCGTCGATCTGGTAACCGCCCGCCCCCAGCGCGCCGAAGGAGTTGGTCACCACGCCCTCCACGGAAACATGCCGGTTGGACCAGCGCGTCGGATCCGCGTTGATCTGCCCGATCTTCAGCGAATAGCAGCCGGTCAGCGCCAGGCTCGCCGCCAGGGATGCCGCCAACAAGACTCTCGTTCTCATGCCGCCTCCCACTACGACTTCTGTACGCGCGCGGCGGCGCGGCGGTTACACCGAGCCCACCCGCCCGGCGGCGAACAGGCGCGCATCCATCGGGCTCAGGCCTCGAGCCGCGCGCGGCGCGAGCAGCGGCCGGTGGGCGATCGAGAACAGGTAGTCGGAGATCTCCCAGACGTCGGCCTCGCGCGTCATCCAGTCGATCGAATCGAAACGCCGCAAATGGACCGGGCGCGAGTAGGCGCGCAGGGTCTTCTCGCCATCCAGGTTGTAGTAGTGCTCGAAGTACGACATCGCCAGCTCCCGCAGGCTGCGATAGACCGGCTCGCGGTAGCGCAGTCCGGCGTAGTTGGACTTGGCCACGGCGCCCCAGCAGCCGCCCCGGCGAAAGACGGCCAGCACGTGATCGTCGTCCTTGACGGCTTCCAGGTCGAGCAGCAGCGGCGGATAGCCGTTCACGCGCAGCGCGGCCGCGCCGAACAGCGCCCCTTCCAGGCAATGCGCCGTCCGGTCGCGCAGGACGCGCCGCGGAGAGCGGCAGGTCGGCCCGCGCTTCTCCTTGTTGTAGGCCAGCTCGTCCAGGAACCGCTGGATCTTTTCCGGATGGGAGAGCCGGCCCAGAACGGCCAGCTCGCGGGAGTGGAAGCCGTTGAGCATAGGGATGAGCAAGCTGAAAACCGATAACTATAACATCCCACGCCGACTGCCGAGTTCGTTGTTGTGATCCCGGCAGAGAATGTTGGCAGTCGGCTTCCTCTTTTCACCGGCCACAAGGTTGGCGTCGTCGTCGCCTGAGAGTGTCGGCACCCGGCCGGACGCGTTGGGATCGCTTGATATATCGTTGACTGCATGGACGGACGCGTCACTTGAATTGCGCGACTGCGCCGAAGAGCACCGTCAAGACGCCTGCGACGATCGGCGCCTCACAAACATGCCCGCCGCTCGAAAACAGGCGCCCGGATCACAGCCGGCAACAGCCCGGCCAAGGGCGCTGCCCCTTTTATGACCACGCAGAACCAAGCGTATATGCGGCGGGCTTTGCTGAAGCCGACTTCTGGTGGTATCTTTGAGGCACATGCGCCTCGAACGCTTTGCTTGCCCCCTTCTTCTTCTTTTGACTCCCGTCGCGCTGCTTGCCCAACGGCCCGATATTGCCGGCGGCAAGGATCACCCACTCATCTCGCGGTATCCGGGAATGGTGATCACCAACTACAGCGTGAGTGATTTTAATGAGTTTGTCTTTCCATTGGGCAAGCTGAATCCCACCGCTGGGCCGTTCGCGAAAAGCCAGAAGGTCGAAGGCAAAGTGACTAGGATCTACTACGAGTACCCGGCGGGACGCTCCACGCTGGAGATCTACCGCAACTACGAAGCCGCGCTCAAAAAGAGCGGGTTCGTAGTCCTCTTCGCCTGCGACAGCGAAGCGACGTGCGGCTTCGGCGATATCCATTTGGTCCAGGAGCGTTCAGATCGATGGGTTGGGCAGCAGCGGCATCTGAGTGCCAAGCTGAGCCGGTCATCGGGCGATGTCTATGTGAGCCTTCACCTCAACAATCTGAACGGTGTGCAGTTGGACGTGATTGAGCCGAAGCCCATGGAAGGCGGATTGGTGGCGGTGGACGCGGCGGCATTGCGTAACGAAATTTCCGCAAATGGGCACATTGCTGTTTACGGATTGTTTTTCGATAGCGGGAAGGCGGATGTGAAGCCGGAGTCCGATGCAGCGCTGGCCGAGATTGTGAAATTGTTGCAGCAAAATGCAAATTTGAAACTGTATGTCGTGGGGCATACGGATGCCGTCGGGAACATGAAGAACAATATGGACTTGTCACAGCGGCGCGCCGAAGCAATAGTGAAGATTCTGACGGGTAAGTACGGCATTGCCGCCTCTCGATTGCAGGCGTGGGGCGATGGGCCGACATCACCAGTGGCGACGAACAGAACGGAAGAAGGCCGCGCGAAGAACCGGCGAGTGGAGTTGGTAGAGCAGTAATCAGCCGCTGTAATGCATTAGCGTGATTGGGCCCTTGGATGGTAGCGGAAGTCTTTCATGAACTCGCGTTTCTGGCCAAGGGGGAACGGGGCGCGGGGTTCTGGGGGGGTGGCGACGGCGACGTGGTTCCACATCATGGGCGCCGCTGGCGAGGCCGCGAGTGTAGTTGCCGCTGACACTGGCGAAGGAGGCGACGGACAGGCCGGGAGGCCTTTCTGTGCGGCCCCGGAGCCCCAACTTCACCGCTACTGTCAGCCCACCTCGGCTGGTGAAGCTCTCTGCCTTGATCACCAGTTCATACGTGCCCGGCAGGTCCGTGGGCGCCTGCATGTTGAGCCGGAACAGCCCCGTCAGGCTTTAGGGCGCACTGCCGGCCCACGCCACCGGGGCGTCCTTGCCGCCGATGGTCGCCGTCCACGGCTGAAGCATAGGTTGCCGGATACGACCATTTCATAGGTTCGGCCACTCCAACATGGCCTTACACCCGGTAACATACTTTCAGGGCGGAAGGGAAGCCTGCGGCAAGAACTCAATCTCCCGGTCAAGGGCGTTACCTGCCGACAAATAACCGGCCAAACTTTCACTGGGCGAGTGTCGTAGGTAAAAAGAGGGCTGCTGGGGATTCGGGACTCTTAGCACCAGGGGAGGCCTTCCGTCTTCCTCTTTTTTGCCGGCTACCGTCTGATGTCGGCGAGCTTGATCACCGTGGCCTCTACCTGCTCCCGGGCGCTTTCGCCCGGCTCGACCTTAACGCTCTTGCTCTCGACCGGTTTCAGATAGTCGGGGTCCATCATGGCCGTCCGGTCGTACTCTTCGAGCGCGTAGAGGCGGTATTTGCCCGGGGCGACGCCAGCGAACCGGAAGCGCCCGGTCTGATCCGTAATCGCCATCTTGAGCTGGTAGCGGTCGCCCGGCCGGTAGGGATCGGGAAGTAGCAGGACGGTTGTTCCGGGCGCGGGTTGGCCGTCTTTCTTGGATACGCCTCCGACGGTCGCGGCCTTTGGACTCAGAATCACCTCCACGGTCGTTCCCGAGCCCGCGGCGGTCAGGTCAACTGCCTTGTCGGGAGCGTCTTGCCCGGAAACGCGTACAGCACGGAGGTACATCTCTTCCGGCAGGCCATTGACCACCAGATTGTAGCGGTCTCTGGAAACGCGTTCCAGCGTGAACGTCAGATTTTCTTTGAGCTGCGTATTCGGCTGGAACATGGGGAGTCCCTCGGTGGTCATCAACGAAAGGAACGCCCTCCCGAGCTTGGGTTTCTCCTGGCCTTCCACGCGAACCGATCCGGTAATCGTGAGCGGTTCAGAAGTGGCGATGACGACATCGTCGATGTGGCTGCTGGTCACGTCCACCGCAACACGTCCCAGCATCTCAGGCTGTCGCCCGTTTGGGATGCGCATGGCGCCCACATAGTACAATCCGGGCTGCACGCTGGTCAGCTCGAAGGAACCGTCCGGCTTGATCGCTCCCGAGCTGCCGCCGTAGCCCCCCATGACGGAATTCCGCATTTCGCGCGGTCCCAAGGTCACTTGAACCCGGTTGTTGTTGGGATCGATGGCAACTCCCGTCACCTTGCCATGAATCCGGTAGGTCTTGCCTTTCCGCATTTGTATCGTGATGCCGGCGATCTCCTGTCCGGGGCCAAGCTCGATCGGGGCGGCGCTCGATGCGTCGGTGACTCCGGGGTAATGAGTCGGAACATAATCCTCGTCCGGCTCCTCTGTACGGGCGCGCGCGGCTTCGCCAGCGGCTCCGAACATCCCCCGCCGGTAGATGGCGGTCAGCAAATACTTCCCGGGCGACAGGTTCGCGACGCGGAACTCGCCTACATCGTTGGTCGGCATAGACGATCCATACCTGCCGTTCTGCGACCGGATGCTGATCTGTGCGTGCTCCAAAGGCTCGCCGTCTTCGTCGATGATTTTGCCGGCGATCACACCCTGCGGCATCAGCCTGAAGGTCAGGTCCTTCATATGCCGACCGGCGGTGAGGGTAATGGAAGTCCCGCTGAATGGCCCGCCGCGGGCGCCGTACTCTTGCATCATGAAGCCCGTCCGCTCGGCCACAAGCCGGTAAGTACCGGGTTCGATCCCTTCGAAAGAGAACTTGCCTTCGGCGTCGCTGGTCGAAGCGACTGGTTGCCCGGCGTTGGCGGCCATTTTCCGCAACGTCACATGGACCTTGCGCACCGGCCCACCTGTGACCGAATGGATAGTACGCCCTTCGAGGCGGGCGAGATCTTTCTTGGCCGGCTCGACGTCTGGCTGCTGGGCGGCCAGCGCCGTACCGCAGAACACTGTGCAGAGAAACCCCCTGAGTAGTTGCATCAAACCACCTCCAGGCGCGCTTCAGTTGGGCCGCGCCAGACTAAGCCCGCCGCGCCTCTGCAAACGCGGTTTCTACTTCCCGGCGTAGGAATCGAGCAAATCCGGCGAGGTGGCTTAGCGCACTTCGCTAAACTGCCAGCAAGAGCACCTCACCAGCCAGTACTCCGGCAACGCTCTTCCTTCTTCTGCTGTCAGTGCCGGATAACAAATACTGTTACGAGACGACGCGACTGCATTTCAGAGGCCATTCAGATGGCGCAGGAAACAAAGTCCTCCGCCAGCACATGGCGTGAACTGGATTCACGCCTGTGCGATTCTTTCAGAATGAGGAACACATGGACACAGATGTAACGGTCCGGCCATTGAACTAAACCGCTTAGCGGTAGTCGTCTTCGGCCGGATCTCTCCGGGATAGCAGTAGCGTGGAGCGAGGCTCCTTGAAACACTGGATATGGTTATTCCCAAATGACCCATCCAACATCCAAGGAGCCATCGCATGACAGCACTCCGTCAACGCATGATCGAAGACATGCAGTTGCGCAGCCTGGGCGCGGAAACACAGCGGGCCTACCTGCATTACATCCACGGTCTGGCGCGATTCTATCAAACCAGCCCGGAGCAGTTGAACCTGGAAGACCTGCGCGAGTATCAGTTGTACCTGATCAACGAGCATCACTATTCAGCCGACTCGGTGAACACCTTCGTTTCGGCGGCCAAGTTCCTCTACAACGTGACGCTGGAGACTCCCTGGCCGGAGAGAGCGCTGCCGCGCGCCCGGGTTCCTTACAGACTGCCGGTTGTGCTCAGCGCTGAGGAAGTGGCGGCATTCTTTGAACACGTGGGGACGCTGCGCTACCGGGCCGCCCTGATGACCGCTTACGGAGCGGGACTGCGCGTCTCGGAAGTGGTGGCGCTGAAGGTAGCGGATATTGATTCCGGCCGCATGCTGATTCGGGTGCAGCAAGGGAAAGGGAAAAGGGATCGTTATGCCATGCTCTCACCGCGCCTGCTGGAGATGCTACGCTGCTGGTGGCGGCTGGCCCGCCCCAGCGACTGGCTGTTTCCGGGCCGGCGTGCGGACAGGCACATGCAGGCCGAGTCGCTACAGAGCGTCTGCCGCGAGGCGGCGCAACTGGCCGGTTTGCACAAGCGGGTCACTGTCCATACGCTGCGTCACAGCTTCGCCACGCACCCGCTGGAGAACGGCACCGACATCCGGCTGACCCAGGCACTTCTTGGCCACAGTCGCATCGACACCACGGCGCGCTACGCGGCGGTGTCCCCCAACGCCATCGCGCGGACCCAGAGCCCGCTCGACCGGGTGGTGCCGCGGCCTGGCACCCGAACGCGCCGCTGACCGGCCATGCCGCGGCCGGCC
>JACOSH010000348.1 GCA_016178945.1 Acidobacteriota bacterium
CGGAAGGCAACAACGGCGGCTACGCCAACAATTGGCTGGTAGCCGACCGCAACACCGGCGAGATCGCCAGTCTCGAGCTGGGCCTGAAGAACGTGACCCTGCGCCGCACTCGGGACGGCTACTTCGGCGGCGCCAACTTCCAGGTCAACGAGGCGCTGGCCAAAGAGGAGACCGAGCTCAACACGGCCGATCCCGGCTTGAGTCCCAACGCAAGGCGGGCCCGTTGGGACCAATTGATGGCCGAGCACAAGGGCCGGATCGACGCCGCCGCGGGCCAGCGCTTTCTAGCCGACCATTACGACACCTTCGACAACAAGATCGCGCCGAGCGAGCGGACGCTGTGCGGGCACATCGATCTGTCGCCGCGCGGCGTGGAAGCCTGGCAGCCCAAGTACGGCGTCGCGGGCGCGGTGCAGAACAAGGTGGCCGACGCCTCCATGGCCGAGCGGCTGTCCTTCACCGCCTCCATGGGCCACGCCTGCGGCATCCACTTCCGGGCCGCGGCGCATCTGAAGGAGCACCCCGAATTCGAGTGGCAGAAGCCCTATCTACGCGACTTGATCGCGCATCCCTGGACGACCTTCCGCGCTACAGAGCCGCGACGGTAACGGAGCGTTCGTTCCTTACAGTCCGTTGGAGCCCTGCGTTTTGAACTCGTAGCGCTCGATGGCGATGGCCGCCATGTTGGATTCGCAGCGCACCAGCCGGCCCATGGCCACGAACTTCAGCGGCAAGGTGTTGTTGAGTTGCGCGGGCCAGCTCACCGCCAATTCCACCCGCTCTCCTTCGGGCAGCATCGATTCAGTGGTAAACAGCACGCCTCCGCTGCTGATGTTGACGGTCTTTCCCAGTCCAACTTGAGTCGCTCCCCTTCCGAGGAGAACTTTGTAACGTACGTCACGCTCGATGGGGAGGCGGTTGGAATTCCTCCGGTCGTCCAGGTCTGATCTACGAAGAATTCGGGTCGGCATGAATCCATCGTGCGCGACTAACCAAAAGGAAACAATAGACAAATAGTCACATTTTGGTTCTCGGGGAAGGTACTGACTTTTTCACTGGAGGTAGGCCGCCAGGTTTAGAACGGAGGTCCCAGCCGGGCATACGACCGTCGGCTACCACCGGCTACAACTGCTTGACTTTCCCTTTTTCTTCGCCAATAATGGGGGGCATGGCAGTCACCAAGCGGCAGAAGCAAGTGTTGGACTTCATCGCCCACTTCATCGACGACAACGGCTACAGCCCGAGCTATGAAGAGGTAGCCCGAGGCCTGGGGCTGGCCTCCCTGGCCACGGTTCACAAACACATCTCGACGCTCGAAACCAAGCAATACCTCAAGCGAGGATTCAACCAGAGCCGCTCGCTGGACCTGGGCCCGAAATACATCCAGGAGCAGCGGCGGCACCGGCACGAACCGTCGCTGGAGATACCGCTGCTGGGACGTATCGCCGCCGGCGCGCCGGTGGAGGCGATGCCCCAACAGGAGACGCTGAGGTTCGGCGACTTCGCCGGCAATCCCGATGTCTACGCCCTCCAGGTGCGGGGCGACTCCATGATCGAGGACCACATCTGCGACGGCGACCTGGTGCTGGTGGATCGGACTCCACACGTTCGCGACGGCGACATCGTGGTGGCCCTGGTGGAAGGACGCGAAACCACGCTCAAGCGCTTCTTTCGCGAACCGGGAGATATGGCGCGACTCCAGCCGGCCAATTCCTCCCTACAGCCGATTCACGTGGCGCTGAAAGATCTGGAGATTCAGGGACGCCTACTGGCGGTGCTGCGCAAGTACAAGTAGCGGGCTATCGCTTGCCCGAGATCGCCCGCTCGCGGAGCTCGCGCTCGGCGCGAATCCAGTCTTCGGCGGGATCTCCACCCTGCCGCCCGCGCGATTCCCAAAGGAAGTACGCCAGCCGGGCGATTTCCTCGGTGTCGATGCGGGGTTCGGGCAATCCATCCTGGCCTGACACCAGCGGCGCTTCCGCGGATGCCTGCTTCTTGCTGGACTTAGCGGGACCCGCGCTCCGGACGCGGCGCTTGGGAGCCGCGGCGGTGCTGCCAGTCGCGGTTGCGACGTTAGTCATTTTTCTGGGAGACATATCCCATTATACCCGCAGTCGAGCCGGCGCGGCATCAAAAAAACTGATGGAGGTGATCGATGGCGTTGCGCTGAATCGCCGGATCGTCGCCGAATCCCGATAGCCAAACCACCTGCCCGTCGGCGCGGAACCAGGTCATCTGGCGCTTGGCATAGCGTCGCGTATCCCGTTGGGTGTAGAACACGGCCTCTTTCAGGTTGAGCTCGCCGCGGACCACTTGCAGGGCCTGCCGATATCCGAGCGATTCAAAGGGCTTGGCCGAGGGCGGGAAGCCCAGCGCCAGGATGCGCCGCACTTCGTCGACCAGTCCTGCCTCGAACATCCGCAGGCAACGCAGGTTCAGCCGCTCCTGGAGCGCGTCGCGCGGGGGGTTGAGGCCGAGCTTGAGGACTTGGAATCCGCGCAACGCGTCGCGCCCCTCGCGAAACAGGCTGGTGATGGGGCGGCGTGCGAGCAGGCAGACTTCGAGGGCGCGGATGACTTTCCGCGTATCGTTGCCGTGGATGGCGCGGGCCGCCTCCGGATCGATCCGGGTGAGCAGGCGGTGCAGCGAGGCGGGCCGCCGCTGGTGGCGATCAAGCAGACGCCGGCGGAGAGAATCGTCGCGCCGCGGACCGGGAAACAGGCCGTCGATCAGGGCGCGAAGGTAGAATCCGGTTCCGCCCACGACAACCGGGAGACGATCGCGGGCGCAAATCTCCTCGAGCAGCGGCCGGACGCGGCGCGCGTACTCGCCGGCCGTGAATACTTCATCCGGAGCGAGGACGTCGATGAAGTGGTGCACAACCCCGCGGCGCTCGTCCGGTGGCAGCTTGGCGGTGCCGATGTCGAAGTAGCGGTAGATCTGGAGCGAATCGCAGTTGACTACTTCGCCGCGGCGCTCCTGGCAGATCCGCAGGGCCAAGTCGCTTTTGCCGGAGCCGGTCGGGCCCACGACCGCGACCAGGCGGTTCATGCGGACAGCAGTCCGGCGTGGGTCTGAATCTTGCGGATGGCCTGGGCGATCTGGTCCATGTCCTGCCGGGCACCGAGCAGCATGGTCTGGGTCAGCCAGACCGCCTCCTGGCAGAGCCGGTCATTGACCGGACAGGTGTTGCGAGCCTGGTAGTCGGCGATCTCGCGCGCCGGGAAGACGCGCTGGAACGCGCGGGACTGCAAGGTCGCCTGGAGAAGCGGTTCCTTGTTCAACGGAGAATAGCCGCCCGAGCAGGGGATGCCTTCCGCGGCCATGGCTTTCAGGAATCGCTCGCGAGGCATGCCGGCAAAGCGCGTCTTGTCGTAGCGGAACATGTAGAGATGCCAGGCGCTGCGGGTACAACCGTCGTAGAGCCGGGCCGGAGAGATGCCGGGGATCTCGCGCAGTTGCGAGGTGAGGTACGCGGCATTGTCCTCGCGCGAGCGCGATTGCTCTTCCAGGCGCGTCAACTGCTCGAGCAGCAGCGCGGCCTGAAACTCCGTGATCCGCAGGTTGGCGCCGTTGCGCACGTAGGAGAAGCCCATCCCGGATTTCCCGCGCCCGTTGTTGTGGAAGCTGTTGCAGATCTCCACCAGCTCATCGCTGTTGGTCAGGATGGCCCCGCCTTCGCCGGAATTGAGATTCTTGGAGGCCTGAAAGCTGAAGCAACCCAGGTCGCCCAGGGTGGAGAGCTTGCGGCCGCGCCACTCGCCCAGGTGGGCCTGGCAGGCGTCCTCGATCACGGGCAGTTTGTGCTTCCGGGCCACGGCCAGGATGCGGTCCATGTCGGCGGCCGAGCCGGCCATGTGGACCGGCAGGATACAGCGGGTTCGAGGCGTGATGGCCGCCTCGATCTTTCCGGCGTCCATTTGAAAGGTTTCCAGGTCGGTGTCGACGAAGACCGGCAGCGCGTGCTGGATCAGGACGGCATTGATGGTAGCAACGAAGGTGTAAGGGGGAACCAGCACTTCATCGCCGGGGCCGACGCCCAGAGCGTTGAGCGAAGCGATCAGCGCGCTGGTGCCGTTGGCGACAGCCAGACAGTGCCTGGCGCCCAGCATTCTGGCCCAGGTTTCCTCAAAGCGCTTGGCGTAACTGCCGCCCAGCCGGTTCCAGCGGCCGTTTCGCAGCACTTCCATCCAGGCTTTCTCGTCGTTCTCGGCGATGCGCGGCCAGGAAGGGAAATGACGCGTCCGAACTGGAGCGCCGCCCAACAGGGCGGGTTTTTCGGTGGATGCGGCGTGGGCGGCGGCGGTCGCCAGACCAGCGCCCAGAACAGTACGTCGGGAGGGTACTTTAGCCATGGCCTGATTATAACGCCGCCCCTCTGGCTACAACCACTTCTTCAGGAACGAGCAGATATGGTACCCGTCGATGAACTTGAAAGGCGTCTCCCCCATCGTATAGTGGCCGCAGGGAAGGACCACCACCCGGTTGTCGATGCCGGCCTGCTGAATGCGGGAGACGATATCGCGCGAGAACTGGGGAAGGAACGTAGTGTCGAAGGTGGTGTAGATGAACAGCGACTTCTTGGGCTTGGCCCTGTATTGTTCCAGGTAGTTCACCGGGCTGATCGCCATCCAGGCCTCGCGAAGCTGATCGAGATCGATGTGACCTTCCAGTCCCTGGCGGATGTGGCGGGTGGAGAGGCCCGTCCAGACCACGTCGCCGAAGTAGCTGGAGCAGTGATTGAAGACGTTGACCTTCAACCGCTCATCATGGGCGCTGACGAGGAACGCGTAGCAGGAGCCCAGGCTGGTGCCCACGATGCCCAGCCGGTCGTAGCCTTCCGACTCCAGCCAGTCCAGGACCGCGCGCGAGTCGATCACCGCCTGCCGCGTGGCGTCGATGGTCCGGGCGATGTTGGCCGAGACGGCATAGTCGGCGCGATGCAGCTCGGCGGGCATGCGGTAGTCGTGGTAGGGCAGGCTGATCCGCAGCGCCGAAACGCCCAGCAGGCTCAGGCCCCGGCACAGTCCGGCATGCTGCTCGGCGCGGGCGTTGAAGTGGGGCAGCACCACCACCGCCTGGCGCGAGGACTTTCTGGCCGGAAACCACTGGCCATGGACCAGGTTGTTTTCCGGATACGGGGTCTCGACCGGAGAGGTAAAGCGCAACAGGTTGCCGTCCAGCCGAAAGTCTCGCGGCGTCCGGTAGGCAAAGAACTCGGCGCTCGATTGCATCACCGCCTGATTGAGGACTCGCAGGTACCGCTCGGGGCGATGGCCGTTCAGCGGATGGCGCTGGGCGCAGGGCCACTGTCGCGTCCAGTCCATGCCCCACTCGAAGGGACGGACCACGCGATCCGTGGACCGCAAGGCGAGCCGCTCCTCCCAGTCCTCCATCCACCGCCGGTAAACTTGCTTCATGCGTCTGAGTCTTTTTGGGAACTGATTCGATTTTAGCAGGAGGCGGGAGTCCGCTACACTAGGGGTTCGGAGGTCTGTTTGCGAATCATCGTTTCCGGCGCGGCCGGGTTCATCCCCTCGCACATGTGCGACCGGCTGCTGGCCGAAGGCCACACCGTGGCTGGGCTGGACAACTTTCTCACTGGCTCGCCCAAGAACCTCGCCCACC
This sequence comes from Acidobacteriota bacterium, assembly GCA_016178945.1. Lineage (GTDB taxonomy): Bacteria > Acidobacteriota > Terriglobia > Bryobacterales > Bryobacteraceae > JACOSH01. The sequence goes on from JACOSH010000348.1 coordinate 5,629, forward strand.
TGCAGGGGCGCCCGGGTTTTCAGTTCATTCGCCACGACATTACTCAGCCCCTGCCGGAGGCGCTGCTGGATTCGGCCCAGGTGGGCGCGGTGCTGCACATGGCCTCTCCGGCCAGCCCCAAAGACTATATGGAGCATCCCATCGAGACCCTGGACGTGGGCTCGGCGGGCACGCGCCGGATGCTGGAGCTGGCGCGCGCGCACGGGGCGAGCTTCCTGCTCACCTCCACTTCGGAATGCTATGGCGATCCGGCGGTGCACCCGCAAGTGGAAACGTATTGGGGCAACGTCAACCCGGTGGGGCCGCGATCCTGTTATGACGAGAGCAAGCGCTTCGCCGAAGCGCTCACCATGGCCTACCACCGCACCCACGGAGTGCGCACCAACATCGCCCGGATCTTCAACACCTACGGTCCCCGCATGCAGCTCAACGACGGCCGAGTGGTCCCGGCGTTTATCGACCAGGCCCTGCGGGGAGCGCCCCTGACGGTGTTCGGCGATGGCTCGCAGACGCGCAGCTTCTGTTACGTCAGCGATATGGTGGAGGGGCTCTATCGCCTGATGTTTTCCGGCGAGCGCTACCCGGTGAATCTGGGCAACCCGACGGAGATGACCATCCTCGAGTTCGCCGAACAGATCCGCGCGCTGACCGGGAGCCGCTCGGAGATCGTCCGCCAGCCGCTGCCCGAGGACGATCCCAAACAGCGCCAGCCCGACATTTCCAAGGCCATTCGAGTGCTGGGCTGGGAGCCGCGCGTGACGCTCGACCAGGGGCTGCGCCACACGGTGGGGTACTTCCAGGAGTTGGAGAGGGTTTCTATCTGAGAAGGTGATGCACCTTCTCGAAGACGTTGAGCCTATTCAAGGGTATGATCGATCTTACTCTTCCGTGTAGAAGTGGGGTCGCAGTTCGCCCTCAGCGACGAAGCGGAGGGCTTGCCGGTAGATGGCCCGCGATGTACCTTTGTCCAGTTCGTCGTGGAGAACGATGGTGAGGGTCTGCCGGACTCCGGCCGGTAGGACTCGCCTCAGCTTCACGTGGCTACCGTGCTGCGAAAAGCGATGAAACCCGAAGCCGGCAAAGATTCGCAGCAGATCCGAGCCGGAAAGAGTCCGGAGCTTGGGCATCAGGCCACAGCTTCGAGTTCCATGGTGACAAGGATGGTGGGATCGCGGGCCAACCCGAGTTCGGCCAGATCCTCGCCGTCAAGGTGGAGTGCGATGGCCTCGCGAATGTTGGCGGCCAACTGATCCAGGGTGGGCGCCTCGGTCACAACCGGCAGGTCCAGGCATTCGGCGACGTATTGGTTCTCGCCCCGGAAGATGCGGACCTGGATGACTCGCTTCACTGGTCGCTCCTGGAGCATTGTACCTTACCTGGGTCGATCGTTTGAATGAACAACTGGATCGCATAAACATCACGTGGCCCAATCCTTTCTTCAAGCGACGCTTCGAGTCCGTCATTCCTTCTCTTCCTGGAATATCCGGACGGGATTCCCACGCTCCAGCTCCTGATGCGCCCGCCAGCGCTTCGCCCGCGCCGCGTCATGCTGCTTGGCGCCGGCCTCAGCCAGTTTCCGCGCGAGCCTGGCCAGCGCGAGCTTGCGGTTGCGATGTTGGGAACGCTCCTCCGCGGCCGTAGCCCGCACGCCCGTCGGCAAGTGCGTCACGCGAACGGCCGATTCGGTGCGGTTGACGTGCTGGCCGCCCGGGCCGCCGGCGCGCATGGTCTCCCGGCGCACATCCTTCGGATCGAAGCGGGTTGCCTCGACCGGCTCCACACCTGGATCCCCACGAACCAGTTCTTGCGTCTGTGTTCCCGGCGGAACGGACTACGCGCGATCCACTGGACCGTTCCGCTCCAGGTGTTCGCGAAGGATTCCAAGGGAGCTTCGCCCGAAATGGCAACCAGTGCGGATTGCACGGTACGCGACTCAGGACCAGGCCTCAAGTCGACGGTTCTGCATTCGAGCCCGGCTGCAGCCGCCTCCGTCCGGATTTTCTCCAGCGCTCGGACCACGGCCCAGGCGCACTCGACCGGGCCTTTGCCGGCGGCGATCTGTAGCCAGAGTTCTTGCTTACCACCGCTCATCGGCGCACCTTATAGGTCACCAGAGGCCGGAGTACCGCCATCACCTCCGCCAATCCCGCGTTGACCAGGTCCTCGATCACGGTAGTGATGGTCTTGTACGCCTGCGGTGCCTCCTCGTAGAGCAGGTGCTTGTCCTCGCAAATCACGCGGCTGCCCAGCGCCGTACGCGCCAGATCCTTGGAAGAATAATGTCGGAAACCACATCTCGGCTGATCGACCAGCGAATACTGGAAGAGGAGGCGGCAAGAGCTGTGGCTTAGAGCGAATGAGAGCCCGCACTACCGAATAGTCACTCCGTCAGGTGAGCACCGGCGGTAGGTCAGCAGGTTCCCCGTGTTATTCTCCTATCGTGGAATCCGCACCCGCCCATCCGCCGAGCTCCTTATGATTCGCCGCATCCTCCTCCTCCTGATCTGCGGCGCGGCCTGGGGCGACACGCCCTTCTATAGCGACAAGCAACATCTGCTGGTCTATCTGGACGCGCGGGGCCAGCCGCACGACGTGCTTATCAAGCGCGACTGGGAGCAGCGCCGCGGCCACATCCTGGCCGGCATGCAGCAGGCGATGGGCCCGCTGCCCGCCGCCCGGAAACAGCGGCTGGACATGCGGGTGGTCGAGGAGACGCGCTTCCCCAAGTACGTGCGCAAGAAGATCACCTTCAAGTCCGAAGACGATCGTGTGCCGGCCTATCTGCTGATTCCCACGGGGCGAAGCGGCAAGCTGCCGGCTATGCTGTGCCTGCACCAGACCGTCCGGATCGGCAAGGCGGAGCCGGCCGGCTTGGGCTCCAACTCCAATCTGCGCTACGCCGTCGAGCTGGCCGAGCGCGGCTACGTGACGCTGGCGCCGGACTATCCCGGATTCGGCGACTACCCGTTCGACGCCTATGCTCACGGCTATCAAAGCGCCACCATGAAGGGGATCAAGAACCACATGCGCGCCGTCGACCTGCTGCAATCGCTGCGCGAGGTGAACGGCAAGCGCATCGGCGCCATCGGGCACTCGCTGGGAGGTCACAATGCGCTGTTCGCCGCGGCCTTCGACTCGCGCCTCCGGGCCGTGGTCACCAGTTGCGGATTCAACTCTTTCTCCAAATACATGAAGGGCGACCTGACCGGCTGGAGCCACAAGGGCTACATGCCGCGCATCGCTTCCGTGTACGGGAAGGACCCGGCCAAGATGCCCTTCGATTTCACCGAAGTGCTGGGCGCGTTGGCGCCCCGCCCGGTGTTCATCAACGCGCCGGCCGGCGACGCCAACTTCGAGGTCTCGGGGGTGAAGGACTGCGTGGAGGCGGCCCTGCCCGTCTACAAGAAGATCTTCGGCGCGGGGGACCGGCTGGTGGCCGTCTATCCCGACGCCAAGCACGAGTTTCCCGCGGCGGTCCGGGAGCAGGCCTACCAGTTTCTGGATCGCTGGTTAAGGTAGGGACTCTCTACTTCACTTCCAGCGTCACGCCCTCCTGACTGCGGGCCGAGCCGACCGACAGGACCACCGGAGCGGGTCCTGGCGCGAGACCGGCCGGAACGCGCGCGTTGATCTGGAGCAGGCCGGAGAAGCCAGGGGCGCTGCCGGCATAGAGGAGCTCGCAGGCCAGGCCGCCGATCGACAGGCCCACCGGCAGGAGCGGCTGGCGGCCCGCGGCTGCGCTGGGAATGGTCTGGCCTTCTCCGGTGGCGTAGAGAGTCACGATGGAGCGGGCGGGCGCGGGATTGGCGGCGCTAACGGTGTTTCCGAGCTGATCCACGGCCAGCGCCGGGCCCGTCCCTCGATTGGCGGCAAACAGGCCCGGCGCGGCCAGCGCCACATCCAGGATCGCCACGCCGCGGCGTTCTCCCTGGTTGCGCACTTCCACTTGGGTGTTGGCCTTGTCCGCCACCGCGCCGGGCACGACCGCCAGGATGCGGCCCTCTTCGGCGCGAAGCGTGGACGCGGGTAATCCGTCAAACCAAACCTGCGTGCCGGCGGCAGGGAGCCCGGAGATCTCGACCGAGACGATTTCCCCCGGCGCGACCGGACCGGGCAGCAGGCTGGCGGCGTTGAGCACGCGAGGCGGTTGCTCCACCGGGGCCGGCGGCGCGGGTTGTTCCACGGTGAGCTTGCGCACCCGGTGATTCATCTGGTCGGCGACGTACAGGTTGCCCTGGCTGTCCAGGGCCAGCGCCGCTGGAGAGGAGAATTGCGCCGCCAGCGCCGGGCCGCCGTCGCCGCTGAACCCGGCGACCGAAGTTCCGGCGAGGGTCGCGGGCTCGCCGGAGGGTGCGACCTTGACGATCCGGTGATTGCCGCTGTCGGCGATGTAGAGCGACGCGTCCGGCCCCACCACCACGGCGCGGGGAAAGCGCAGCGGCGAGGCGGCTCCGGCCACGGTGGAGATGATCCCGTCGAGACCGGCCTTGCGGATGCGGTGATTGTTGGTGTCGGCGATGTACAGGTTGCCGGCGGCGTCCAGGGCGATTCCGCGCGGCGTGTCCAGTTGCGCGGCCAGAGCCGGACCGCCGTCGCCGGCAAAGCCCGCCGTGCCGGTGCCCGCCACCGTTTCCGTGTAGCCGCCGGGCCGCACCCGCCGCACCTGGTGATGGCCCGAGTCGGCGACGTAGAGATTGCCGGCGTCGTCGCTGAGGGCCTGGCTGGGCCCGCGCAACGGCGGCGAGACCGCGACCGTGGCGATGCCCCCGCCCGAAGTCACCTTGCGCACCCGGTCGCCGCGGAACTCTGCGACCCACAGAACGCTGGAGCTGTCCAGGGTGATTCCGGTCGGGCTGTCGAGCGAAGTTTCGGCGGCAGTGCGGCCATCGTATCCGAGTCCCGGGGTCCCGGTTCCCGCCGCCGTGGTAATGACGCCGCCGGGCGACACCTTGCGGATCCGATAGTTCCGCTCGTCGGCGATAAACAGGCTGCCGTCCCATCCCAAGGCGACGCCGCTGGGGGCGTTCAACTGGGCTTGCGCGGCTGGCCCGCCGTCGCCCCGGTAGCCGAAGGTCCCATCGCCGGCCGCCACCGCCGCCACGCCGTTGGCGTACCGGCGCACGCGGCGTCCATCGGCGATGTAGAGAGCGCCCGGCGGGCCCAGCGCCACGTCGCGCGCGCTGTCCAGCCCGGCCAGCAGGACGCGGATCGCGCCCGTGGCCGCCTCGCGGACGATTACGCGCCGGTTGCCGCTGTCGGCGATGTACAGGTTGGAGGCCGCATCCACGGCGATGCCGGAAGGCGTGCGCAGCGTGGTCGTTGGCACGAAGCGAAGCACGTCGCCCGCCACCCGGACGATGCGATGATTGCCGCTGTCGGCGATGTAGAGAGCGCCGCCCGAGTCCACGGCGATCCCCGCCGGGTAGGCCAGCTCGGCGAATGCCGCCCAGCCGTCCGTGCCCGCCGATCCGGAGCCGCCCGTGCCCGCCAGCGTGGTAATCACGCCGTTGGGACTCACCTTGCGGATCTTGTGCCCCTCGAAATCGGAGATGTAGAGGCTGCCCGCCGCGTCCACGGCGACGTTGCGCGGCGCGATCAGCCGGGCGCCGGTGGCCTGACCGCCGTCGCCGTCCATGCCGCGCTGGCCGTTGCCGGCAATCGTCGTGATGACGCCGTTGGCCGCGACCCGGCGCACGCGCCGGTTGCCCAGGTCGGCGATAAATAGGTTGCCGGCGGTATCGAGAGCGACGCCGTAGGGGGAATCCAGCCGGGCCTGGTTCGCGGGCCCGCCGTCACCGGAGAATCCCGGGGAACCGTCGCCCGCCACTGTCTCGATCAGTCCCGCGGCGGTGACTCTCCGGACACGGTGATTACCGGGGTCGGCGATGTAGACGTTGCCCGCGCCGTCCACCGTCACGCCCTGGGCGTCGCTGATTTGCGCGCGCAGCGCGGACTGCCCGTCGCCGAGGTCGCTTCCGCCGGCCACGGTTTGAATCGAATAGACCGCCTGGCCGGACGCGGCCGGCAGGGCCAGACACATCAACAGGAGGCTTCGGCGCATGACCCCACACCTCGATTCATTGGGGGCAGGCGACGCCGGAGCGTCGGAATGAACGGCGTCGCCTGTCCGGCTCGGAGGAGCTGTCGTGCTTATACTGATAGTGGGCGCGAGGCGGAAAAACTCTCAAGATTTTTTCGGCGCGCGGCAACCGGAATGACCCTCGAGACCTTCGGCTGGAGCGAATTCTTCGCGGCCCGGTTCGCTCCTTATGCGGGCCGCGGATTGGTCCCGGGCCGGATCTCCGCTCAGCACAAGGATCTTTACTTCGCCTACACCGGGGACGGGGAGCTGCGCGCGGAGATGAGCGGTCAGTTCCGCTTCCAGGCCGGCGAGCGAGGCGAGTTTCCCGCCGTGGGCGACTGGGTGGCGCTGAGCGTTCGTCCGGAAGAGGGCGCCGCGACCATTCACGCGGTGCTTCCCCGCCAGAGCCGCTTCTCGCGCCGCGCCGCGGGCGAGAAGACCGAAGAGCAGGTCATCGCCTCCAACGTGGACATCGTGTTCCTGGTCTCCGGGCTGGACGGCGACTTCAATCCCCGGCGCATCGAGCGCTATCTGACCATGGCCTGGGAAAGCGGCGCCGAGCCGGTGATCGTTCTTAACAAGGCCGATCTTTGTGCGGACACCGGCGCGCGCCTGCGAGAGGCGGAGCGGGTCGCGCCGGGCGTGCCGGTGCTGCTCACCAGCGCCGTCGCCGATGACGCCTGGTCCGCGCTGCGCGCCTGGATCGCGCCGGGACGGACGGCGGCCTTCCTGGGCTCCTCGGGGGTGGGCAAGTCGTCGCTGATCAACCGGCTGCTGGGCGTCGAGCGCCAGGCGGTCCGGGACGTGCGCGCCGGCGACGACCATGGCCGCCACACCACCAGTTGCCGCAGCCTGATCCCGCTCTCCGGCGGCGGCCTCCTGATGGACGTTCCGGGCATGCGGGAGCTGCAACTGTGGACCGCGGGCGACGGCTTCCACTCGGCCTTCGAAGACGTCCAATCGCTGGCCGCGAGCTGCCGCTTCCGCGACTGCTCCCACCAGGGCGAGCCGGGCTGCGCGGTGAGCTCGGCGGTCGAGCGCGGCGCGCTTGCCGGGGACCGCCTGGAAAGCTACCACAAGCTCCGGCGCGAGCTCCGGCATCTGGAAATCCAGCAGGACGCGCACGCCCGGCAGGCCGAAAAGCAGCGCGTCAAGCGCCTGCACCGGATGTTGAATCGCAGCCAGAAGGAGCGCTGAGCGGATTTTTTTCGATATCGCTGCCTGGGATGTCGAGAATGCGCGGCGTGCTCCGACTGACCATGAAAAGGAGCAGAAGAGATGAAGTACATGTTGATGATGAACACCATGAGGGCTGGTGGCGACCGAAGGCCTGGCCTGGCCGGACCAGGCCAAGCTCGTGCGGGCCGGGAAGGACGGCAAGCCGGTCACGGACGGCGTGTTCCCGGAGTCCAAGGAGTTTCTCGCCGGCTACTGGAAGGTCGACGTGGCGACTCCGGATAGAACTGCGGTGACGTCGAGGCCGTTGGACGGATACAGCGGGGCGACCCGGACACGTTCGGGCCTCCCACGCTGGATCAGGACATGGTCCGCTGGATGCCCCAAGGACGGATCCTCAGAGACGAACGGGAGAGACGCGGAAATCAGTCACAGAGGTGGACGATCCTGATCCGAGAGGTGCGGTAGATCGGCTTTCCGGGTCGCTCGGTGGTGATGAATTCGTCGGCTTGGGACAGGTTCGCCGCAGCCAAATGGAGTGCGTCCATGGCAGCAAGCCCCGATTTCGCGGCCTCCACTTGAGCTGCAGCTTCTATCTTGTCGAGATCTCGAAACCACTCCGCCGCGTTGAAATACTCGTCATAAACACCTTCTCTAACCCTCTTATGGAAGATGGCTTTGGGAACAAGCTCGAGATGAACGAACGGGCTGGTCAGGAAGCTGCGGTCCGGATCTTCAAGGACTTGCAGTGCCCGTTCTCGATCACGACCGAGCGATCGTACAGCCGCGAGCAGCACGCCTCTGTCGAGGAACGTCCGCACCATGTGGGGACGGCCGCCCGAGTCCAGCCATGTTCGGATCCTGCCGTTGCGCCCGTGCGCCGACGATGCGGAACTGCGGCAGCGGACCGCGTATCCACAGGCGCTTGTGTCGTGTTCCGAATGGAGTGGAACCGCGCTCGGGCAGTGCGACGATCCACGCCAGTTCTACGAGAACGCGGCCGCCGCGATCCTGCAATCCATTGAAGCGGACATTGCTCAACGTGCGGTGACGGCGGGCCTAGTCATCGGGCTGAACCGCAATTCACTGATCGACACGCTGAGTATCGCTGCGTCCGCGTTCGAGCTGCAGTTGCACGTGCTGACACGGCTCGGCAAACGGCCATCGCCCCGCGCGTGGTTCGAGTTGCTGAAGCGCACGAGCGCCAGCCTGTTCCTGAACTCTTATGTCAGCCGCGAAGACGCGCTTTGCTTGAATCTAGCGATCCGGAAAGCGGCCCTCGGGCTCGAGAGATCGATTGGGACGAAGTGCTCGGCGAAGTGCCGGTGCCGGGGCTCTCGGCCGCGACCTCGTTCGCGACCATGAGTATGAGCGTCGCCGCGTTCGGACTCCGGCAACTCGGGAGCTTCGTTGAGGCGACGTCGAACGATCTGCTGCAGGGAGTGCTTGCCCGGAGGCATTCTCTATTATCACGGCATGGCGCTAGGCGCCGATTGCCTGGCGCTTGACGAGGAGCACCGGCGCAGTCCGGAGATGACTCGCACCATGGGTCAGGCGATGAGTGTGGCCTGCGCTCCGGCGGGACGGCTGCTGCGGGATCAGGCGCGGCGGATGCGCGAATTTCTGCGCGAGCGGCGGCGACTGGCATTTGTCGCAGCGAAGGATGCGGCTAAACAGGGAGTTGAGAGACTGCGCCGGGCGTCGTCTTCCACGTTGGAGAGCGTGAAGGAAGCGACCGGCCTTTTTCGCCAATCGCCATGAGTGCATCATCACCGAGCGCAGCCTCCACCGGTGTCGGCTTCTCCAGCATTCATGCGACCGGTAACAGCCTGCCGCAGGCCTACTCCGCTCCTTGTTTGGCGGGCTCGTTTGGGTTATGCTCTCTTTGGCTGATCAATATTTGTGACCCACATGGGGCTCTGTGTCAGGCGGCCTTGTGCGGCTCAAGTCCTGTGCAAGGGTCCGCTTCCGCAGTATCGAAAGGAGCCGAATATGCACAGTTCACGCTGGTCCTCCGGTAATAAGATTCTCATCGCCGGTTTTCTACTGATTTCACTCCAACGCGCCGCGGCGCAGTCCACCGCCGCGGACATTGTCGGGACGGTCAGGGATTCCAGTGGCGCCGTCGTCCCCAATGCGCTGATCAAGGCGGTGCAGGAAGAGACCAACTCTACCCGCGAGACGCGCTCCAACACCGAGGGCATCTATGAATTCCGCATCCTGCAACCCGGCACGTACACGCTGAGCGCCGAAGCCACGGGCTTCAAGAAGTACGTAAATGCGCGCGTGCCGCTGCTGGCGCGCCAGGTGCTGCGCGTCGATATCGCCATCGAGGTCGGCAGCGTAGCGGACACCATCAACGTCGTGGCCGAAGCGCCGGTCATCAACACCGACGTGGCGACGGTAGCCGAGTCGCGC
>JACOSH010000349.1 GCA_016178945.1 Acidobacteriota bacterium
AAGGGAGCTTATGGACCGGCGTAATTTTCTTCAACTCCCCGTGGCGGCCCCCTTGCTGGCGGCGCCCCCCGGACTTCCCAAGTACCGCGCGGTGTCGCCCTTCAAGCCGTCGGCTTCGCCGGGTATGCCCGGACCCTATCGCGGCCAGGTGGTCAGGGTTCATGCCAACCGCTCGATCGACGAAACCAGCGGTAAGGTCGACGGCCAGGTGGTTCGCGCCATGCTCTCGGAAGGGATGCGCGCCCTGACCGGCGACAAGAGCGTGCGCGAGGCCTGGGCGCGGTTCGTCGCGCCCAGCGACGTGGTGGGAGTCAAGGTCAACTGCTCCGGCGCGCCGAACATCATGTCGGCGCCGGAGGTGGTGGCGGGCATCGTGGACAACTTGATCGCCGCCGGCGTGCCGCCCGGCCAGATTTATATCTACGAGCGCTTCATGAGCCAGATGAGAACGGTGGGGTACGACAAGTACGTGCCCAAGGGAGTCCACGTGGTGGCCGCCGAGGAGGCCCGCGGTTCCATCCTGGGCTACGATCCCAAGACCTACGTCGAGGCGGATTTCTTCGGTGAGGAGGATACCCGCTCGAACTTGGTCCGCCTGGTGTCGGAGAAGCTGACCAAGATCGTCAACGTGCCCAATATGAAGGAGCACCGCGCGGCCGGGGTCACCGGTTGCCTGAAGAACATCGCCTACGGCAATTTCTCCAACGTGGACCGCTCCCATCGGTGGGAAAAGACCAACACGTTCTCCTTCATCGGAACGCTGGCGTCGGTCGAGCCGGTGCGCTCGATCACCGTGCTGCACATCATGGACGGCCTGCGGGGAGTGTGGCACGGCGGGCCGTTCTCGCTCAACCCCAAGTTCCGCTTTTACCCCAAGCAGATGATGTTCGGAACGGATCCGGTGGCCATGGATCGTCTCCTCATCGACGTCATCGAGCAGAAGCGGAAGGCCGAAGGCGCGCCCTCCATCTGGGATCGCTCCAAGGCGCGGATCAAGTTCGAGCGGGAAGTGGACCCCGAGGTCAACCGTTTCATCCGCGAGCCGGGCCACGTGGAATACGCCTCCCAACTGGGCTTGGGAGTTTATGACGTGGCGCAAATCCGGCGGAAAGAGATCGAGCTGTGACGCTGCTGCTGTGCTTCGCCGCCCTGCTGCCCTCTCTGTTCTGGGATAAAGGACCCGAGACGGCCGGCCAACTGAAGCAGGCGTCCATCACCCAGGTGGCGGTGCCGCCCTCGCTGGAGGCCGCCTGGAAGAGCCAGCCGGGCTTCGCAATCCGTGTGGCGGAACCGGGGAGCGCTGTGAAGCTGGCCGCGCCGGGAGTGCAGATGCGCGCCAACCTGGCCTCTGCCACGCGCAGCCCCTGGGTGGACTGCAACGGCTGGCAGTTTATGCGGCAACCGGCGGGCCGGTACTACTACCCAGCGCCGGGCGCGGTCTCGGCGCTGGCCGCCGCCGAAGCCTTCATGTACGGGGTCGAGGCGATGGTCCACACCGATCTGGCCGGCCTGGAGCCGCTGGCGCGCATGCTGGAATTCCTCAGCCGTCTGAAGAACACGAGCCTGCCGGCTGTGGCCAATATCGGATTCATCGACGACCGCACTCCGCAGGCCGGCGAGGTGATGAAACTGCTGGTGCGCAAGAACCTGCTGTTTCGGATCGTCACCGCGCCCGACCCGCTCCTGGACCTGACCGTTCCCTTCACCGGAGCGTCGAACCCAGCCGAGGCCGCGCAGAAGATCCGCTCCGATCTGACCGATGAGAAGCGCGCGCTCCGCATCTATGGGAGCGAGGTGGTCATCGGGCGGCTGGCCGGAGATGGCCGCCGCCTGCGGGTCCACTTGCTCAATTATGCAGGGGCCTCGCGTCCGGTGAATGGTCTCCGGGTGCGGGTGCTGGGACGTTATCCCAGGCACGAGTTGAGCGTGTCCGGAGTGCCCGATGCCGCCCTGGTGGACTACGAAGCAGGGCCGGAGGCCACTGAGTTCACCCTGACCGCAATGAAATCATACGTTGTGATCGATTTGGAGAGGTAAGCGAAATGTACGAATTCTTCAAGAACACCCTGGGCCGCCGCGACCTGTTCCGCGGCTCGACTCTCGCCGCTCTGCCCGCCCTGTTCCGGAACCGCTTGGCGGCGGCGCCGGCCGTTGGGCTTCAGCTCGGCCCGGATCTCTATCAGTCCATCGGGGTCCGGCCCCTCATCAACGCCCGCGGCACCTTCACCATCATCAGCGGATCGCTGATGCTTCCCGAGGTGCGGGCCGCCATGGCCGAGGCCGCGCAACACCACGTCCACATCGACGAGCTCATGGAAGCCGTCGGTGAGCGGCTCGCCCGGCTGACCCAGGCGGAGTGGGGCATGGTCTCCTGCGGCTGTTCGGCGGCCCTGACCCATGCCACGGCGGCCTGCGTGGCCGGGGGCAATCCGGACCTCCACGTCCGAATCCCCAACCTGAGCGGGTTTCCGCGGGACGAGGTGATCATCCCCAGGCACTCGCGCAACGTCTATGACGCCGCGGTCCGATCGGTGGGCGTGAGAGTGGTCGAAGCCGGAACGGCCCAGGAGCTCGAGGCGGCCTTCGGGCCCCGCACCGCGATGGTCTACATCCTGGCCGGCCCGCAGGCGGACAACGGTCCGCTGTCCACGAAGGCGATCGCCCAACTGGCCAAGCAGAAAGATGTGCCGGTCCTGGTGGACGCGGCGGCCGAGATCCTGACCGTCCCCAACGTCCATCTGGAGAGCGGCGCCGCGCTGGTGGCCTACAGCGGCGGGAAGTGCATCCGCGGTCCGCAGACCGCCGGCCTGCTGCTCGGCCGCAAGGACCTGGTGCGCGCCGCCTGGGTTCACAGCTCGCCCCATCACGGCTATGCGCGCTCCATGAAGATCGGCAAAGAAGAGGCCATTGGCATGTTGATGGCCGTCGAGATGTGGATGAAGCGCGACCATCAGGCCGAGTGGAACGGGTGGCTCTCCTGGCTGGATCACATCGCCAAGTGCGTGTCGGCGGTTCCTGGCGTCGCCGCCTCGGTGCGGGAGCCTTCCGGACTCTCCAACAAGACCCCTTCGCTCTCGATCCGCTGGGATGCGGCGCGCTTGGGCATCAGCGGCGGCGCAGTCGCCAAGCATCTCTACACCACCGAGCCCCGGATCGCGCTGCCCACGGGACGAGAAAGGGGCGCCGGCGCCGAGACGGGCGTCTCCGTCGTCCCCTACATGCTGTCGCCCGGCGACGAGAAAGTCGTGGCGGACCGGCTCTATGCGGTGCTCTCCAACCCGCCCCGGCAGGAGCCCGCCCGGACCGATCCGCCGCCGGCCGATCTGACAGGACGGTGGGACGTACGCATCGAGTACCTGGCCTCGGCATCCGATCACGTGCTGCATTTGAGACAGCAGGGCGGCGTCATCGAGGGAACGCATCAGGGCGACTTCGTCTCCCGCGATTTGGGTGGCTCGATCGAGGGCGACCAGGTCCGGCTCTCCAGCGCGTACACCGAGCGCCATGGCGACTCCCTGATGTTCGAGTTTTCCGGCAAGCTCGCCGGCGGCGAGATCGCCGGGACGCTCGAGATGGGCGAGTATTTGCAAGCCCGTTGGGTCGCCACGAGGCATCCCTTCCAGAGGGCCCTGTGAAACTCGCCGCTGCGACGGTCGCGCTGGCCTTCACCGCCGCCGCGCAGGCTCAGCCCCAGTATGACTTGCTGCTTCAGGGCGGGCACGTCATCGATCCCAAGAACAAGGTAAGCGCCGTGCGCGACGTGGCCATCCTAAACGGCCGGATCGCCGAAGTGGCGGCCCGCATCGACCCGGCGCAAGCCTTCAAGGTAGTCGATGTCACCGGACTCTACGTGACGCCCGGCCTCATCGACATCCACGTGCATGTCTTCGCCGGCAGCGGCGAGCGGGGATCCTATGCCGGCGACAACAGTGTCTATCCGGACGGCTTCACGTTTCGCGCCGGCGTCACCACCGTCGCCGACGCCGGCTGCGCGGGCTGGCGCAATTTCGAGGAGTTCAAGGATCGCGTGATCGACCGGGCCCGGACGCGCGTGCTGGCGTTCCTCAATATCGTCGGCCACGGCATGCGCGGCGGCAAGTACGAGCAGGATCTTTCCGACATGGAGGCCAAGCCGGCCGCCGAGATGGCCCTGCGTCACAAGGGTCTTATTGTCGGGATCAAGACCGCCCACTATGGAGGGCCCGAGTGGACGCCGGTGGAGCATGCGGTCGAAGCCGGCACGATCGCCGGCATTCCCGTGATGGTCGACTTTGGATCCAACCGCCAGCAGCGCCCGGTGAGCGAGCTGGTCGGCAACAAGCTCCGTCCCGGTGACATCTACACCCACGTCTACTCCGGACTGCGGGGCGAGCAGGGCGAGTCGGGGTTTCTGAACCCCGCCCTGCTGGAAGGGCGCAAACGCGGGGTGATCTTCGATGTCGGCCATGGCGGCGGCAGCTTTGTCTGGCGGGTCGCCGTCCCGCTGGTCAAAGAGGGTTTTCTGCCCGATTCCATCTCGACCGATCTCCACACCGGCAGCATGAACGCGGGCATGAAGGACATGCTCAACGTGATGGACAAGTTTCTGGCTCTGGGGCTTTCGCTCGACGACGTGATTCTGCGCTCCACCTGGAACCCGGCGCGAGAGATCCATCACGAGGAACTGGGGCACCTGTCGGCGGGCGCCGCGGCCGATCTGGCCGTGCTGCGGATGGAGAACGGTAACTTCGGATTTCTGGACATGCACGGCGCCCGCCTGCGCGGCTCGCGCAAGCTGGTCTGCGAGATGACCCTGCGCGACGGCAAAGTGGTCTACGATCTGAATGGCCTGGCGCGCCTTGATTGGGACAAGCTGCCCCCCAACTACCGCGCCACCGGCGATCCCCGCTGGGAAGGGGGGCCCGCCCGCCGGCCCACGCCCAAGCGCCCCTGATTTGACACCGCTCAAACCCGCGCAGTATCCTGCTTGCGTGAAATCCCTTTGGTTGCCCCTCGTGCTGGCCTCGGGTCTGGCCCCGGCTCAGGAAAATCCCTTCAAAAACGATCCTCAGGCGGCCGAGGCCGGGCGCGGTATCTTCCGCATCTACTGCTCGCCGTGCCACGGCATCAAGGCCGAGGGCGGGCGCGGACCGGACCTCACGCGCGGCGTCTATAACGCGGGCGACAAGGACGCCGACCTGCACCGCATGATCCGGGAGGGCGGCGCCGGCACCGAGATGCCTTCCTACTCGGTTTCGCTCGGCGAGGAGAACATCTGGCGTGTGGTCGCCTATATCCGGTCGGTCGCGCGTCGCGACGTGGAGCCGGTGCGCGGCGACCGCGCCGCGGGCGAGAAGCTGTTCTGGGGCAAGGGCGCTTGCGGGCAGTGCCATCGCGTGGGTACGCGCGGAGGGAGGATGGGACCGGATCTCAGCCTGGCCGGGCGCATTCGCAGCCTGAAGTACCTGCGCGAGGCCGTTGTCGATGTAAATGCGGACATCACGCCGGGCTATCCGACCATCTCGGTCGTCACCCGTGATGGCAAGAAGCTGACCGGTGTCCAGCGCGGCTTTGACAATTTTTCCGCTCAATTCATGGACGTGCAGGAGAGCTTCTACTCGTTCCTCAAAGGAGACGTCGCGACCATGACCCGCGAGTTCAAATCGCTGATGCCGGACACCTATGGGAAGCTGTTCACGCCGGCGGAATTGGATGACGTGGTGGCGTACCTGCATTCGCTGGGCCGCCAGGGCGGTGGGCGATGAAACTGGGATGCCTGCTCCTCCCCCTCGCCGCGCTGGCCGCCGACGGCGGCATTACGCCCCAGAAGTTGCTGGCCGCTCAGAGCGATTCGCAAACCTGGCTCACCTACGGCAAGAACTACGCCGCCTGGAGGTACGCGGACCTGGCCCAGATCCACGCCGGCAACGTCGCCGCGCTGACGCCCAAATGGATCCACCAGGCCGGCATGGGCAACATGGAGGCCACCCCCCTGATCTTCGACGGCATGATGTACGTCACCGCAACGGCCAACCGCGCCTTTGCGCTCGACCTGCTCACCGGCCGCCAGATCTGGCGCTACTCCAAGCCCGTACCCAAGGAAGCCACCGGTTGCTGCGGCACGGTCAACCGCGGTTTTGCCGCCCTGGGCGACAAGCTCTACAAGGTCAACTTCGAAGCCACGTTGGTGGCGCTTGACTCGAAGACTGGCAGCGTCGTCTGGGAGAAGAGAATCGACGACTACAAGAAAGGGTACAGCGCGACGGTTGCCCCGCTGGCGGTGAAGAACAAGATCCTGGTCGGCATCGCCGGCGCGGAGTTCGGTACGCGCGGTTTCATCGACGCCTATGACGCGGAAACCGGCCAGCGGGCGTGGCGTTTCTGGACCGTCGCAGGCCCGGGCGAACCGGGCGGCGACACCTGGGGCGGCGATTCCTGGCTGCGTGGCGGAGGATCGGCCTGGGTCACCGGCTCCTACGATCCGGAGCTCAACCTGATCTACTGGGGCACGGGCAATCCCGGTCCCGATATGAACGGGGATGTCCGGCCCGGCGACAATCTCTACACGTGCAGCCTGGTCGCGCTCGACGCCGACACCGGCAAGCTGAAATGGCACTATCAATTTACCCCTCATGACGTCCACGACTGGGACGCCACCGAGGACCTGCCGCTGGTGGACCTCATGATCCGGGGCCGGAAGGTGAAGGCCATTCTGCAAGCCAATCGCAACGGATTCTACTACGCGCTGGATCGCACCACCGGCGAGCTGCTGGCGGCCAAACCGTACACCCAGGTTACCTGGGCTTCCGGCATCAGGTCCAACGGGAAGCCCATCCTGGCGCAGGGCCAGGACCCCACCGAGGAGGGCAACAAGTCCTGTCCCGGCTTGGGCGGCGGCCACAACTGGCAACCGACCGCCTACAGCCCGCTCACCGGACTGCACTACTTCGGCTCCACCGACGGCTGCCACATCTACTACAAGACACGCCAGGATTACGTGGAAGGGCAGTGGTATCAGTTGAGCACCGTGGACGGCGTGCCGCACGAGCCTAACAGCGGCTCGGTGGTGGCGGTCGATCCGGCGACCGCGCAGGTCAAGTGGCGCTATCGCATGCTGTCGTCGCCCAGCGGCGGCATGCTGGCCACCGCCGGCGGGCTGGTGTTCACCGGCGATGGCTTCGGGTATCTGATCGCGCTCGACGCCCGCAGCGGCGATCTGCTCTGGAAATTCCAGACCGGCGGCCCCATCATCTCGGGCCCGGTCAGCTACCTGCTCAACGGCAAGCAGTACCTGGCCGTCACCGCCGGCCAAGA
>JACOSH010000085.1 GCA_016178945.1 Acidobacteriota bacterium
AGGGGTAAAATGAGGTTATGGCAAGAGCAGGGCGAAAAACGCCGGTCAAGAAGAACGGCGCCACGCCGAACGAGCGGGTGTCCGAGCTGGGGCGAGTGCTCCGCAAGATTTCGGACGCCTACTTGGCCTCGGGTGGCAAGCAGCTTAATCGGCGGGAACTGGAACGAAAAATCGCGGAGTACCGGGGATTGCGGTAGTGGCCCGGCCGCTCCGAACATTTCTCGATAGCGGCGTCCTGATCGCAGCATTCAACGGCCCTTCCCACCTCAGAGATGTGGCGTTACAAACTTTGGAAGACCCAGACCGGATATTCCTGACGAGCCCGTTTGTGCGTCTCGAGGTATTGCCCAAAGCGATCTTTAGCAAGCAGACGGATGAGACCCGTTTCTATGAGAGGTTTTTCGCCCGCGCTGTGGTCGCGAGGGACCTCAAGGCGATTTTCATTCTCGGCGAGAAGGAAGCGGCAAGGTCGGGAGTAGGCCCGATGGACTCTCTCCACATCGCCGCCGCCCATCTACTGAAGGCCCATCAGCTTGTCACAACAGAAAAGCCGAGCAAGTCCATCCACCGGTCCTCGCTCGTCAAGGTCGTCTGCCTGTTCAGTTAGCCCCGCAGAGTGACATAACGGAGTCGCGACGCGCACGACTCGATGGCCCTGGATAGCAATGCCCAGCTTCTCCAGAGCGTCGCCCGGCGGGATGTTCTCGATCGCGGCGGCGTCCTTGCCGGCCTTCGCCAGCCCCGCTGCTTTTCGACAGGCTCATGTCCGCGGTCATGAGCCGGTCTAGCCTTCGCAGCCTTGCTCAGCCACGCCGTGAGCATGGGCGAGGACCAACCATCGACATCCCTATCTTGCCGGTATGCACGGCGTGGTCCCCCGCTTCGATGGTCCCTTCTTTCGCCCACTCAAGAGCTTTCTTGATTGGCTCAGCAATGAGGTTGCCCGCCGCTGCGCCCTTCACCGTGCCGGCTGTGATGCCGTAAATCGTGCTCCATGCTCGACAGACCGGCGTTGACGCTTCTTGATCGATCCACTTCGACGACGAGTTCGAGCTTGTTATCAGAGGGCATGTTGGATCGGCGTTACAATGGAGCCATGGCGCGGACAGGCGACAGTTCTTTGGTGAAACGAAACGGGCTGCCATCCAAGCCGGCCGTCTCCAAGCTGGGCGGGGATTTGCGAAAGATCAGCGACCGGATTGCCGCGTCAGGCCTGAAGCCTCTGAGCCGGCGCGAGATCGAGCGCGAAGTCGCGGAACGGCGTGGGGCCCGGTAGAGCGCGGCTCGCTGGACAGTCCTTGACGCCGGAGTTCTGATCGCGTGCGTAGCTTTCTTGCCAGTCCATTCCTCTATCTCGAGGTGGCGCGCCGAAGGCTGCTCTTCACAAGGGACGAGTGGGAACGGCCTTTGGCGCTGCGGAGCCGAGCGACTGAGTATTCTTCGAAGGCGGCCGACGTGAAGGCCGTGGAGCGCCGGTCGACCTGCCAGCCAGACGGTGGAATTCCCGATGCTGCCCGGGTCCCGCCCCTCAGCGCGCGCGCTCGCGGATGTGCTCGGGGATGCCGCGCTCCTGGCCCAGGTGATTGAACTCCTCGGCGTAGCGGAGACCGTGCTTGCGGCCCACGGTTGCGGCGAGCTCTTCCAAGTACGCGCGGACCAGGTCGCCGGGGGACGCCGCGGTGGGCTTTCCGGCCAGCTCGAGGCGCTTGCGCGTTTCGACCGCGTAGCGCTGATTGGCGGTCTTCAGCTCCAGGATGGCCCGGACCTTGCGCTCGAAGGCCGCGCCGATATCGACGTGCTTCATCTGAGCTTTTCCCTCGCCGCCTTCACGCGGACGGTAGGGGCGATAGGGCGAATAGAAGTAATACTCGCGCGCCGCGTAGCCGGGGAAGCCCATGTAGGTCAGCTCCTGGAGGAAGTAACTGCCGCCGCCGTAGGGCGATTCCTCGGCCATCCGCCCGACCCGGTAAACATCGTCCTCGATGTAGTGGACGTACCAGTCGGGAAAGAACAGGATCTCGGGCTTGTAGAGGCGCATCAGAGCCATGAGCTGGTTGCGCATCTCGCTGGAGGAGATGTAGGCCAGCTCGCCGCTCTTGTGGCCCAGATTCAGGACTTCCTTCGCGCCCAGGACCTTGGCGGCGCGCTCGGCATCGGCGTTGTTGTTGAGGCGAGTCTGCGACGGGCTGAGGCCCACCGAGTCCTTTTCGTCGTTGCCGAACTGCACGATGTAGACGGGCCGGCCTTCGTCGATCATGCGAGCCAGCGTCCCGCCGGCGCCGAACAGGTAGTCGCGCGCCCCGGCCGTGGCCACCAGCACCGGGCCCTTCGACGGCGTCTCCTGGGCCGGCAGGGCGGCGCACAGGACCCAGAAGAGCAGGCTAGCGCTTCGGAACGGCGCGCTCCAGAACATACGCGGGAATCCCTTCCGTCCCGCCGACATGGTTGAACTCCTCTCCATGGCGAAATCCATGCTTGCGTCCGATGGTTTCGGCCAGCTCGGTCAGGTACTCGCGCACCAGGCCCGCCGCGGCGCCGTCATCCCCCGGGGGCTGTCTTAGCCGCCGGGACACTTGGAGCGCGTACAGCCGGTTGCGCGTGTGCAACAGCTCGGCCGCGGTGATCTTCTGCTCGAGCGTGGCGCCGATATCGCGGGCCACGAACCGGGCGCGCCCGTCGCCGCCTTCCCCGCCGCGATACGGGCGCCCGACCGCGTAGTAGTAGACTTCCGGCGCGCCATATGGGCCGAAGCCCATGCGCGTAAGGTCGTTGGCGAAAGTCCCGCCGCCGCTGTAGCCCCAGGCCTCTTCGGCCATTTTGCCGGTCCAGAACTGGTCCCGGTCCTCCTGATAGTGCACGTAAGGATCGGGGATGAAGATGGTCTTGGGCTTGAAGTGGCGAATCAGCCCGAACAACTGCTGGCGCATCTCGGTGCTGGAGGTGTATCCCAGCTCGCCGCTCTTATGCCCCATGTAGACGGTGTCGGCGACTCCCAGCAGCCTGCCGGCCGCTCTGGCCTCCTCGACGTTGGCCAGCCGCGTCTGGGCGGGACTCAGGCCGGCCGAGAGTTTCTCGTCGTTGCCAAACTGCGCGACGTTCACCTTCCAGCCTTCGCGGATCAAAGCGGCCAGCGTGCCGCCGGCGGCCAGGATGTAATCGCCGGAGGCGGCCGTCACCACCAGAATGTTCTTCGGATCCGGTTGAGCCACGGCGGCGGCCGCGCCCCCGAGGAACTCCCGTCTGCGCATCGCGTAGGAGTGTATCATGATTCAGTGATCCACCGGGTCCTGGCGGCGATCTTCCTGGCGTCGGCGGCCGGCGCCCAACTGCCGCTGCTGCCGATCCCGCCCGGCAAGACCGCGTTGGTGATCCTGGCTCACCACGACGACCACACCTGGCAATACGGCTTGGGTGGAACCATCGCCAAAATGAGCGATGCCGCCTACACCGTGTACTTCGTGCGCGTAACCAACGACGAGAAGGACGGCGGCGCCGGCTGGGGCAACAACGATCAGACGAATCTGCGAGAGGCGATCGCGGCCACGCGGTTCTTGGGAGTGAAGGAGGTCTTGAGCCTGAACTGGCGCAACGACCACATGGATTCGATCCCGCTGAACGAGCTGCGGGCGCAACTGATTCTGCTGATCCGCAAGCACCGGCCCGAAGTGGTGATCTCCTGGAACCCCTGGGGTCATTACGACCGCAACCCGGATCACCGCAAGGTGGCGCGGGCGGCGGGCGAAGCGGTGTGGATGGCCGGACTCGCCAACATCCATCCCGAACACCTGGAGACGGGGCTCGCGCCGCACCGCGTGCCGCACCTGTTCTACACGCAGCGCAACGATTACGGCAAAGGGCACGATCCGAACGCGGCGATCGAGCTGGATGACGGCCAGGTACAGCGCAAGGCCGGCGCCTATTGGGCGCATGCCAACGTACGCTACAATCCAGCGGCGGCGCGGGCGCTGCGCCGGCAATTGGACGCCCAGGGACTGACCATTCCGGAGCTGGACGGCCTCACCGACGAGCAGGCTAACGAAAAGCTGGAGAAGTGGCACATGATCTGGATTTCGGCCCAGCGCGGGAAGGAGAACGGCGTGAAGTACGCCGAGGTGTGCCGCTATCTCGACGAGTGGCGGGATGTACCGGGGCTGCGCGACTACATCCTGGGAAGCGCGGAGAAAAAATAATGCGGCTCCTCATCGCCCTGGTCTTGGCCGGCGTCCTGGGCGCACAGCCGCTGCCCTTGGGCCGCATACCGCCGGGCCGGACGCTGCTGGTGATCGAGCCGCATCACGACGATCACACCACCGACTACGGAATGGGCGGGCTGATCGCGCGCTTCGTCGAGGAAGGCCACCGCGCCTGGTACGTGCGCGCGTCCAACGACGAAAAGGACGGCGCGCACGGCTATCCGCACAACGACATGATCAACCTGCGGGAGTCGCTGGAGGCGACCCGCATTCTCGGAATGGAGGGAGTCCACGGCCTGAACTGGCGCAACGACTACATGGACTCGATCCCGCTCAATGAGCTGCGGGCCCAACTGATCCTGCTGATCCGCAAGCACCGGCCGGACGCCGTGCTGGGGCACGACCCCTGGGCGCACTACGACCGCAACCCCGACCATCGCAAGGTGGCGCGCGCGCTGGCCGAGGCCTACTGGATGGCGGGACTGGCCAACGTCCACCCGGAGCACTTCGAGCTGGGCCTGAAGCCGCACCGCGTGCCCTACCTGTTCTTCAAGGCGCGGGTCGATTACGGCAAGGGGCACGAGCCCAATGTCGCCATGGAGCTCACCGAGAGCCAGGTGCGCAAGAAGATGAAGGCCTACTCGACGCATCGCAACGTGTATGCCAGTCCGGCCATGGCACGGGCGGTGCGCGCGCAAATCGAGATCCCGGAAGTGAAGGGGCTGACCGACGAGGAAGCGGCGGTGCGCTTCGAGGAGTGGCACATGGAGTGGATCTCGCGCAAACGCGGCCGCGAGAACGGGGTCCGGTACGCGGAAGTCTACTTCTACCGGGACGAGTTCGACCACCTTCCTGGTCTAAAGAACTACATTACTAGTAACACTGTAAAACAATGAAACTAAGACTATTGCTGTGTATGGCAATGAGCCTACTGGCGCAGGACCAGAAGGTCCTGGTGATCACGGCGGACGCCTCCGACTACGTGTTGGCGGCCGGGGGCACGATCGCCGGGATGGCCGCTTCGGGCGCGACGGTGTGGCTGGTTCGAGTCACCAACGATGACAAGGATTCCTGGGACCTGCCGCCGGAGGAGACGGCGCGGCGCACGCGTGAAGAGAGCGAGCGCGCGGCCCGTATCCTGGGGATCGGCAAGGTGGTTTCGCTCGGCTACCGCGCCGGGGAACTGGGCGGGGTTTCCCCCACCGAGCTGCGCGACCGGCTGATGTTCTACGTGCGGAGCTTCAAGCCCGGCGTGATGTTCATCCCGAATCCGTACGCCGAGTATGTCGAGGTGCTGGACCGCTATTACACGGGCCAGGCCGCCGAGGAAGCGCGCCGCGCGGCGTCCCTGGCCAATTTCCAGCCGCCGTTCGCCAGTGTGGGTCTGGAGACGCACCTGACGCCGGAGTTGTATTACTACGCCCAGCCCTTCGACCCGCGCCGCCGCGAAGCGGAAAGCACGGCAACCTTTGCGCCACAGCCCAAAGCGCTGGACATCGCCCCGATGCTGGCCAAGAAGATTCAGGCCGCACAGGCGCTCAAGACCGTGAATCACGCCCTTGCGATGCGCATCCAGCAGCGGCTGCAAGAGACCGGCAGGCGTCTGCCGCTGCTGGACCGGGTCGACGACGACGCCGTGGGCAAGCTGGTCGAAATCAACGTCCGCAAGCTGGCGGAGATCGGCGCGCAGGGGACCGGCTATAGCGCCGCGGAAGAGTTCCACTACGCGGGGGTGGAGTATCAGATCCCGGCGAAGTACAGGTAGGTGTCAGGTGTCAGGTGTTAGGTGTCAGCAATCCGGGATCGCGGACCCCCAGAGCTGAGAGCTGAAAGCTGAGAACTGACCAACTGACTAACTGACTAACCTGCTGAACTCCGCCTGTCCGTGTACGTCGGTGAGTCGTTGATCGCGGCCCTGGTAGAGGTAGGTGAGGCGTTCGTGGTCCAGGCCGAGGAGGCGCAGGAGCGTGGCGTTGACGTCGTGCGCGTCGACGCGCAGCTCGGCGGCCTGGACGCCGAACTCGTCGGTCGAGCCCAGGACCTGTCCTCCCTTGACGCCGCCGCCGGCCATCCACATCGAGAAGCCGTAGGGATGATGGTCGCGGCCATTCTGGCCCTGCGCCAGGGGCGTGCGGCCGAACTCTCCGCACCAGACCACCAGGGTGGAATCCAGCAGTCCCAGCGCCTTGAGATCCTGCAACAGGGCGGCGATGGGCCGGTCGATCTTGCCCGCCATGCGGGTGTGGGAGGCGATCAGGTCGTTGTGGGCCTCGTCCCAGTCGTCGCCGACGTTGGTGCCGGAGTAGATCTGGATGAAGCGGACCCCGCGCTCCACCAGCCGACGGGCCAGCAGACATTTGCGTCCGAAATCCTCGGTCAGCGGATCGCCGATCCCATAGAGCGCCTGGGTGGCCGGCGACTCCCGGCTCAAATCGATCACCTCGGGTGCGGCGCTTTGCATCCGGAAGGCCAACTCATAGGCGGCGATGCGGGCCTCCAGCGTGGAGTCTCCCGCGCGGGACGCCTGGTGCATGCGGTCGATCTGGCCGATGAATCCCAGCGTCTCCCGCTGGGCGTCGTGCGAAACGCCGGGGGGATTCTTCAGGTACAGGATGGGATTCTCGCCACCTCGGAACACGGTTCCCTGGTAGACCGCGGGCAAGAAGCCCGCGCCGTAAGCCGGTGGGCCCGACTTGGTGGAGCCGTCCGACATCACCACGAAGGCAGGAAGATTCTGGTTCTCCGTGCCCAGGCCATAGGTGACCCAGGACCCCAGGCAGGGCCGGCCGGGAAACTGGGATCCGGAGTTGCGCAGGTAGATGGCGGGCGCGTGGTCGAAGGCGTCGCCGTAGCAGCCCCGGATCACGGCGATATCGTCCATGCGCTCGCGCACGCGGGGAAACAGATCCGAGACCGGCGTCCCGCACGTGCCGCCCGGGCGGAACTGCCAGGGGCTGCCGCGCAGAACGGCCTTGGTGGGGTCGTGGATAAAGCTGGTCTTGATGATCCTGGCCAACTCCGCCGAGAGCGGCTGCCCGCTGCGCCGGGTCAATTCCGGCTTGGGATCGAAGGTGTCGACGTGGCTGGCGCCGCCGTGCATGAACAGATAGATGACGCTCTTGGCCTTGGCTGGAGCGGGCGGAGTCCGGGGGGCCAGCGGGTTCGTGCCGGCCGCTTCGAGAATGCCCGAAAGAGCGACCGCGCCGAAGCCGCGTCCCGCGTTGCAGAGGAGTTCTCTTCGGGTCATGAGTTTAGTTTAGCAGCGCGTCCCGAAGTTCTTCTTGGCGCTCTTGGCGTTCTTTGCTTGCAGCCCATAAGGCTGCTTGTCTTGCCGGTGAAAGTCCGGCCGCGGGAATTGACTGAGTGCCCGCGTAGTAATACTCGACATCTCTTGGAGGTGACTTGGGAGGTGAAAGCTCGAGCGTAAACGCCCTTGTCG
>JACOSH010000359.1 GCA_016178945.1 Acidobacteriota bacterium
CCCCTACAACTTGCCCAGGACGGGCGTCCTGGACATGAAGCTCTACACCGACGAGAAGAACCGCTCCTGGATCTTCCGCACCTGCGGCTACGGCCACGGCGCCGAGTGGTGGAAGGAGTTCATCTCGACGCTGCGGATGTATGGCTACGACTACGTGCTGTCAATCGAGCACGAGGACTCGATCCTGTCGCCGGAAGAAGGGCTGAGCAAGGCCTGCTCGTTCCTGAACGGCATCGTGATCAAGGAGCAGCCGGCCGCTGCCTGGTGGGTGTAGGCGTTAGTGGTAGTTCAACTCCCCGGCCCGGATGGCCACCGGCAGGTGGTTCTGGCGCGGGGGCAGCGGGCAGGTGGCGAACGGGGTGAAGGCGCAGGGTGGGTTCTCCGCCTTGTTGAAGTCCAGGATCACCTGGCCGTCCAGGGGCGGATCGGCGTAAAGGAAGCGTCCCGCGGGATAGGTTTCGTTGCCGCTGGTCTGATCCTTTAGCACGAAGAAGAGGCGCCCGCCGCTGGTCACCGGCTCCAGGCGCAAGCGCTCGCCCTGCAGCTCGAACTCCGCGTAGCCGGGCGACAATTCCTCGTCGGTATCCCCCAGGATGTTGGGCATCCGGATCTTCTTGTGCGGATCGTAGGGCACGAAGCGCGCGGCGACGCGCCAGGCCGGGTCGGGCGGGAACCAGCGGAGCCCCTTAAAATCGCGGCGATACGGGCTGTTGTTGTCGGTCAGCCGGATGGCGTAGCGCGCGCCGCGCTGGATCACATGCAGGGTCAGGCCACGGATGGCGATGCGGTCCGGAGGGCCCTGGGTGTCCGGGAGCAGGTCGGTGACCGTGACCTCCTTGCCCTCATGCAGGACGGTGACTCCGGGCGAGGCCTGAAAGCGCGTCTTGCCGTCGTGAAGCCCGAACATGCCAACCCGGCGCGGCGCCGTGCCCGAGGGCAGCACCAGGTCCACTCCGGGGTCCGAGCCCACCGTATTGGGCCCTTCCTTCAGCCAGAACAGTCCGGCCACGGTGAGCCAGCCCTGGTCGGCGGTGAGCTTGCGCTCCCGCTCGCGGCGCCACTCTTCGATCTGGGCGGCGTAAATCTCAGCTTGGAGGGTCATGGTCGTGAGAAGGCATACCAGCGTCCGTTGTATGATGAGTGCCATGCTCGATCCGCAACTGGTGGCCTTCATCGGCATCGCCGCGCTGCTCACCATCACCCCGGGCGCCGACACGGCGCTGGTCACCAAGAATGCTATCACACGTGGACGCCCGGCGGCGTTCCGGACCACGCTGGGGATTTGCCTGGGGTGCCTGGTGCATTCGGTCGGCTCGGCGCTGGGGCTGTCGGCGATCCTGGCCAGCTCGGCCCGGGCCTTTGAAATCGTCAAGTGGATGGGCGCGGCGTACCTGGCGTGGATCGGGATCCAGGGACTGATGGCCTCCGGAGCGGCGCGGCCCGCGGTCGAAGCCCGCGCGAGCCGCGCCAGCTTCGCCGAAGGCCTCTTCACCAACCTCCTCAACCCCAAGGTGGCGCTGTTCTACCTGACCTTCCTGCCGCAGTTCATCGGGCCGGGCGAGCCGGTGCTGCAAAAATCCGTGCTGCTGGCCTCGATCCATATCTTGATGGGCCTGGTCTGGCTGACGCTGGTGGCGCATTTCCTGACCAGCCTGGGCGGAGCGCTGGGGCGGCCGGCGGTCCGGCGCCGTATTGAGCAGGTGACCGGCGCATTGCTGGTGGCCCTGGGTGTCCGGCTGGCGCTGGCCAGGAGATGAGCCATGAGCACCACGCTGATTCGCAACGGGACCATCGTGACGGCGGAAACCAGTTTTCCCGCCGACCTGCTGATCGAAGACGAAAAGATCCGCGAGATCGCTCCGGACATCCCGGCCGAAGCGGCCGGCCGCGTCATCGACGCCGCGGGAATGCTGCTGCTGCCCGGCGGCATTGACGCCCATACGCATCTGGACATGCCCTTCGGCGGAACTACGTCGGCGGACGATTTTGAGACCGGCACGCGCGCGGCCGCCTACGGCGGCACCACCACCCTCATCGACTTCGCCATCCAGGCGCGCGGCGCCAAGATGCGCGACGCGCTGGACGCCTGGTGGAAGAAGGCCGAAGGGCGCGCCACGATCGATTACGGCCTGCACATGATCGTCACCGACCTTCCCGAGGCCGGCCTGGAAGACATGGATGCGCTGGTCGCCGAAGGGGTGGCCAGCTTCAAGCTGTTCATGGCCTATCCGGGCGTCCTGATGGTGGATGACGCCACCATCTTCCGGGCGCTGCAGCAGACCGGCCGGAACGGCGCGCTGATCTGCATGCACGCCGAAAACGGCGGCGTGATCGATGTGATCGTGCGGCGCGCCCTGGCCGAGGGCAAGACCGCGCCCATCTACCATGCGCTCACCCGCCCGGCGGCGGCCGAGGCCGAGGCCGTGCATCGCGCCATCGCCCTGGCCGAGATCGCCGGCGCTCCGGTCTACATCGTGCATCTCTCGTCGGAGGATGCGCTGAACCAGGTGCGGGAAGCGCGCGACCGCGGGCTGCCGGCCTTCGCCGAAACCTGCCCGCAGTATCTGCTGCTGTCGGTGGAGGAGCTGGCCCGCCCCGGATTCGAGGGCGCCAAGTACGTCTTCACCCCGCCGCTCCGCGAGAAACATCACCAGCCCAAGCTCTGGGACGGCCTGCGCCAGGACCATCTCCAGGTAGTTTCCACCGACCATTGCCCGTTCTGCTTCGCCGATCAGAAGGCGCTTGGCAAGGACGACTTCACCAAGATCCCCAACGGCGGTCCGGGTATCGAGAACCGCCTGCAACTGCTCTATCACCACGGCGTCAATCAGGGCCGCCTCACGGTGAACCGCTTCGTCGAGCTGACCGCCACCACGCCGGCCCGCATCTTCGGGCTCTACCCGCGCAAGGGAGTGCTGGCGCCGGGCAGCGACGCCGATGTCGTGGTGTGGGACCCGCAAGCCAGCCACGTGATCCGCGCGGCGACCCACCACATGCGCGTCGACTACTCGATGTTCGAAGGCTTCCGCGTGCAGGGCAACGCCCGGATGGTGCTGTCGCGCGGCGAGGTGCTGGTGGAGGACGGCGTCTGGCACGGCCGCCCCGGCCGGGGGCAGTACCTGAGAAGGGCGGCGCGCGGGGGCGCGTGGAAGTGAGGGAGCCGTGAGGCGGGAGGATTGAAGTGGCGGTCCTTTCGGCCTGCATTACTCTTGAAATAGCTATGTCTGGTAGTTTAGCTCCGGCGCCGGCTCGTCGATAGTTTCCCTTGGGCCCGCTGCTATCAGCACCTGACAAGAGGAGGCATGCTGCGTCGTCCAGTCGCTCCCTGTCGATTCGGTAGCTCGCCGCCGTTGCCCACGTGGCCCTTTCATTCTTGGTTTAGGTCCGCAATATCATGAGAAGATGGTAGGCTTGATCCCTGAAGAGCACCTTGGTCGCCGTATCCCGCTGCAACGGCGCCAACAGTCCGCCGGTACTCCAACTGATCGGCCCAAGTACGAGAGACGTGCCCTGTCTATGGTGCACGCGAAACGGACACACCGTGGCTGACGACTTCTCCGCAGCGGCGGCTAAGCATTTGATTGACAGTAAAACACTGCTGGCTGCCGCACGGTGGGACGGTGCCGGTTATTTGGCGGGCTATGGAGTAGAGTGCGCCGTCAAGTTGATCATCCAGGTTGAAGGACGCAATCCCACAGGTCATCTTCCCGGCATCAGCGCAACGGCGGCACAACTGGCCGGTCTGCCCGGCACGCGCTCGGGCAGGTACGTCACGATCCCGGCTATCCACTCGGTGCCCTTGGGGCGGCCGATTGGGTGGGCACCGGGTCTTCGCTATGAGGCCGAAGGCGGAGTCGATGAGGCAGCAGCGCGGGCTTGGGCAGCGGAAGCCGAGCGGCTTTACACTGAGGTTGTTCTGCCCATGAGACTGGATGGAGTGATCTAATGTTGCATTTCAGCGAATCGCGTGAAAGCGCCGCAGTAATTCTACGTGCTGCTCTAGGTCGCGGCGAGGTGCAGCGGGCCGTCTTAGTCGAGGACCTGTTCTTACGCATCCGACTGATCGTGTGGGCGCCGAGGGAAGGCGCAATTGCCAAGCTCACCGCTGATCTCGGCGAGGGGCTTGGGCCGTACTGGTCCGGCGATATCTGGATCGCCGACGCGGCCCCGGGACCTGACCGTGAAGTATACGAGACGACTTGGCGGGAAGCCGACGAGATAGAGCCGCGTCTGCGCCGCTCCGTCCGCTTCCGCTCGCGCGGATTCTGGCTACGACCGCCATCAGATCCGCTGTGGCCGATCGCAGACGATTACCCTCCAGTAATCGCCTTCTACTCCTTTAAGGGCGGCATGGGCCGGACTACAGGGCTGGTTTCGTTTGCCATCCAACGAGCGCGCCGCGGCGAGCGCATCGTTGTATTAGACCTCGATTTGGATGCCCCTGGCATCCACAGGTTGTTTGACGCGGATCTGCCCGGGCCGGCGATTCGGTGGGGCGTCGTTGACTACATGCTCGAATCGCGTGTGGTTAGCGACGTTGACCTTCAGGATTACTATCATGTCTATGCCCGGGAGTCGGTGACTGGACCGGGCGAGGTGTATGTCTTTCGTGCCGGAACTCTCGATCAACAGTATCTAGCCATGCTTGCGCGGCTGGACCTGGAACCGCCGCGGTTCGGCGAACATCATCCGCTCCAAATGCTACTCGATCGCATCCGCGTCGATCTCCGTCCGAACTGGATACTGATAGATGCGCGGGCCGGCCTGTCTGAGGCCTCCGGCTTCGTGCTAGGCGGCTTGGCCCACCTGTACATGCTGCTAGGAAGCAATTCGGAACAGAGTTGGGGTGGCCTCCGTCTCGTGATCGAGCGGCTGGGTGCGATGCGTTTACGCGAGGGGCGCGCGCAGGGGGAATGCCTGCTCGTCCACGCCATGGTTCCGGCGGATCCGGAAACAGGCAGACGCGCCAAAGCCGATTTCGCCGCAACCGCGTCCGACGACTTTGCTGAACTGTACTATGCAGAGAACCCGGCCGATTCAGACGAGGACCGCTTCTGGTACGTGCGCGACGCAGATATGGATGACGCACCGCATGTTCCCGTCGCCCTGAGCTACAATCCGGCGCTCGCGTTCATCCGGCATCTGGACGAGGTGGCTAGTGTGCTCGACGAAGGCCCTGAATACCGCGCGCTTGGCGAGCGGATCGCCAGCCGTTTCGCTCGGGAGGAACAGTGAGCCGACTCGCAGAAGATGAGCGCCAACGTCTGCTCCCTGACCTGGCAAAGATGGGTAGTCAGGGCAGAGCCGAAAACGAAGACAAGGAGACTTTCCGGCAAACATTTTATCCTGTGGCAGAGCACGTGCGCGCCTTCGATCCGGATGTTGTGCTTGTGGTGGGAGCGCGCGGAGCGGGAAAGAGCGAGCTATTCCGTGCCGCGGTGGTTGAAAACCTGCTGCCCGCAGTCTTGCGCGTGAAGCCCGGCACCCGGCTAGGACGGCTGGACCTGAGCCATACAACTTGGCTGCCGGCGCATCCACTCGGCCGGGACTTCGCCGATCACGCGGGGTTGAGGCGGTTTTTCGCCGGGCATGAGCGCGATCATGATGCCGAGGTCGATCTGTGGTTTGCTTATCTCGTGCGCGTGCTTCGGGGAACTTCGCAGGAGCTGCAGTTCACAAACCCGGCGCTGTTGGATTCGCCCGGTGGGGATGTGGAAGCCATTGTAGGGGCTTTCCGAGAGTTGCGAAATGAGCCGCTCCTTGCTCTGGATCGCCTCGATCGGGATCTGGAGGAGAGCAATCGCTGGATCATTGTGGGATACGACGAGTTGGACATTCTGGGCGGCTATGACTGGGAAGCCATGGTGCGCTCCATCCGCGGGCTGGTGGCGTTCTGGGCCAACTACGCGCGCCGCTGGAGCCGGATTCGCGCCAAGATCTTCCTGCGCACGGATCTATTCCGCCGCCACGGACAGTCCTTTGGGGCCGACCTTAGCAAGCTGGCCGCCAACCGTGCCGAGATAATTTGGAGCGACCGCAACCTTTACGCAATGCTCGTAAAGCGAATCGCGAATAGCAGCGATTCACTGCGAGCCTATTGTGAACAGAGCCGACTCCGTTTCACCCAGGATCCCGATCTGGGGTCGCTGCCGCAATTGGCAAAGGCGGAGGATGCGCGTCCGTTCATTGAGAAACTGGCCGGCCAATACATGGGGGCTGACCTGAAGAAGGGCCGAACATTCCATTGGCTGCTGAGCCACGTTCGCGATGGTAACGGCCATGCTATGCCACGCGCGCTGGTGCGTCTGGTGGAAGAGGCCGCGCAGCAGGAGTTGGAGCGGCCGTTGGCGGCCTACAATCGCCTGCTCGATCCCCGCAGCCTGCGCCGAGCTCTCGACGTGGTTTCTAAAGAGCACGTCCTCCAGGTGAACACGCACGAATTGCCATGGCTGCCCGGCGTGGCCGAGCGAATGGACGGACAGGGTGTGCCTATGCCACGCCAGAATGCGGAGAAGTCGCTAAGCCGCGACTGGGAGGGCTGGAGCAAGTCGGATGAGAAGGTGCATCCGCCAGCGCAGGATTCCGCGGCGCTCGTTGATTACCTCCTGGAGATCGGCGTCTTCCGGCAGCGCTCCGAACGGCGCATTGACGCACCGGACCTGTTCTTGGCGGGTCTCGGCATGAGCCGCAAGGGAGGTGTGCGCAAACGATGAGCGGGGATGCGGCACTCGTAGCAGCCCACAATCCCGATTGCCAAGCTTCTCAGGATCGAACTGTCATCGCCTCGGCGAGGGTGATCTCAACCGCCCAAAGAGGCGTTGCGGATTCTTCACGTCAAGCGCCGCCGGAAGCATACCGATAGAGACTCCTCCATCTCGAAGACCCATGCTCCAACCCCGTTCCTGCTCGGCACATGTTCTGACGACTAGGAGGCGCCTCGGCTGCCAACAGCGCGCCCCCCTCCGTGCGAACCTCGGCCACTATGTGAAAGAATGTTGTCGTGAAGCGATCATTCGCTGCGAGGGTCTGTCGCGAGGGGAACCAGCATGTTTCTGAGCGCCTCGAAGTCGATGTCGCGAGCCAGGGTGAGAGCGAAGAAGAGGCTCTTGCCAACCTGATGGAAGTACTTGAGCTTCACTTCGAGCCGCCGCAAGCCACGCGTCCAACCCAGGTTCACAGGATCGAAGTTGAGGTTGAGACAGTCTAACGCTTCCCGGCTGCGCTGGCCGGAGCAGAGGCATCGCCGGCCCCGGCGCGAGTCTCCGCGCTCTCATTTGCCGGAGGCAGGACCGCCGCGGCTTCATGATGCAGCTCGCCGATCTCTTCGAACTCCCG
>JACOSH010000360.1 GCA_016178945.1 Acidobacteriota bacterium
GGTGGCGGTCCGGCCGCCGGCGGATTTCGCGGCGCGCCCGATCGAGTTCATGGCCGAACTGGAGGCGCTGTCGGTGGAGGCCGATCGCCCCGTCAAAGTGGTGGTCAACGAGCGCACCGGCACCATCGTGCTGGGCAAGGAGGTGCGCATCGCGCCGGTGGCCATCCTGCACGGCAATTTGAGTGTGGAGATCCGGACGCAGTTCGAGGTGTCGCAGCCCGCGCCTTTGTCCCAGGGCGGCAAGACGGAAGTCGTGCCGCAGGTGGGCGTGGAGGCCAAAGAGGAACGCACGCGCCATGTCCTGCTCTCGGACGGCGCGACCGTGGAGGAGCTGGCGCGGGCTCTGGCCCAGATCGGAGCTACGCCCCGCGACGTCATCGCCATCCTGCAGGGCCTGAAATCGGCCGGCGCCCTGGAGGCCGACCTGGAGATCCTGTGAGCCCCGTGTTGCCCCTGCTCCCCGGCGGCGCTTTCGAGCGCGGCAAGCCCGCCAACCTTCGCGATGCGGCCTGCCAGTTCGAGGCGCTGCTTCTGGCCCACATGCTGAAGACCGCGCGCGAGGCGGAGCGTGACTCCAGCAGCGACGCGGCCTCGGCCAGCCTGTTTGAGATCGCCGAACAGCAGCTCGCCGGGATGCTCGCGCTGCGGGGCGGCCTGGGCCTGGCCCGTCTGGTCGAGCAGGCCCAAGACCCGGAACGCCGGAGTTAGCTCGCCCCCACCAGCGCCCGCCGCAAGAAGCGCCCGGTGTGCGAAGCCTCGACTTTGGCGATCTCCTCGGGCGTTCCAGCGGCGACGATACGGCCACCGGCGTCACCGCCCTCCGGCCCCAGGTCGATCACCCAGTCGGCGGCCTGGATCACCTCCAGGTTGTGCTCGATCACCAGCAGAGTGGCGCCCCGGTCCTGAAGCCGGCGCAGGGCGTCGAGCAGCCTGGCGATGTCGTCGAAATGCAGGCCCGTGGTCGGCTCGTCGAAGATGTAGAGCGCCTTCTCGGAGGTGGCCTGAGCCAGGTGCGCCGCCAGTTTGACGCGCTGCGCTTCACCGCCCGAGAGCGTGGTGGCCGATTGCCCCAGGCGCAGATAGCCCAGTCCCACGTCCTCCAGCACCTGAAGCTTCGCCACTAATCGCCGCGCGTCGCCGAAGAACTCCAGCGCCTCGGTCACGGTGAGCTGAAGCACCTCGTGGATATTCCGGTCCTTGTAGCGGACGTCCAGAATGCCGCTCTTGTAGCGCGTGCCCTTGCACTCCTCGCAGATCAGCTCGACATCGGCCAAAAACTGCATCTCCACTTTCACCGTCCCGTCGCCCTGGCAGATCTCGCAGCGTCCGCCGGGCACGTTGAAGGAGAAGTGGCCCGCGGTGTAGCCGCGCTTCCGCGCTTCGGGAACCGAGGCGAACAACTGGCGCACCAGGTCGAACGCCTGGACATAGGTGATGGGGTTGGAGCGGGGCGTGCGGCCGATGGGCGACTGATCGATCATGATCAGCTCGTCGATTCGCTCCGCCCCCTGGACCCCGCGGCAGGCGACGCGGGCAGGCTGAGGCGCGGTCTCTCCGTCGGCGGGCGCCGGCTCGTCTTCGGACCGTTTCAGCCCACGCAGAGATTGATAGATCACGTCGTGGACCAGGGTCGACTTGCCCGAGCCGGAGACCCCGGTGATCACCACCATCAGGCCGAGCGGGATCTCCACGTCGAGGTTCTTGAGGTTGTGGACACTGGCGCCCGCGAAGCACAGCAGGCGCTGGGGGTCGCGCCGGCGGCGGTCACGGGGGAGGGTGACTTGAGCCTCGCCGCGAAGGTAGCGGGCCGTCAGCGACAGGCCGGAAGGCTGGGCCGTCAAGCCCGGGAATGATCCTTCGTAGACGATGTGGCCGCCGCGCTCGCCGGCGCCGGGACCCAGGTCGACGATATGATCGGCGGCGCGCATCACCTCCGGGTCGTGTTCCACTACCAGAATGGTGTTGCCCAGGTCCCGCAGCTCGTGGAGGATCCCGATCAAGCGATGCGTGTCGCGCGGGTGCAGCCCGATGGAAGGCTCGTCTAGCACGTAGCAGGCGCCCACCAGCCGGGAGCCCAGACAGGTGGCCAGTTGGATGCGCTGCGCTTCTCCGCCCGACAGCGTCGAGGCGATCCGGTCCAGCGTCAGGTATTCCAGGCCCACGTCGTTCAGGAATTTCAAACGCTGGCGGATCTCCACCAGGACTTTTTCGGCGATGGCGGTCTCCTCCGGCGAGAGTTGGAGGGATTGGAAGAAGTCCAGCGCCTGGGCGATGTTCATCCGGACCACCTCGGCCAGGGTCTTCGCGGCGATCCGGATGTAGAGCGCCTCGGGCCGCAGCCGCGCGCCCCGGCAGTCCGGGCACTCCGTGTAGCCGCGGTACTTGCTCAGAAACACCCGCACGTGCAGCTTGTACTTCTTGTGGTCAAGAGCCTGGAAAAAGCCGCGAATGCCGATGAACCCGCGCGGCTCCCCGTCGCCGCGCCAGACGAAGTCGCGCTCCTCGACGGTCAGCTCGGAATAGGGGACGTGCATCCGCACCTGGCCGGAAGCCGCGCGCTCCAGATGCAGCAGCCAGTTGCGGTATTCGGTCCTGCGCCAGGGCTTGATGGCGCCCTCGGCCAGCGACAGCGAGCGGTCCGGAATCACCAGGTCCAGGTCGTAGTCGATGGTGTTGCCGAAGCCCTGGCAGCGCGGGCAGGCGCCGAACGGGCTGTTGAAGCTGAACAGGCGCGGCTCCGGCTCGGCGAAGGCCATCCCGCAAGTCTTGCAGGCGAACTGCTCGCTGAAGCGCAGGCGCTCGCCGCCGTCGGCCGCCTCGAAGATCGCCTCGCCCGCCTCGCGATAGCAGATCTCGACGGTGTCCACAATGCGGGTGTGCTGGCCCGCGTCGATGGCGATGCGGTCCGCCAGGACAAAGACCGGGCGAGAGAAATCGATGTCCAGCAGCGACTCGGGAGTGGAAAACTCGAAGGTCCGCCCGTCCTGATAGAGGCGGGTGAAACCCTTCTTGCGCAGATCAAAGAGCTTCTCCTTGGCCGTGTCCTTCACCGGGAACAGCACGTACCAGCGTGAGCCCTCCGGGCGCTCCAGCATCCGGCCCGCCACCTGGTCGACGCTGTCGCGCTCCACGCGCCGATGGCACCTGGGGCACCAGGTCTGGCCCACCCGGGCATATAGCAGGCGCAGGAAGTCGTAGCATTCGGTCGAGGTCGCCACCGTCGAGCGCGGGTTGCGCGAGGTGTTCTTCTGGCGGATGGCCACGGCCGGGGCGATGCCGTCGATCTCGTCGACCTCCGGCTTCTCCATGCGCTCCAGGAACTGCCGCGCGTAGGCCGACAGCGACTCCACGTAGCGCCGCTGTCCCTCGGCGTAGACCGTGTCGAAGGCCAGCGAGGACTTGCCCGATCCGGACACGCCGGTAATTACGGTGAACCGATTGTGGGGGATGTCTACCGACAGGTTCTTCAGATTGTGGACCCGCGCACCGCGGATTCGCAGAAAGTCTTGCACTGGGGAGACTTTTAGTATACTGTAAGAAGTCTTGCTCCGCGTCGAGTGAGCGCTTAACGGAATGCTCTGCCACCCCAACGGTGCGGACAGGCTGAACTGCTTCGCCCTGGTTGCCTACATCCCGGAACCCCTCGCCCAGTTCCTCGACAGCCTGCGGAAAGAAATGGTTTCCGGCTGCAAACCCCATGCGCACGTGACGGTGCTGCCGCCGCGCCCCATCTCGGGCACAGTGGAGGAGGCCGGGCAGTTGGCCCAGTCGCTGGCCGCCGACTTTCCGCCCTTTGAGATCGCCATCGGCGACGTGGAGATCTTCCCGGTCACCGAGGTCGTCTACCTGGGAATCCGCGCCGGAGTGGATCGGCTCCTCCCGATGCATGAGGCCATGAACATCGGCCCGCTGGAGTTCCACGAGCCCTTCCCCTATCATCCGCACATCACCCTGGCCCAGGAGCTCCAGCCGGGACAGTCCGCTCGCCTGGCCGAGGTGGCCCGCCGGCGCTGGAGTGAGTTTGCCTACCCCAAGCGCTTCCCGGTCGAGACCCTCACCTTCGTTCAAAACACGGTGGAAAACACCTGGGTGGACCTGGTCGAGTGCCACCTGGCGGCCGTTCCGGTCCGTTAGCGTTTTTCCTCAGTCGAACAGGCGACCCTGATCCTTGGACACCGGCTTCGACTTGCGAGGCTTGAGAGGACTGCCGACGACCCCTAGGACATGGATCTGGCGCAGCGCGGCGCGGGGCACGAACAGCTTTTGATTGTTGGAGTTAGGATCTGGAGGCACCACCGTGAACCCCTCCCCCCCGAGCTGCAGCAGGTTGTTGGACAGGATGCCGTCCAGGATCTCGGCGTCCCGCAGTTGCATCCGCACCCACAGGCCGTCCATCTTGGGGCGGTTCTGGAAGACCTTTTTTTCCTGATCCGGCTCGGAGGAGTCGAAATCCTTCACAAAACAAACCGTTTTGATGTCCGGGTAGGGCACCACCGAGACGGTTCCCGAGGGGGTCAGCAGCTCGATGCCTTCCGCCAGCAGGTAGGTGAGCGGATTGACGAACCCGGTCAGCGGCTCCCGGTCGAACCGTCGAATCAGCACTTTCTTGGTTGTCGAGCCCGCCACACCGCTACCTTCCCTCGGAACTTTGTTTCAAACAATTTTGCGAGTATTGTATCATTAACACAGTGCCAGCCAAGCCGGAAACCGCCGCCGCGGGCGTCCTCGAGGGCGCGGTGACTTCGTTTCTCAATTATTGCAGAGTGGAGAAGGGGCTGGCGGCCAATTCGCTGGAGGCCTACTCCCGGGATCTGCGCCAGTTCGCCGCATCCCTCCCGGCCAGAGGCGAAATCCCCAGTACCGACGGCCTCCGGAGCTACCTGGACTCGCTCTACGCACGAGGCCTGAGCGCGGGGTCGGTGGCCCGGCATCTGGCCACGTTACGCAATTTTTACCGCTTTCTGGTGGCGGAAGGGACTCTGGCCACGGACCCGGCCGAGCACCTGGCCTCACCGCGTCAGTGGCAGAGAATCCCGCACTACCTGAACCGCGAGGAGATCGAGCGCCTGCTGGGGGCGCCGGATGCGGCCAAGCCCAACGGGGTTCGCGACCGGTCGATGCTCGAGCTGCTCTACGCCACCGGCCTGCGCGTTTCGGAGCTATGCGGGCTGCGGACTGGGGATCTTCAGTTCGACCTCGGGGTAGTTCGGACAACCGGCAAGGGCAACAAGCAGCGGATGGTTCCAGTGGGGCGGCCGGCGCTGGCCTCGGTGGAGCGGTACCTGGCCGAAGGCCGTCCCAAGCTGCTGCGCGGCCGGCCGAGCCCGTATCTGTTCATCACCGCGCGCGCCGCCCGGCTGACGAGGCAGGGGTTCTGGAAGCTGCTGGCCGGGTATGGCCGGAAGGCCGGCATTTTCCGGCATCTGACGCCGCACGTGATCCGACACAGCTTCGCCACGCATCTGTTGGAGGGCGGGGCGGACCTGCGCAGCGTGCAGACCATGCTGGGCCACGCCGACATCTCGACGACCCAGATCTACACGCATGTGGCGCGGGCGCGGCTGCGCCAGACCGTGGACCGGCATCACCCCCGAGCCTGAGATGAGCGACTACCTGTTCATGCTGGAGAATCACCTGAGCGTAGCCCAGAATCGGGTGGTGGCCGAAGTGCAGGCTGTCGCCACCGAGGGCAATGTGAGCCTGTTTCTGGCCGGCGGGGCCATGCGGGACATGCTCGGGGGCTTCCAGGTCCGCGACCTGGATTTCGCCGTCGAGGGCAACGCCACCAGGATGGCCAAGACGCTGGCCGTCCGGTCCGGGGCGCGCATCGTGTCAACCGACGAAGCGCGCCGCGCCGTCGAGCTGGTTTTCCCCGGAGGCGTGACGGCCCAAATCGCGCTGGCGCGGCAGGAGAAGTACGCCCGCGCCGGCGCCAAACCGCAAGTCACACCCGGTACGATTCAGGAGGACCTGCGCTGCCGCGATTTCACGGTCAACGCGATTGCCCTGGCGCTGAACCGGGCCGCTCGCGGCCTGCTGATCGACCCGATGAACGGGCTGGCCGATCTCAACCGCCATGAGCTGCGCGCCCTGCAGAGCACCTCCTTGTACGACGATCCACGCCGCTTGTTGCGGCTGTTGCGGCTCAAGATCCGCCTCGGGTATACGGTCGAGGAGCGCACCCAGTCGCAGTATCTGGCCGCTCGCGAGGCCCAGATGGAGCGGTTTGTGTCGCGCCGGGCGCTTTGCGAGGAGCTGAAGCAGATCGCCGAGGAGCCGAATCCCGGGGAGGTCGTGAGGGTGCTACAAGAGGAGGGCCTGCTGGCCCTGTTCTCTTCCGCGCTGGCTGCGGGCAAGCTCAACCTGGCGGGCCTGGCCAAACTCGAGCGCGCCCGCCGTCTGCTGCCCCCGGACGCCGGGTACCTGGACCTGAACTGGGCCCCCTTCTTCCTCGCGCTGACTGAAAAGCTCAGCCCGAAAGAGAGAGCGGCCCTGCTCCAAGCCACCGAGATGCGCAAGACGGAAGTCTCCCCCTGGAAGAATCTGCCGCCGCGCACCAAGAAGCTGGAGAACACGGTGAAGGCGGCGCGGCTCAAGAAGCCCTCGCAGGTTTACGGGGTGTTGTCGAAGGCGGCCGGGAACGAGATCCTCTATCTGCTCTATCAGTCGACGATGAGGCTGGTGCACGACCGCATCAAGAACTACCTTCAGAAGTACCTGGCCCTGGCGCAGGAGATCACGGACGCGGAAGTCCAGGCGGCCGGCGCCACGCCAGGCACTCCCAGGTTCGCCAAACTCAAGGAGGAAATGATCGTGGCGCGCGTCGACGGGCGCACCAAGAAGCCCCCGCCGCCGCCCGAGCCTCCCCCGCCCCTGCCCGGCGCGCGCCGCGGCCGGCCGCCGCGCAGCCTGACGATGTAAGGCCTACCGCAACAAGCCGGCCGACAGCGCCGACGGCGCCCAGTACTTCTCGATGTGCCGGATAACCAGCTCGGTGCCCTGCTCGTGGCTGACGTGGGGATGCGTCTGGGGGTCGTACATGGCGTCGGTCAGATCGCGGATGAGGACACATCGAATGCCCCAGCGGGTCATCTGCTTGATCGCGAACGACCGGTTCAGGATGCACATGTTGGTGTGGACGCCCATCACCAGCA
>JACOSH010000379.1 GCA_016178945.1 Acidobacteriota bacterium
AAAGAAGCGCCGTTCGCATCCCCGTAGTATACTCGCGTGGATGCGCGTCGCGGTGGTGGGTGCGGGAGCCTTCGGAGGATGGACAGCCCTGCATCTCCAACGCCTGGGCGCGCGCGTGACTCTGCTGGACGCTTGGGGACCCGGCAATTCCCGCGCCAGCTCGGGCGGCGAAACCCGCATCATTCGGACGCTCTATGCCGACCGCATCTACGTCGAGCTGACCCTCCGCTCGATGGAGTTGTGGCGCGATTTCGAGAGGCGAGATCCTCGAGGTCTTCTGCGCCGCACCGGCCTCCTGCGCATGGTCGGACCCGATGACCCGCTGAATGACCGCGCAGCGCCCTTATTGCGCGAGGCCGGAGTCCCCTTGGAGTCCCTGACCCCGGCCGAAGCCTCCCGCCGCTTTCCGGAAGTCCACTTTGGAGGAATAAATCGGGTTTTCTACGAGCCTGGCGCGGGTTACCTGGCCGCCCGCCGTGGATGCCAGATGATCTGCGAAGCCTTCCAGCGCGAGGGCGGAGAATACCGGCAACTTGCGGCTGTGCCGCACCCGGACTTACGCAGCCTGTCGCTCTCCGATGGGGCCCGGCTGACCGCCGACGCCTACGTGTTCGCGTGCGGTCCCTGGCTGGGTAAGCTGTTTCCCGACGTGGTCGGCGGCCTCGTCACCCCGCAACGCCGCGACGTGTTCTTCTTCGGACTGCCCGCCGGCGACGCCCGATTCGGAGACGACCGCTTCCCCTGCTGGTGGGACACCGTGGCGCAATACTATGGCGTCCCCGGCAATGAGTGGCGCGGCTTCAAGGTCGGAGAAGACGCCGGCGACACGCCCTTCGATCCCACCGATGGCGATCGCGCGCCATCCCCCGAAGCCCTGCGGGCAGCCCGCGAGTACCTGGGATTCCGCTTTCCAGCGCTTGCCGGAGCGCCGCTGGTCGAATCCCGTGTCTGCCAGTATGAGCTTACTCCCGACAAACACCTCATCGTCGACCGCCATCCCCAGGCGGAGCATGTGCTGCTGTCCGGCGGAGGCTCGGGTCACGGCTACAAGCTGGGCGCGGCGATCGGCGAGCAGATCGCTGAAATCGTGCTGGGCAGGCGCTCGCCCAATCCCTTTTTTGGCCTCTCACGATTCACGCCACGCTGAGGTCGTCGCGATGCATTTTGACACTGTTCTGAAAGCCTTGTTTCAAGCGCCTCATTCACGGCTTCTGGAGAAGCTGACGGGAGCCCCGGTCCGCGAGTGGATCAACGTCGAGCTTCCCAAGACAAAGTTGAGCAGGCTGGACCTGGTCGCCTGGCTCGAGGATAACCGTCTCTACCATCTGGAACTGCAGAGCGGCAATGATTCCAGCATGCCCTGGAGAATGCTGGAATACTATCCGCTGCTTTTCAAGCGGTACCAGGTTGCGCCGGTCCAGCATGTCCTCTATGTGGGCAGGCGTCCGCTCAGCATGGCCAACGAAATCGCGCACCAGAATCTGATTTACCGGTACCAGATGACCGACATCCGCGAGCTGGACGCCGAGGTGCTGCTGGAGAGCCCCGCCGTCGAAGACAACCTCCTGGCGATCCTGTGCCGGCTGCGAGACACACGGGAGGATGTTCGCCGGATTCTGTCGCGCATTACCCGCCTTCCGGTTGAGGAGCGTTCGGAGGCATTGGGGAAGCTTCTGATACTATCGGGACTGAGAAAGCTTGAGAGCGTTATATTGGAAGAGGAGGCAGAAATGCCGGTCACGATCAATCTGATGGAGAACGATGTCATCCGGGACCTGGTTCTGAAAAAGCGCCAGGAAGGGCGCCAGGAAGGGCGCCAGGAAGGACGCCAGGAAGGACGCCAGGAAGGCCTCCAGGAAGGCCTCCAGGAAGGACGCCAGGAAGGACACCAGCAGGGACACGAGGAAGGGGAAAAGGTAGGCGCCAAGAGGGAGGCTCTCACTCTGCTCAGCAGGCAGTTAGAACGGCGTTTTGGCCCGCTTCCGGAACAAGCTGTGGCCAGACTACAGGCCGCGGACCTTGCCACCCTGGAGAATTGGGGACTGCGCCTGCTCGATGCGGCCAGCCTCGAAGAAGCGCTGCGGTCGGCATAGCGGCTCTCCCCAAGAAGAGGCAGAAATGCCGGTCACGATCAATCTGATGGAGAACGACGTCATCCGGGACTTGGTTCGAAAGCAGCGCCAGGAAGGACGCCAGGAAGGACACCAGCAGGGACACGAGGAAGGGGAAAAGGCAGGCGCCAAGAGGGAGGCTCTCACTCTGCTCAGCCGGCAGCTCGAACGGCGTTTTGGCCCGCTTCCGGAACAAGCTGTAGCCAGACTACAGGCCGCGGACCTTGCCACCC
Organism: Acidobacteriota bacterium; assembly: GCA_016178945.1. Lineage (GTDB taxonomy): Bacteria > Acidobacteriota > Terriglobia > Bryobacterales > Bryobacteraceae > JACOSH01. The sequence continues at coordinate 2,345 of JACOSH010000379.1, forward strand.
TGGAGAACTGGGGACTGCGCTTGCTCGACGCGTCCAGTCTCGAAGAAGTGCTGCAGTCGGCGTAGCGTCCCGGCTCCCCCAACAACCAGACCCTGCTATACTGGCTGGCCATGTTGCCCGACTACATCGCCAAAGCCGTTCCCAATCCCGCCTCTAACCGCGCTCCCTGGTACGTGAACACCGCCCCCAGCTACGCCGGCGTCTTCCTCTGGATCGCCTTTTACAACCAGATGGCCGGCCCCACCATCACCAAAGCCGGCCTGGGAGTATGCCTGCTGGCGCTGGCAGTGGCGGGCCTGCTCAGCTACGCGCTCTACTACTACGTCCCGGCAATGCTGGGAATGAAGACCGGGTTTCCGCTCTACGTGGTCGGCAGCTCCACCTTCGGGACCACCGGCGGATACGCCATGCCCGGCCTGCTGATGGGGCTCCTGCAAGTCGGCTGGTTTGCCGTGGGCACGTTCTTTTCCACCAAGTTCATTCTCAGCGGCTTTGGCATGGACGCCAAACCGGGTACGGTTCCCTTCATTCTGGTCGGGCTCTTGTGGGGCTACTCGATGGCCTACATCGGCGTGATGGGGATCCAATACGTGGCCAGGATTTCGATCTATCTGAATCTCATCCCGCTGGTGATGCTGCTGGTGGTATTCGCCAAAACCGCCGGGGGCATTGGCCAGTACACGCCCCCCCAGCCCAATGAGTTCGGGGGCTTCACGACCCTGATCGCCATCGTGATCGGCTTCTTCGCCACGGCCGGCGCGGCTGGCGCCGACTTCGGAATGAACGCACGGGACCAGCGCGACGTGAAATGGGGTGGACTGGTGGGAATCGCCCTGGCTGTGATGGTGGCCGGCGGTCTGCCGATTCTCTCGGTGGCCGGCGCCAAGGCCATGATGCCCAACCTGGCCAGCTATGACTACGACGCCGTGATCGCCGCCATCGGCGGCCTGCTGGGGACCGCCATGTTCTTCCTTTTCACCATCGCCTCCATCCCTCCGGCCTGCTTCTGCGCCTTCATCGCCGGCAACAGCTTCTCCACCATGATCCCGGGGGTGCCGCGCATTGGATCGACCATGGCGGGCGTGACCGTGTCCATCGTCCTGGCGGTGAGCGGCGTGGCCGAGAACCTCATTGGCTTCTTCACCATTGTCGGCGCCTCCTTCGGACCCATCTGCGGAGCGATGGCGGCCGACTACCTGCTCTCCGGCAAGAAGTGGGCCGGCCCGCGCGAGGGCATCAACTTCGCCGGCTACGGCGCCTGGGCAGTCGGATTCCTGGTCGGCATCATTCCCTTCCTACCCGTTTCCGGTGCTGTCAAGGAGATAGCGCAACCCGCGGTGGTATACAGCTTCGCGACAGGGTTCGTCCTGTACGTACTCTTAGCCAAAGTGGGACTGGAGCCTAAGACCGTATCGATGTAGAATGGTCCGTTGAGCGATCCAAAACCGGCGGCGTCGAGAAAAGCGCGGGGGGAGGCGCCTGTGAAGAGCAAGGCCCGGACTCCACACGAGTTAGTGTCGCTGTTGTCTCAGAAGGTCGTGGGCCAATCGGCGGCGCTCAAGTTCATCGTCCCATATCTGCAGATGTACCAGGCGGGACTGGCGCCGGAAGGCCGGCCAGTCGGCGTCTTCCTGCTGCTGGGACCGACCGGTACGGGCAAGACCCGCACGGTCGAGGTCCTCGCCGAGGTCCTGCACGGCTCCGATTCCCGCTTTCTGAAAGTGGATTGCGGAGAGTTTCAGGGCGATCATGAAATCGCGCGCCTGATCGGCGCTCCACCGGGCTATCTGGGTCACCGCGAGACCCAGCCCATGATCACCCAGCAGAAGCTCAATGACGTGACCACGCGCGACTGCGATGTCTCGGTAGTGCTGTTCGACGAGATTGAGAAGGCCGCCCCGGCCCTGGTCCGGCTGCTGCTGGGCGTGCTCGATCGCGCCACGCTGCACTTGGGCGACAACACCTCGGTCAGCTTCGAACGGAGCTTCATCTTCCTCCCCAGCAATCTGGGCGCGCGGGAGATGATGAAGGAGCTTCAACCGGCCTTCGGATTCCGAGCCGGGCAATCCCAGGAGCCTCAGGATCTGTCGCGCAAACTGGAGAGCATCGGGCTGGCCGCCGTGCGCAAGAAGTTCTCGCCGGAATTCGTCAACCGCATGGACGCCATCGTCACCTATCAGCCCCTGGACAAGGCCTCTCTGGCTTCCATCCTCGATCTGCAACTGAGCGAGCTGCAGCGGCACGTCAACACCCGGCTGGGGGAGAGCTGCTTTCAAATCGAGGTGCCCGCGGAATGCCGGCAATTCCTCCTCGACCATGGAACCAGCAAGGAGTACGGGGCCCGCGAGTTGAAGCGCACCGTGCACCGCTATCTGACTCAGCCCCTGGCGACCATGGTCGCCTCGGAGGGCGTGGGGCCCGGCTCGCTCATCCGGGCCGATATCAGCGCCGACGGCGAGCGCCTGTTCCTGCATCCCATTGAGCATGGCGCGGCGCCCCAAAAACCTCGCGGCGCCGTTCTGATCGTCGACGACAACCGCGAGCTGCTGCAGTTGCTTAAGGCTCAATCGACCCGGGCCGGTTATGAAGTGGTCACCGCGGAAACCGCGCGTGGCGCGCTCGAGCTGGTCAAGGACATCCGGCCCGCGGCCGCCGTGCTCGACTACATGCTTCCCGATACCGACGTGGACGGCGTCGAGCTCGGCATTCGCCTCAAGCGCCTCCTGCCGGAGATCCACGTGATCATCATGAGCGGGGCCAACCTCACCGAGGAAGAGTATGCCACGTGCCGCCAGATGGGCTTCCCGCTCCTCACCAAGCCCTTCCTCGACAAGAGCCTCCTGAAGATGCTGGAGGACCGCATCTCCAGCGCCAAGAAAGCCTCCGCCTGTTGAGCCTCGGCGCCGCTTATCTTTTAACATCTGTCTCCGGCCGCCTTGCGTAAAATGGGGTTGCATGACCCCCGAACCGGCCGGTGACCGGCGGACCTTCTTCCTCACGGTGCTCTACAGCCTGTGGGCGGTGATCGCCGGAGCGCTGGCGCTGCCCGCCTCCATCTACCTGCTGCTGCCCCCCCGGCTGCGCAAGGAAAAGGAATGGGCCGAGGCCGGCGACATCCGCAAGATGGAAGCCGGCTCGCCGGTCGAGATGGTCTTCCGCCGCAACCGCCTCGATGGCTGGCGCCTCACCAGCGAGAAGGCCACGGCCTGGGTCGTCAAGAAGTCCGACGGCGAATTCGTGGCCTTCGCGCCGCAGTGTACCCATCTGGGTTGCGCCTACCACTGGGACGAGGAGAAGAAGGACTTCCTCTGCCCCTGCCACTCCTCCACCTTTTCCCTGGACGGCCGGGTGACCTCCGGTCCGGCGCCGCGCCCGCTGGACCGGTACGAAGCCAGGGTCGATCAGAACAAGCTGCTGCTGGGCGAAGTCATCCCATCCTCGGAGACCACCGAATGAGACGCCGGCTCCAGCAAGCCGCCCTCTGGCTCGACCACCGCACCGGTCTGGAAACTGCGGTCAAGGATTTCCTGTACGAGAACATTCCGGCTTCCAGCGGCTGGCGTCAGGTTTTCGGCAGCGTGGCGCTGTTTCTGTTCCTCATCCAGGCGTTCACTGGAATCCTGCTGGCCTTCAATTACGCCCCGACTCCCGGGGAGGCCTACAACAGCCTGCGCTACATCGTCACCGAGGTGACCGGCGGGCGGCTCATCCGGGGACTGCATCACTGGGGCGCCAGCATGATGATCGTGGTGGTGGTGCTGCACATGCTTCAGGTCTTCCTGTGGGGCGCCTACAAGAAGCCGCGCGAGACTACCTGGATGGCCGGCGTGGTCCTGCTGTTGCTGACCCTGGCGTACGGTCTCACCGGATACCTGCTGCCCTGGGACAACCGCGCCTACTGGGGCACCGTCGTCACCACTCAGATCGCCTCCAAAGCCCCGCTGCTGGGTCCCTACCTCAGCCGGCTGATGGGCGGCGAAAACGCCGTCGGCGTGGTGACCTTTGCGCGCTTCTACGGCTTACACGTGCTGCTGCTGCCGCCCGCCACCACTTTTCTGCTGATCCTGCACATCTACCTGGTGCGCAAACACGGGGTGGCGCCGGTTCCTGGCGACGAGGCGCTGCCGCCCCGCAAGTTCTATCCGGAACAGGCCTTCCGGGACACAGTGGCGACTTTTATCGCCTTCGCCGTTCTGTTCCTTCTGGCGGTGGCGGTGCGCGTGCCGCTGGAGCGCATCGCCGATCCCACCGACACCACCTACATCCCGCGCCCCGAGTGGTATTTTCTGTTTCTCTTCCAGACCTTGAAGTTCTTTGAAGGACCGCTGGAGGTATTCGGGGCCGTGATCCTGCCCGGTCTGGCCGTGCTGGCGCTGCTGCTGGCGCCCTTTATCGATCGCGGCCGGATGGTCGCGGTGTCCAAGCGCGTGGTAGCGTTCGGTGTGGTCGCCTTGGCCGCCATCGGCTGGACAGGCCTCACGGTCGCCGCCATCGCCACCACTCCCCGTGCGAACACCGAACTGGCCGTAGACTTCTCCGAACCCACCGGCTGGCTCCAGCTTTCGCCCGAGGAGCTGGCCGGTATCGGCTATTTTCGCCGCGAGAACTGCATCGGCTGCCATACCGTCGGCGAGGGCAAGCCCAAGATCGGTCCCGATCTGGCCTCCACCGCCATCCGCAAGGATGCCGCCTGGATGATCGAGCACTTCAAACGGCCCAAGGAGCTGGTGCCCGGCAGCTCGATGCCTCCCATCCACCTGCCCGACAAGCAGCTCAACGCGCTGGCCGCCTTCTTGCTCAAGATCACGCCGCGCAACGCCCAGGCCCTGCAATCCGCGGCGGATTTCGCCGTGGAGGGCGCCATGGTTTACCAGGCCAACAATTGCGGCGCCTGCCATCTGGTCAATGGCGTGGGCATGAAGCTCGGTCCGCCGCTCAACGGGCTTTCCAAGCGCCGCACCCAGACCTGGGTCGAGCGTCACTTTCGGGAGCCTCAGGTGATGTCGCCCAACACCATCATGCCACCCTACAAGTTCTCCCCCAAACAAATGGAGCAGATTACTGGGTACTTGTTCTCGCTTGAGGAGAAGACAGGAACTCCGTGAAGGGAGTCGGGCCCCCGGACAAGCTGTTGCGCGACTTGGTGGCCGTGTTGCTCCGGATCTGGTCCCAGACCTCCTGGGGAACCCGCAGGAAGTGGCTGACCACTTCTGGATCGAACTGCGTTCCGGAGCACCGGACGATCTCCTGCCGCGCCGCTTCGTAGGTCAGCGCGCGGCGATACGGGCGGTCGGAGGTCATCGAGTCCAAGGTGTCCATCACCGAGAAGATGCGCGCCCCCTGCGGGATCGACCCCCGGCTCAGTCCGCGCGGATAGCCCGTGCCGTCGAAGCGCTCGTGATGCGTCAGGACAATGGTGGAAGCTGGGTGCAGCGCTTCGATGCCCTCCAGTATCCAGTAACCGATCTGAGGGTGTTTCTGCATCTCCACCCACTCCTCGGGAGTGAGTGGGCCCGGCTTAAGCAGGATCGTGTCCGAGATCCCGATCTTGCCGATATCGTGCAGCATCGAGCCACGCCGGATGATGTCGAACAGCGCGGCGTCCAGGCCCATCTCCCGCGCCAGGTACAGCGTGTACTCGCTGACCCGCTTGGAGTGCGCCTGCGTCTCGTGCTCGCGCGCATCCAGGGCCGCCACCAGCGCCTCCAGCGTGATCTCCGAGGCGTCGTGCAGCCGTTCCAGCATGCGCCGCAATTCCACGGTCCGCTCATTGACCGTCTCTTCCAGCAGTTGCAGGCGCTTCTCCTGCTGGATCTGGTTCTGTTTGCGGACCCGCGCTTCCTCCACCGCCCGGCCGATCTCAGCCAGCCGGAAGGGCTTCAGCACGTAATCCAGCGCTCCGATGCGCATGGCGTTGACCGCCAGGGTCAAGTCCTCGCAGGCGGTCAGCATGAGAACTCCTACCTGGGGGTGCTTCTGCACGATCTCCGTCAGCAGCTCCAGGCCGTTCATCCCGGGCATGCGCACGTCCGACATCACCAGGTCAAATGTTTGGTGCTCAAGGACTTCCAAGGCTTCCGAGCCGCTCGGCGCCAGGCACACCTGGTAGCCGGTGTGCTCCAGGAACTCACCCAGCAGCGCGCGGATCGGCGCTTCGTCGTCCACGATGAGGATACGAGGACTCATCTACTACCGCCAGTACCCTTTAAGTTCGGCCAAACGGACCAAAAAGTTTACGAGTTGGCCCGCAACCTTTCGAAGAACCCCAATGTCCGGCCGATTCCCTCCTCCAGGACCGTCTTGGGGATCCCCCCGACCTTGGCCCGCAGCTCGGAGTCGTCCATGCGATAGGCGACCGGAACCTGCGGCCCGCTGGCGGTGATGAGCCGGTTCGCCCCGGGCCTCAGCCGCTCCAGCGTGTCAATCAACTCCTGCATGCCGACCACCGATCCCGCCAGGTTGAACACGTGCGCGCCTTCCAAGCTGGACAGCAGGCAGCGCACGAAGATTTCAGCCACGTCCTCCACATATTGCAGGTCCATGTACCCGCTGACCCGGATCTGGAAGGGCACGCCGCGCACCACCGCCTCCATCGCCAGGGTCGGGTCGGCGGTCAGCCCGCGGTCCCGCCCCGGACCATAGACCGTCCAGGGGCGCAGCCCCACACTGGAAATCCCGTTCGCCGCGTAGAAGGCCCGCGCATTTCCCTCGTTGGCCTGCTTGAATACCCCGTAATGGGTGGAAGGCCGCAGCGGATCGTCTTCGGTGAGCTTGCCCGCGCCGTAGACTTCCTCCGGTCCCCACACCGCCGAGGAGCTGGCATAGACCACCCGCACGGGACGCCCGGCGTCGCGCGCCGCCTCAAACACGTTCAGTGTTCCGATGACATTGATCATGCCGCCTTCCACCGGGCTGGCCTGGCAGAAGGGCATCAGCATGGCGGCCAGGTGGATGATGTGGGTGATTCCGGCCTCTTTCACCAGCTTCTTGACGCGCGCGGTGTCCTCGATACGTCCCACTTCCACCGGCAGACGCACCAACAGGTGCGCCGGGATGATCTTGGTCAGCCGCACCGGCGCTGGGTCGAAATCGAAGGCCATTACATCCACGCCCCGCTCCAACAGAACCTTCACCACCCAGGTCCCGATACAGCCCTGTGCCCCCGTCACCAGTACACGCATGCCCCCGCATTGTAGCACTGTAGTGGTTATCCAACGCCATCCAGAACTTCGCGCACCTTGCGAACCAATTCCCCCACCTGGAACGGTTTGTGGAGCAAGGCGGCGCCCGGCTCCAGCACGCCATGACTCACGATGGTCTCGTCGGCATATCCGGACATGTACAGCACCTTAAGACCGGGCCGGAGCGAGCGGGCTTGCTCGGCCAACTGTTTGCCATCCATCTGGGGCATCAGCACGTCGGTGAGCAGCAGGTTGATCGAGGCCCCGCGCTCCCGCACGATCTCCAGCGCTTCCCCGGGCAGCCCGGCCGCCAGCACGGTGTACCCCTGCATTTGCAGCAGCCTTTGCACAAGATCGCGGACGCTGGGCTCGTCCTCCACCACCAGAACCGTCTCGTGGCCGGTTACCGGCGCCTGGAAGGCCGGCTTGGACACCCAAGCGGCCGCCTCCTCGCCGGTCCTCGGCAGGTAAACCCGGAACGTTGAGCCGCGGCCAAGCCCGCTATCGACCCAGATATACCCCCCGCTTTGCTTCACAATCCCGTAGGTTGTCGCCAGACCCATCCCCGTGCCTTTCCCGCGCTCCTTGGTCGTGAAGAAAGGCTCGAAGATCTGGGCTTGGGTAGCCTTGTCCATCCCGATGCCGGTATCGCGGACGGCCAGCAGGACATACCGCCCGGGTTCCATCCGGTCATGATGATTCGAGCCGGCCTCCTCCAGATCCGCATTGGAGGTCTCGATGATCAATTCGCCGCCCTCGGGCATGGCGTCGCGGGCGTTGACCGCCAGGTTCACAATCACCTGCTCGATCTGCCCTTGATCCACCTTCACCATCCCCAACCGGGGTTCGAGTAGGGTCCGGATTTCGATGTTCTCGCCGATCAGGCGGCGGAGCATTTTCTCGACCTCGCCGATCACGCCGTTCAAATTGAGAACCTTGGGCTCGAGAATCTGCTTGCGGCTGAAGGCCAGGAGTTGGCGGGTCAACCCGGCGGCCCGATCGGACGCGCGCAGCATTTCGTCGAGCATGCCGATCCCGTCGTGGCCGGCAGCCAACGCCTCCCGCAGCATCTGCCCATAGCCCTGAATCACCGTCAGCAGATTGTTGAAGTCATGCGCCACGCCGCCGGCCAACTGGCCGACCGCTTCCAGCTTTTGGGACAGGCGGAGCCGCTCTTCGAGCCGTTTCTGCTCGGTAATCTCCAGCGCGATTCCCCCCAGCAGGACCGGGCCGCCGTCAGGGGAGGTAATCGGAAACTTGTTCACCAGCCAATGCCGTACCGTGGCCGGGCCGTGGAGTATCTCCTGAACCGTTTGCGCCGGGCGGCCGGTTTCGAGCACGATCTGGTCCGTGGCGATGGCCGCGGCCGCGGCCGGATCGTCCGTTCCGTCCAGTAGGCCGTCTCTCAGCGTCCATCTCAGATCTCGAAAGAGTCGCTGCCCGAACTCATTGAGGAACAGAAAGCGCCCCTGGCTGTCTTTGATGAACGCCGAGCCTTCCAGGTGGCGCATGAACGCCGCGAAGCGCTGCTCGCTTTCCCGGTAGGCCTGTTCCGCCTTCCGGCGCTCGCGGCGAGTTTGCGCTTCCCGTACTTCGCGCTCTAAGGCCGGGGCCAGCCGCGAGAGATTGCCTTTCATCACGTAGTCGTGCGCCCCGGCCTTCATGGCGGCCACCGCCACCTCTTCGCCGATCTCGCCCGAGACGATCAGGAAGGGCACGTCCAACCCGCGCTCCTGCACGCGCCGCAGAGCTTGGAGAGCGTCGAACTGAGGAAGCATGTAGTCCGCCAGGATCGCGTCCGGAGCCGGGTCCAGCCGCCGGACGAACTCTTCCTCGCTCGCGACCCGCTCCCAGGCGATCTCCAGCCCGGCCCGTTCCAACTCCCGGATCATCAGCTCGGCGTCGTTGGCGCGGTCCTCGATTACCAGGATTCTCAGAGTTGGCTGCATGCCTCTCCCCTTACACTGTTGGAGGCTGGTTGAGCAGCAACCAGTAAAGCTGCAGTTCCCGGGCGACTTCGGTGAAGCGCTCGAATTCCACGGGCTTCACAATGTAGCTGTTGACGCCCAGTTGGTAGCTATCGACGATGTCGCGCTCCTGGGACGAAGAGGTCAGCATCACGACGGGGATGGGGCGCGTGCGCGGATCGGCCTTCAGTCGCCGCAGCACCTCCAACCCGTCTACCTTGGGAAGCTTCAGGTCCAGCAGAACGACCCGCGGCACGTGGACCGCGTCCACGCGGAAGAGATAATCGAGGGCCTCTTCTCCGTCACGGACGACCTCGATGGAGTTGGCCAGGTTATGTTTCTTGAAGGCGTGCAGCGTCAGCTCCACATCGCGGGGATTGTCTTCGACCAACAGGATCTCGACGGCTTCCTTGGTTTTCACGTGAGTTTTTTTCCTTCCAGGGTGAAGTAGAAGGTAGCGCCCTGGCCCGGCGTCCCTTCTGCCCAAACGCTGCCGCCGTGGCGGTGCACCGCCCGCCGGACAATGGCCAGCCCCACGCCGGTTCCCTCGTATTCTTCGACCGTGTGGAGCCGCTGAAACACCCCAAACAGCTTGCCCACGTAGCGCATATCGAAGCCCGCGCCGTTATCCGCCACGAAGCAGAGCCGGATCGGCCTCGCAGGGCGGCAGGTCGCCGACCTGGATCTCGATGCGCCGTCCGTTGATTTCGGTGTGTAGTTCCCTCAGCGCCTGGCGTACCAGCTCGCCCGGCAGCACTCGCCGTTTGTCCAGCGCCGCCCGGCCGAGACGCGAGAAGGCCAGCAGATCCTCAATCAGCCGTCCCATCTGTTGCGC
>JACOSH010000380.1 GCA_016178945.1 Acidobacteriota bacterium
GCCCCCAACGCTCGCGCATCATGCCGTGCAGCACCTGCTGGATGGCCAGGAACGCGCCGGTCCGGGTGGTCTGGGGAACGGCCTCCCAGTCCGACAGCTTCATGCGCAGCGCCAGGTTGTCGCGCGTGATTCCGGCGTTGTTGACCAGGATGTCGATGCGGCCGTATTCCTTCGAGGCCTTGCCGAAGGCACTCTTGATCGAATCGGCCGAGCTCATGTCGGCTTCGACGACGTAGGCCTCGCGCGAGCGGCCGCGAATCTCCATCGCGACCTCTTCCAGCAGGTCCACCCGCCGCGCCGCCAGCACCACGCGGTTTCCGGCGTCGGCAAGCGCGAGGGCGCAGGCTTTCCCAATTCCCCGGCTGGCGCCGGTGATTAACGCGGTACGCATAGGGCAGTTCGTCAGTTGGTCAGTTGGTCAGTTCGTCAGTTCGTTGGTCCTGGGATTCGATCATAATAGCAAGTTCATGGCCTACACTGACCTTCGCGAGTTCATCCGGGCTTTGGAGAAGGGCGGCGAGCTGCGGCGCATCCCCTTCGAGGTCGATCCGATTCTGGAGGTGACCGAGTTTGCGGACCGCGCGGCGAAGTCGGGGGGGCCGGCGCTGCTGTTCGAAAAGCCCAAGGGGTACTCCATCCCGATCCTCATCAACGGCTACGCCGGCCGGCGAAAGATGGAGATCGCGCTGGAAGTGGACTCGGTCGAGTCGATCGCGCAGCGCATCGCCGAGTACCTGGAAATGCGCATGCCCGAGGGGCTGATCGGGAAGCTGAAGATGCTGCCCAAGCTGGCCGAGATGGGCTCGTTCTTCCCCAAGATGGTCTCCGGCGGGCCCTGCAAAGAGATCATCCGCAGGGAGGGGTTCTCGTTGTTCGACTACCCGATCCTGAAGTGCTGGCCGCGAGATGGCGGGCGGTTCATCACGCTGCCGATGGTTTTCTCGCGCAATCCGGACACCGGCAAGCGCAACTGCGGCTGCTACCGGATGCAGATCTACGACGATCGCACCGCGGGGATGCACTGGCAGACGCACAAGCAGGGCGCCGAGCATTATCGCCGCCTGATGAAGGAGGGGCACAGCAAGCGCATGGACGTGGCCGTGGCCATCGGGGCGGATCCGGCGACCATGTACTCGGCGATTCTGCCCCTGCCGCCCGATCTCGACGAGATGATGATCGCCGGCTTCCTGCGCTCGAAACCGGTCGAGATGGTGAAGTGCGAGACCTCGGACCTGGAAGTGCCGGCCCACTCCGAGATCGTGCTGGAGGGCTACGTGGAGCTGGGAGAACTGCGCACCGAAGGACCCTTCGGCGACCACACCGGCTTCTACTCGCTCGAAGACGAGTATCCGGTGTTCCACGTGACCTGTATCACCCAGCGCAAAGACCCCATCTACGCGACCACCATCGTGGGGCCGCCGCCCATGGAAGACTTCTACATGGGAAAAGCCGTCGAGCGGATCTTCCTGCCGCTGATGCGGCTGCAACTCCCCGAGGTCCGCGATATTTGCATGCCGGCCGAGGGGATCTTCCACAACCTGATTCTGGTCGCCATCCGCAAGTCCTACCCGGGCCATGCCCGCAAGGTGATGCATGCCATCTGGGGACTGGGCCAGGCGATGTTTTCCAAGTGCATCGTGGTGGTGGACGAGGAGGTCGACGTCCAGAATGTGCGGGAGGTGGCCTGGAAGGCCCTGAACAACATCGATCCCCAGCGCGATATCGAATTCGTGATGGGGCCCGTGGACTCGCTGGACCACTCCAGCCGTCTGATCAATTACGGGTCCAAGATGGGGGTCGACGCCACGCGCAAGTGGCCGGGAGAAGGCTTCACCCGGCCGTGGCCGGACGTGATCGAGATGACGCCCGAGGTGAAGCGCCGCGTGGATGGGCTCTGGAAGAAGGCCGGGCTGTGAGCCCGAACCGTGGTAAACTGTGGATGTCCCCGCGGTGGGTATAGCTCAGCTGGTAGAGCGCTGGATTGTGGTTCCAGTGGCCGTGGGTTCGAACCCCACTACCCACCCCAGCTTTTTCAAGCCGTCGCACTTCAATTGACCTCCGGATGGGCTACAATCGCTTTCTATGAGCGACACTCTCACGGAGCTTCACAGACGCGATTTTCTGGCGACCAAGCTGGCGGCGGGCTTTGCGCTGGCGGTGCAACCGATCACGGCCGATACCATCACGACCAGCGCCGAGGGACTGGTGGCCGGCGAAGTCAACATCCCGTCGGGCGACGTTTCGATCCCTGCCTACCGGGCCATGCCGGCCGCGGGGAAAGCCTTTCCCGTGGTGCTGGTGGTGCAGGAGATCTTCGGCGTGCACGAGCACATCAAGGATGTCTGCCGGCGCTTCGGCAAGCTGGGCTACCTGGCCATCGCACCGGAGATGTATGCCCGGCAAGGCGATGTGTCGAAGCTGCAGAACATCCAGGAGATTTTCCAAAAGGTGGTTTCCAAAGTGCCCGATGCGCAGGTGATGGCGGACCTGGACGCAGCGGTGGACTGGGCGGCGAAGTCGGGCAAGGGCGATGTCGCGCGGCTGGGTATCACCGGGTTCTGCTGGGGCGGGCGCGTGGTCTGGTTGTACGCGGCGCACAGCGCGAAGCTGAAGGCGGGCGTGGCCTGGTATGGACGCCTGGTGGGCCAGGCCAGCGAGATGACCCCCAAGCATCCGGTCGACGTCGCGGCCTCGCTGAAGGCGCCGGTGCTGGGTCTCTACGGCGGGCAGGACCAGGGAATCCCGCAGGACACAGTGGAGAAGATGCGGGCGGCGCTGAAGGCGGCGGGGAAGCCATCGGAAATCGTGGTCTATCCTCAAGCCGGCCACGGGTTCAATGCGGACTATCGGCCGGGCTACAACAAGGAGGCCGCCGAGGACGGGTGGAAGCGGTTGCAGGACTGGTTCAAGCAGAACAAAGCGGGGTAGAAGATACCGCTTATTAACGGTCGCGGTACGATTCGTGCCGCACTTTCAGAGCCGCGCGCGTAAGCAAGCGGTGCAAAGTTCGATTCTTTCACAGTCGTCCCAGTGGCCGGACGTTCCGGCGCAGCTCCTCGCGGAAGGCTTGGGCCATCCCCTCCAGTTTGCGGGCCACCTCGGGGTAGCGGGCCAGGACGTCGAACTTCTCGCCCGGGTCGGCCTGGAGGTCGTAGAGCGCCAGTCCGCGCGCCGGGCCGCCGTCGGTGCGCAGATGCAGCTTCCACTGGCCGCTGCGGACGGCGCGCAAGGGGGCCTCCTCGCCGGCACGCGCGCCTGTGAAGTAGTAGAAGGCCTCGTGGGGACTCTTGGCGCCCTGCAGGACGGGCCAAATGTCTTTACCGTCGATGACCCGATCGGCTGGCAGCGTGGCGCCCGCCAGGCGCGCAAACGTGGGAAGCAGATCCAGGTTGGCGGCGATTTCCGAAGTCGTTTGGCCGGCCGGGACCTGGCCGGGCCAGCGCACGATGGCCGGAACGCGCATGCCGCCTTCCCAGTGCGTGGCCTTGCCGTCGCGCAAGGGGCCCGCGGAGCCTCCGTCAATGCCGTACTGCAGCCAGGGACCATTGTCGGAGGTGAAGATGACCAGGGTCTTTTCGTCCAGGCCCAAATCCTTGAGTTTCGATAGTACCTGGCCCACGCTCCAATCGATCTCTTCCACAACGTCCCCGTAAAGGCCCCGGCGCGACTTACCCTTGAACTTCGGTCCGGGGAACAGCGGCACGTGCGGCATGTTGTGGGCCAGGTAGAGAAAGAAGGGCCGGTCCCTGTTTGCGGCGATGAACTCCAGAGCCTTCGCGGTGTACAGGCCGGTGAGCTTGCTCAGGTCGGGATTGAGCTCGACGACCTCTTCGTTGGAATAGAGCGGCAGGTCGGGATACTCGCGGCTGGGAGGCAGGTAGGCGCCCTGGCCCGCGTAGCCGGTCAATTCGGCGCGCTCGCGGGCGGCTTTCATGCGCGGGGACTCGTTGGGCTTGGGCGGCATGAGGGGATGGTAGGGCCACATGTCGTTGGAGTAGGGCAGGCCGAAGTACTGGTCGAAGCCGTGGCGCGTGGGGAGGAACTCGGGGCGGTCGCCCAAGTGCCATTTGCCGACGATCATGGTGCGGTAACCCTGGCCCTTGAGCATCTCGGCCAGGGTGATCTCGTTGGGATGGATGCCGGTCTTGGACCCAGGGCCATGGTTGAACATCAGGCTCACGCGCGGCGGGTAGGAGCCGGTCATCAGAGCCGCGCGGGAGGGGCCGCAGAAAGGCTGCGCATAGAAGCTGGTGAAGCGTACTCCCTCGGCGGCCATCCGGTCGAGGTTGGGAGTGCGGATGTCGGGCGAGCCGTAGCAGCCCACGTCGCCGTAGCCTTGATCGTCGGTGAAGACGATGACGAAATTCGGTTTGGGCTGGCCGTGCGCGGCCAGCGCGGCCGCGGCCAGCAGGAGTGCGGCTCTCATGGCTTGCCTCACGCAGAAGCGGCCTTGGCTTGCACGCGAGCGGCGAACTTGGCGATATGGATGATGGCGCGCTGGTGGGTGCCCTCGGCGATCTTATCCTTCTCGTCGAAGGCCTCCACGCGGAAAGTGACTCGCCGGTCTTCCACCGCGATCACCTCGGAGCGGAACGTGACGTTCATACCCATGGGGGTGGCCGCCAGGTGCTTCACATCCACGTGGGCGCCCACCGTGTCGTAGCCGGTGTCGAGCAACGGGAAGATGGAGTTGCGCGCCGTCATCTCCAGCCAGGCAATCAGGTAGGGTGTGCCCAGCACCCGCGCTCCTTCCACGCCCAGAAAGTCGATGGCCACGTCGCCGGTGACCAGCAGTTTCTCTTCACCCTTGGTTCCTACGGGTATGTTCGCCATGCGATCTATTCTACTTGAGCGGGCTGGTGCGCGATTTCTCCTTGGCCCAGTCGACCAGCCGCTTGATCCTGGGGAATCGCTCGCTGAGCAGGATCAGGCCGGGGATGAGAAAAATCCACCCCGGCATGATGGGCACAATCAGCCCGATGAGACCGGCCAGAACCAGGAGTGCGCCCCAGACGATGCGGAGAAACGCCATCTTCCTCTATCGTACCGGGGCGGGCTACCAGTAGAACTTCAGGCCCAACTGGATCTGCCGCGCCGAGCCGGCATCGCCCGCGGGCGTGCGCGTGGTGGCGATGGAGCCGAAGGTGGCGCTGGGGAAACTGCGGCCCGGCTGCGCGAAGTTGGGATGATTGGGCAAGTTGAAGAACTCGGCGCGCAACTGAGTGCGGAAGCGGTCCTCGTGGCCGAAGTAGGTGTTCTTGAAAAAGCCCAGGTCCAGGTTCGCATAACCAGGGCCGGTCAGGATATTTCTACCCGAGTTGCCGAACTGGCCGCGGGGGGCGGCGGCGAAGGCGGCGGGGTTGGCCCACTGGGTCAGAGTCTGCGGACCCTTCGGGTCGCCGATCAGGTTGGGACGGTCGTTGAAATCGCCCGAGCCGCTGTTGTCGGCGCCCAGCACCGGCTGCCAGGGATTCCCGCTCTGGAAGCTGCCGGTGGTGGAAAGCTGCCAGCCGCGGATGACTTTGCCGGCCAGGCCGTGGGCGCGGAAGGGCAGCTCGTAGATCCAGCTATACACCAGACGGTGGCGCGCGTCGAAATCGGCGAGGCCCTTGTCGGCGCGCGTGTTGCGCACGTCCTGATAACCCACCAGGCCCTGCGTCAAGGTGTCCAGCGAGATGCCGTCGATGGCCTTTGAGAACGTGTAGGCCAGGTAGAAGTTGGAGTTGCGATAGGTGGAGCGCGCGGTGGTCTGGAAGGAGTGGAAAGTGGAGTTGGAGGCCGACTCGCGGAAGGGAATCTGGCCGAGGCCGATCCCATCGGCGGAGCGGGCGATCGGGCGCACGCCGCCCAGGAATGCGTTGATGTTGCGGATGTGCGGCAGCCGGGTGCCCTTCGAGCCGTACCAGCCGGCTTCGACCGTGGTGTCCTTGAAGACCTGGTGCTGGACGTTGAAGTTGAACTGCTGGACGTAAGGCGTGCGGTAGCCCGGGTCGATGGCCACGATGTTGGGCGTGCCGGTGCCCGTGCCCAGCGGCGCGGCCAGCGTCGTGTTGGAGGCCAGCTTATTGAAATTCAGCGGCGGGTTGGCCGACAGCGCGCTGATGTTCTCGAACGAGAACTGGTCGAAGTACAGGCCGTAGCCGCCGCGGATCGCGGTCTTGCCCTTGCCGAACGGATCCCAGGAAAGGCCGATGCGCGGGCCGTAGTTGTTGTAGTCGCCGTTGATGCCGGTCTGGCTGGTGCGGGAGAACGTGCGGGCCGCGAAATCGAAGACGCTGAGGAAATTGCGGTTGTCGTAGGGGATGGTGTTGAGCTCGTAGCGCACGCCCAGGTTCAGGGTCAGGCTCGGGGCGAGCTTCCAATCGTCCTGGGCATAGAAGTTGACGTTGGACGAGCGCAGCGCCACGATTCGCTCGGCGGTGTTTTGAGTGGCCTGCGCCAGGCGCCCGGCCTGGAAGTCGGCCACGGTGTTGAAGCGCAGCGTCAGGTTGATGTTGTTGTTGAAGGAATTGAAGCGGTTGCGGCGCACTTCCGCTCCGAACTTGAATTGGTGCTTGCCGCTCGTCCAGGAGAGGTTGTCCTGATAGACGAAGCTGGTGACGCGGCGGCCCTGCGGCGTGAAATTGGGGCTGCCGAAGCGCAGATTGTTCGACACCAGGAAAATGTCGGGAACGCCGAAGGGCCGGTTGAGGCCCGCCGGAATCCCGAAGGAATCGGGATTGGCGAATTCAACGTTGAGGAAGTTGGGGCTATTCCGGTTCAAGCCGGCGCGGAACTCGTTAATCAGGCGCGACGACAGCAGATGGGTGTGCCCGATCACGGCGTTGGTGCGGAAGGCCGGGACGATGTCGCCGAATCCGGGCACCGTGCGCAGATTGCCCTGGGAGAAGGGCTCCAGACGCCGGTCGTCCTGGAAGGTGTAGCGCCCGAAGATCGTGTCGCGGTCGCTGAAGCGGTGGTCGATCTTCACGGAGAACTGGTCCTGATCGCGCGCCAGGGCGCTGGAAGCGGTGTAGTTGGAGCCGGTGGCGGCGCCCGCGATGTTGGGGCGGGGCAGCAGCTCGGCGAAGCGGCGGGCAATGGGGTCGGTGACGCCGGCGCGCTCCTCGTCGGTGAGCACGCGCGTGGTGACGGTCTGGTTCTCCCTCTGGCGGCGGGCTTCGTAGTTGACGAAGTAGAACGTGCGGTCGTGGCCGCTGTAGACCTTGGGCACGCTCAGCGGCCCGCCCAGCACGAACCCGAACACGTTGCGCTTGAAGGGCGCCTGGGGCCGCGGAATGGTGTTGAAAAAATTGCGGGCGTCGAAGCGCTCGTTGCGCAGGAATTCGAACAGGCTTCCGTGGAAGGTGTTTGAGCCCGACCGCGTCACCATGTTCACGACCGCGCCGGCATTGCGCCCGTACTCGGCGCTGTAGGTGTTGTTCTGGATCTTGAACTCCTGGATCACTTCCACGTTGGGCTGGAAGGTGATCTGGTTCTGGGTGACGTCGTTGTTGTTGATGCCGTCCATCAGGAAGTTGCCGGCGTTGTCGCGCAGGCCGCCCGAGATCAGCCCGAAGGTCTGGCCCAGGCGCGAGGCGGTGTTCGGGACGAACGTGCCGGCGGCCATCAGGCTGAGGTCGTTGAAATTGCGCCCGTTGAGCGGAAGCTCCAGCACGCGCTTGTTCTCGATCACCGCGCCCACCGCAAGTCCGGTCTCGGTTTGGACGCTGGTGGCCGATCCGGTGATCTCGACGGAGGTCGAGACCGCCCCTACCTGGAGCGTGAAATCCAGACGCTGGCGCTCGTCGACCAGGAGCACGATGCCGGACTGCTGCACGGGCTGGAAGCCGGACATGACCGCTTCGATCTCGTATTCGCCTGGTGGAAGCAGCGCGAACTGGTAGGCGCCGCTGGAGTCGGTGGTGGCGGCGCGCGTCGAGCCGCGCCCGGTGTCCTTGAGTTTCACCGAGACGCCCGAGACCAAGCCGCCCGAGGAATCGCGCGCCGTGCCGGAGAGAGAAGCGGTTTGCGCCGCGCCGATACCGGCGAGCGCGAGAAGAGCGCAGGAAAAACGAAACATGGAAAGACCTCCCATCCCGTTAACGCAGTTGAGACCCGTGAAATAACCCTAGCACATTTGACGGGCGAAGGGACGATTGGTTTCGCCGGGGCGCGTCACGGTTTTGGGGAAAAAGGACCGGACCGCTCCCCACGGTCGCGGCTCCGCACATTCGTACGAATGCACTTACAGAGCCGCGCGCGTAAGCAAGCGGTTGGAGATGGCCTACTGCTTGATTTCGCTGACCACTGCTCCGTTCAGGACCACGCCCACGCAGTGCGAGGTGTACTCGAACGGGTCGCCGTCGTAGAGCGCCAGGTCGGCGTCCTTGCCCGGCTCGATCGAGCCCACCCGCTTGTCGATGCCCAGGAGGCGGGCCGCGTCGATGGTGATGCTGCGCAGGGCCTGCTCGAAGGAGAGGCCGTTGGAGGCCGCCCAGGCCGCCTCGAACAGCACCACGCGCGTTTTGGGCACGTAGCCTTCAAAGCCGCTCTGCAAGGCGAACGGGATGCCCGCGGCGCGCAGCCGGGAGGCCGTCTCATAGCTCAGGTTCCCGGCGTCTCCGGCGGAGCGGTACATGGTCGGATGCAGGATCACCGGATAGCCCGAGGCTTTGATCTGGTCCAGAACCAGGTACGCCTCGGCCGCGCCGTCCAGCACGATCTTGAGCTGGAACTCCTGGCCCACGCGGATGGCCGTGAGGATGTCGTGCGCGCGGTGGACGTTCACCAGCAGCGGCAGCTCGCCCTTCAGGACGCGGGCCAGCGCATCCAGCTTCAGGTCGCGCGGCGGTTCCTTGCCTTTCTCCGACATCTTGCGGGTGTACTCCTGCGCCTTGATCAGCTCCGTGCGCAGCATGGCGATCATCTTGCCGCGGGTGCCGGGCGACTTGCCCGGCTGGCGGTCGATGCCGCTCTCGCCCAGCGAGCAGGCCACCATCGACTCGGATTGGATGGCCGCTTCTTCCGCCGTGCGGCCGGCGGTCTTGGCGATCATGGTCTGGCCGGAGATGAGGATGCCAGGACCGTGGCCGGTGTGGATGGTGGTGACGCCGTAGCCCCGCAAATATTCGATCAGACGCTCGCGCGGATCGTAGGCGTCGATGGCGCGCAACTCGGGCTGGATGGCCGCGGAGCGCTCCACCTGATCCTGGTCGTGTACTTGGTTCAGCCAGCCGGACAAGCCCACCACGGTGTGGGCGTCGATCAAACCCGGCGTCACCACCCTGGCACGCAGCGTGCGGTATCCCGCCGGGATGGCCAGCCCCGCGCCGGCGCGCTCGATCTTGCCGTCCCGCACCAGCACGACGCCGTCGCGGAGCGGCGGCCCGGCCATGGTGTAAACCGTGTCGCCGCGCACGGCGATCTGGGCCGGCGCCGCGGCCGCCAGGAGCAGGAACAGGAAAAGGGCGCGCATGCTAGGATCCCTCCTCGTCGTCGACATACGTATCGTCCTGGTCGTGGCTGGCGCCGTAGCCGCCCACCGCGTACAGCCGGTCCTTGGGATCGGACCGGTCGAAGACCTTCTTGCCGTCCACCCAGGTTTCGAGCACTTTGGAGTAGACGCTGAACGGATCGCCGGAGAGGATCAGGAAGTCGGCGTCCTTCCCGGGTTCGAGCGATCCGATGCGCTGCTGCAGCTCCAGCATGATGGCCCCGGCCATGGTCATGCCGTAGATCGCTTTCTCCCGGGACATCCCGGCGCGCACGGCCAGCGCCGCCGCGCGCAGGAACAGGCGCGAGTCGGTGACGCCGTCGTCGGTGTGGAAGCCGGTCAGCACACCGGCCCGCTCCAGAGCCGCGCCGCTGCTGAACTGGACGTCTTTGGCTTCGATCTTGCCGCCGGGGCTGTCGAGCACGATCAACGACACCGGCGTCTTGGACCGCGCGATCTCCTCGGCGATGGCCCAGGCGTCGCTGGCGTGTTGCAGCACCAGCTTGAATCCGAATTCCCGGGCCAGGCGCAGCACGGTGAGGATATCGTCGTGGCGGTGGGTATGGAAGTGCACCACCCGCTTGCCTTCCAGCACCTCGACCAGGCCCTCCATGCGCAGATCGCGGGGCGGGAGCTTGGACGCATCCGAGCCGGCCTGGCGCACCTTCTCGCGATACTCCTGGGCCTTGATCAGTTGCTCGCGAAGCAGCGCGGCCGATTTGCCGCGGGTGCCGGGAAAGGGCGGCGTGCGGCGCGAGTTGGTGCCGTTGGCCATCTTCATTCCGCCCGCGATGCGCCCGTCGGCGGTGCGGAGCAGCAGCTCGTCGATCGTGTTGCCGTCGCGGAGCTTGAGGTAGAGGGTCTGGCCGCTGAGAAGATGGCCGGAACCGGGCATGACGTTGGCCGTGGTGATGCCCCCGGCCTGAGCCTTCTGGATGTTGGAGCTGCGCACGTTGAGGGCGTCGAGGATCCGGACGTCGGGCTGGATGGGCGCGCTGGAGTCGGCGCCGGCCGGTCCGCCGATGTGGCTGTGGGTGTCGACCAGGCCCGGCATGATCACTTTGCCGGGCAGCTCCTGGCGGCGGGCGTTGGCGGGGATCGCAGTGGACGCGGCGGGCCCTACCGCCACAATCTTGCCGCCCTCCACGACCAGGACGCCGTTGGGGATCTCGGGGCCGGCAATCGGAAGGATGCGCGCGCCGGTGAAGGCCATCGGCGTTTCCTGGGCCGCGGCCGCGGCCGCCAGCCAGAACAGACACGAACGAAGCATAAGGTCTTACAATAGCACCGTGCGGACCTTTCTTCTGTGGATCTCAGCGGCGGCCGTGGCGGGGGCGCAGAGCTTCACGTCCGAGCTGTGGACCGGTGCGCGGCCGATCTACGAGCGCACGCTCAAGCATCCCTTCCTGACCGGGCTGACGGACGGCACGCTGCCGCGGTCGCGCTTTGAATTCTATCTGGCGCAGGACGCCCAGTATCTGCAAGCCTTCGCGCAAGCCTTGAGCGTCCTGGCCTCCAAGGCCCCGCGTCCGGAGTGGGCCGCGACGCTCAATCGCCACGCGGTGGAGTCGATCGAGACCGAGCGCGAACTCCATCGGAAGATCCTGGGCTCGATCCCGGCGGCCGAGCCGGCGCCCGTCAATTACGCCTACACCAACCACCTGCTGGCCACGGTCTTCCGCCAGCCGTTTTCGCACGGCCTGGCGGCGATGCTGCCCTGCTACTGGATCTACTGGGAGGTGGGCAAGGAGCTCAAGAAGAAGGGATCGAAAAACGCCGACTACCAGCGCTGGATCGACCAATACTCAGACCCGGGCTATGGCAAGACGGTGCGGCTGGTGCTGGACATGATGGACGCCGAGGCGGCGCGTCTGGACCCGCGCGCGCGCCAGGAGTTGAAGGCGCTGTTCCGCCTCTCGGCGCGCTACGAGTGGATGTTCTGGGACATGGCGTGGCGCGAAGAGAAGTGGCTGCCGTAGAGTTGCTACCATGGTCGTTTGACCCCTGTCATCCCCGGCATTCTGGCCCGGATTGTCTCCCGTAAGCGGCAGGATCTCGCCGCCGCCGTGGTTTCGCGCTCCGAATTGGAGGCTCGCGCGCGCCTGCGGCAAGCCGGGCGGCGTGACTTTCGCGCCGCGCTCGTGCGCGAAGCCCCGGCCGTGATCGCCGAGATCAAGAAAGCCTCGCCCAGCAAGGGGCTCTTGAGCGCGGATTTCGATCCGGCGCGGTTGGCGCGCCAGTACGAAGCGGGTGGAGCGGCGGCGCTGTCGGTGCTCACCGACGAGCCGTTCTTCCAAGGCAGCCTGGCCCATCTCCAGGCCGCGCGAGAGGCGGCCGGCCTGCCCGTGCTGCGCAAGGACTTCACCGTCGACCCCTACCACGTGGTGGAAGCGGCCGCTCACGGCGCCGACGCCGTTCTCCTCATTACCGCGATACTCGATCGAAGCCAGCTTCGCGACCTGCGGGCGCTGGCGGCCGAATACGGCATGGCCGCGCTGGTGGAGGTGCACGACGAGTATGAGTTGGACGCCGCGCTCGACTCGGAAGCGGACATGATCGGCGTGAACAATCGGGATCTGCGCACCTTCGAGGTTACGCTCGCGACCTCGCTGCGGCTGGCGCGGCGCATTCCCGCCGGCCTCCTCAAAGTGAGTGAGAGCGGGATTCATTCCGCCGCGGATGTCCGTGTGCTGCGGGAGGCCGGGTTCCAGGCGGTTCTCGTGGGCGAGCACCTCATGAAGTCCGGCGACCCGGCGGCGGCGCTGCGAGCGCTCCTGGACGCGCCATGATCGTCAAGATCTGCGGAATCACCCACCGCGAGGACGCCCTGGCGGCGGTGGAGGGCGGCGCATCGGCGCTGGGGTTCAACTTTTACCCCAAGAGCCCGCGCTACCTAACCTGGGAGCAGGCGGCCGCAATCATGGAAGGGGTTCCGGCGAACGTCTGGAAGGTGGGGGTGTTCGTCAATCGGGATTTCACGAAACTGCCCCCTTGGCTGGCGCTGGACGTCTTCCAGCTTCACGGGGACCAGATCGAGCACCCGCCCGCTGTCCGGGTGTGGAGGGCGGTGCCCGTGGACGAGCGATTCCACTTGGCCGATGTCGAAGCGCTCCCCGTCGAGGCGGTGCTGCTCGATGCTCCGTCCGGGCGCGAATACGGCGGAACGGGGCGGACCTTCCCGTGGGCCGCGGCCGCCGGCCGCCGGAAAAAGATCGTCCTCGCCGGCGGCCTGGACGCCGACAACGTACGCCAGGCCGTCGAGATCGCGCGCCCCTGGGGCGTCGACGCCTGCTCGCGCCTGGAGATCTCGCCGGGACGCAAGGACCCCGTCCGGTTGGCGGCGTTTCTCAAGGCGCTGCGGGAGCTGTAGATAATCTCTTGACTTCGTGTTCCCACAAGAGGGAACATGAAGCGTGAGGGTCTTGGGTGAGGCGACTGCCGCGCGGTTTGCCAAGAAGCACGCCGGCGCGCGGAAGCCCCTCCAGCGTTCCCTCACCGTCGCGCGAAAGGCGGAATGGCCGCACTTCCCTGCGGTGAAGCAGACCTTTCCGGCGACGGATCTTGGGAAGCGGAGCGGACGCCTGATCTTCGACATTGGCGGGAACAACTACCGCCTGATTGCAAGCGTGGACTTCAGGGAACAGATCCTCGCGATTGAGCGCGTGCTCACGCATGAGGAGTACAGCCAGGAGGTGTTGTGATGGGAGCGACCCTGTACGAGCGGCTTCTTTGCGAGGTTCGGCCCGAGGTCATCGAGACTGACGAGCGCTACGATGAAGTCTCGGTGCGCCTTGCTGGACTTGTACGCAAGGGAGACCGCCGGACCGCGAGCGAGACGCGCCTGATGAGGCTTCTGGCAGTCCTGGTTGAGGATTACGACCGGCGGCATGCGCTTCCTCCCGATGACAGCGCCCCGGCTGACAGACTTCGGTATCTGCTGGAGGTATCCGGCCAGACAACGGCGGCGCTGATTCCGGTCTTCGGCCAGCGTAGCCACGT
Organism: Acidobacteriota bacterium; assembly: GCA_016178945.1. Classification (GTDB taxonomy): domain Bacteria; phylum Acidobacteriota; class Terriglobia; order Bryobacterales; family Bryobacteraceae; genus JACOSH01. Next base: position 13,475 of record JACOSH010000380.1, read on the forward strand.
CAATGAAGCGCTGAACGGAAGGCGGCCGATCAGCGCGGAACAGGCCCGCAAGCTTGGCGGGCTCTTCCGTGTCAAGCCCGGTCTGTTCGTCTGATCCGGCTCTTTCCTCGCTCACGGAGCCATGTCCAGCCCGGTGCCTAGCAGCCACTTCACCACGTCCGCTTGCCGGCCCACTCGTGCTTCGACAGTGTGATCGTCCAGCCGAAGGACGCCCGGCCGTTGAGCGGCTTTGGCGGCTGCATCCATGGTTCTCATTCGCAGCGTGATGGTCATGGGGAGGGTGGGTTTGTAGGGACGCATCATACCAGCCCGCAGCTTCTCAATGGCCTCGGTAATTCGCCTGGCCGTCTCCCGGTGCGCGGAGGCCGGGTCCAGGCCGGCGCACAATTCAGGGTTCGCGCCCCCCTGCTTGACGGCCGCCGTGACGACTCCCAGGAACTGCTGCCGCGCCTCGTGGCAGGCTGCCTCGTCGCCCTGCACAAAGATGAGCGGTACGTCCCAATGGCCGGCGTAGCAGGTCTCGATCCCGATCTCGCCCACGCTCTGCCCGTTGATCGTGAAGTCCAGCCATTCGTGGTTCCACGCGTGCGGCAGAAACGCCCTTTCGGTGGACGCCTTGGCGTGATGCCCCGGCAGCATCAGTCCGGCGACGGTCTGATCCAGCCCCGGCATCCAGCGGCGCTTACCATCCTCCACTCCGACGCTGCGGTACAGGTAGGTGATGCGGCGGTCCTGCAAGAGTTTCTCGCGCAGGAGGTTTCCGCCGCCGTGGTGGGTGTCGCAGACGATCAGCTCGGTCACGCCGGCCTCGAGCGCCGCCGCGCTGGCCGAGTTGACATCGGCGGTGAAAAGCTCGCGTGCCCCGGCCGCGACCTGCTCCCGGACGCCGTTCTCCCAGTACCAGGCCTGTTCCCGGGTGAAGATCCCGCTGGAGCCCTCCATGTCCCAGTGCATGAAGATCTTCAGGCCGCGCTTTTCCTGGGCGGTCAGCACAGCCGACGCGGCGGCGGCGCCAAGAAATTTCCGGCGGGAAGGCGGCATGGATGTTTCTCCCTGGCCCAAGCTTATCGCAGTCCCGCACCGGAGAGGGCGTGCTGCAGACCACCAAGGCGGATGTCAAGGTGAACCTGGAAGCGCGGGCCATCCGGGACCTGCCGCTCTCCGGCTACCGTAACTTTCAAAGCCTGATCAACCTGGTGCCAGGGGCCACGCCGGGGCGGTTTCAGAACGCCGTCATCGATACGCCCCAGCGCGACTTCACATTCAACTTCAACGGCCAGGACCGCGGCGACAATAACACTCGCGTGGACGGCGCCCCCAATATTCTGGTCACCATGCCTCACCACATGGTGTACGTCCCGCCGGTGGAGAGCATTGAGGAGGTCAACATCTCGACCAATAACTTCGAGGCGGAACAGGGGATGACCGGCGGCGCCGCCGTCACCGTGTCGACCAAGTCCGGGACGAACGATTTCCACGGCAGCGCTTTTGCCCTGCACTTCGATAATAGCTTGCGCTCCTTTTGGTGGGATGAGAATCGCGCCGGCGTAACGAGAAAGCCCAAAGGCATCCGAAACCTGGACGGGGGCAGCCTCGGCGGCCCCATCAAGAAGAGTAAGCTGTTCTTTTTCACGGATTGGGAAGGCACTTTCGAGCGGGTGGGCCGCTCCGGGCTCTTTTCCGTCCCGACAGACGATTTCCGCGCCGGAGATTTCAGCAAAAAACTGGGGGCGCAAATCATGGATGCCAAGGGCAGCCCGATTATGGTGCCGACCACGGAGGGCGGCTTGACAGCACTCCGCCAAGGGATGATCTTCGATCCCTTCACCGGGATCGAGAATGGCACGGGCCGCTCGGTGTTTGCCAGCAATGGGCGGATCAACGTGCTTCCCGCTTCCCGGCTGAACCCGGCCATGGGGAAGCTGCTGGCCTTGGTCCCGCGGCCCAACCAGGCCGGGGACGTCAACAACTACTACAACAGCGGCACGCAGCGCTTGAACCGCAACAACCTGGACGCCAAGGTCAACTGGAACCGGAATGAGAAGCACCAGCTCTGGTTCAAGTACAGCGTCATGAACGCGCTGGTTCATGGTGACTTCGCCCTGGGCAAGGCAGGGGGCGGATGCCTGTGCGACGGCGGCGTCGGCGATGGCCACACCCTCGCGCAGACAGCGGGCATCGGGCAAACCTATGCCGTCTCGCCCACGTTCCTGGTTGACGGGACGCTCGGCTGGACCCGATCCGGCCAGAACGTGCAGTCCCCCGACCTCGGGACCAACTTCGGATCGGACACGCTGGGGATTCCCGGGACCAACGGCCCCGACCGGAGGGAAAGCGGCATGCCGGCGTTTAGCCCCGGCTCCGACTATTCAACCCTCGGCAATACGGAAGGATGGAACCCCCTGTTCCGCAACGACCAGTCCTACACCTTCAATACCAATGCAAGCTGGATGAAGGGCGCTCACGAGATCCGGTTTGGCTTCGATTTTCTTCACCATCTCATGAACCACTGGCAGCCGGAACTGGGCTCCGGCCCGCGTGGTTCGTTCGGTTTCGGTAATGCCGTTACGGCCCTGAACCCCACGGCGATCGCAGCCAGCGCCGGATTCCAGGGAGGCGCCCCATCGTTTGAGAACGGCTGGAACGGCCTGGCGGGCTTTCTGCTGGGCACGCCCACAAGCTCGGGGAAGAGCAGCCAGTTCATCAAGATGGACAGTTTGGAGAACGTGTTCGCGCTCTACGTGCGCGACCGTTGGCGCGTCACCTCCAGGCTGACTCTGAACCTGGGTTTGCGATGGGAGCTTTACCCCAACCGGACCCGCTCCGCCGGCCTGGGCATCGAATCGTATGACCCCACAACCAACGAGGTCTTGGTCGGCGGCCGCGGTGGCATCCCTCAGGACAGCGGAGTGGGCTACAGCAAGAGGCTCTTCGCGCCGCGCGTCGGGTTCGCCTATCAGGTGTCAAGCTCCACGGTCATCCGAAGCGGCTACGGCATCACCTACCACTCGCACCCCTGGGGCGCCCAAGCCTTGCGTGGCTGGTATCCGCTGACGGTGGTTGCCGTCTTCTCCGGCGTCAACAACTACCAACCGGTCACCACTGACCCCAATTACGTGGCGGCGGGCGTCCCGAAAGAACCGCTGGGCGCTCGCTCCGGTATTCCAGCAATCTGCTGCCCGGATATCAGCAAGGGGAGGATTCCGCTGCCGTCGGCGAGCGAAATGGGATACCCTGTGGCCAACCGGCAGTTGCACCGCGGCTACATCCAGTCGTGGAACTTCATCGTCGAGCGCAAGCTGCCGGGCGAGCTGGTAACGACCGTTGGCTACGTCGGGACGGCATCCGTGAACGGCTTCGCCTTCCTGGACATCAATGCTTCGCAGATACCGGGTTCCGGTAATGACGGGCGGCCGCTCTTCGCCAGATTCCGGCGCACCTCGACAACCCGGGAGTTTGACGGCCGCACGCACAGCAACTACCACTCGCTGCAAGCCACCCTCAACCGGCGCGTCACCGGCGGCCTGTTCCTCAAAGGCGCGTACACCTACTCGCATGCCATCGATATGGCCAACTACGGCGACTGGACGGCCTTCAGTTGGAACGCGTCGAGCGTCTTCTATCGTAACCGCGCCTCGGGGGCGAACAACATTCCGCACATGTTCCAGCTTGGCTATGTGTATGAAGCTCCCTTCGGCAGAGGCAAGAAGTGGGCGACCAGCGGCTTGTCCAAGGCGCTGCTGGGCGACTGGCAGTTCAACGGCATCTTTGCCGCCTACATGGGACGCCAGTACACTTTGAGCGCCTCCGGGGCCGCATTGAATATGCCGGGCAACGCGCAGACCCCGGACCTGGTCAAGCCCACGGTCGAGAAGCTGGGCAAGGTGGGCGATGACGGCACGTGGTTCGACACCAGCGCATTTGCGCGGCCCACGGGAGTCCGGTTCGGCACGGTGGGCCGGAACACCATGCGTGGACCCGGCGTGGTGAACATGGACTTGGGAGTTTTCCGCACTTTCAAACTGACCGAGAAGTTCAACCTGCAATTCCGGACGGAATCGACCAACCTGAGCAACACGCCGCACTTCGCAAACCCGACCAGCAATGCCAACAGCTCGAGCTTCGGGAAGATCCTCTCTACGCAGTCCGCCGGCGATGCCATCGGCCGATCCCGTGAGCTGCGCTTCGGCTTACGTCTGGGCTTCTAGTTCAGACCGCGTGCCTCAACTAGCGAATTAGCAGGTCCAACTGGCGCACATCGAGGCCCGCCTCGCGATAGTATTTCCGGGTCAGATCGAGAAGGGTGAATCCATCCTCGTAGGCAGCAAGGCCGCCGTTGGCCGGCTTGTCCAGGTAGATGAGGCCGCCCTCAACTATGAACAGGATCAGCGCTGGTTCCGGAGAATCGTCCGTGATGACCAGCGTGTGAGCCTCGCCGGCCGGTTCGTAGATAAACGTTCCAGGCTTTGCAACCCAGTCATGTTCCAGGTATCGCCAGTGACCGCGCATCGTATACCCACGAACCGTGCCGACGTGGTAGTGGGTCCCCAGCTTCGCGCCGCGGAGGCCTTTCAGAACGACGCTGAATCCTCCAGACGTGACGTTAAAGCAGCAGGGCTGGATCCATACACCCTCCGCATAGGGAACCCAGAGGCGGTCGTCCTCCACGTTGATGTCGGCAATAAAGTGTTCCCGGCTCCTGCGATTCGGATCGAGTCCGTCGGTGAAACTGTTGAAGGCAGTGATCGGCATATGTCTCCCCTAGTGTAAGTCAGCGATCTGGCTCCACTCGAAACGGTAGGCGGTCCTACCTAGGGGCCATCCCCAGGCGCAAACGTTGAACAGCATCTTGGAATGGCGGGCTAACTAACGACTCAGGCATCACCCGCCTCCCGGTTCTTGGGTGGCAGGGTCCCTTACGTAACGCCAAGATCAAGCGACGGCCTATTAGTCCAGAGGTCGATGGCCGAAACAACCGGCGTTCAGCCGCGGCGCGCTTTTTGCGCCGTCGGCGGCAACGCATAGTTAGACGGCGACCGGAATGCCCGTGCGATAACTACCGGCAACCTCACGGGCACGAAGTATTCAGCCGGATACAGATAATCCTCCCCAGATTCGTCGATGACTCGCACGAAGCCCTCACGCACAGCCTCTGGGTCTGGCAGAACTTGGTACACCTTCCTCGGCTCCAAGTCGTCCGATCCGTCATTGCGGACACACAGCAGGAACCTTGATCTTGATTTCTCAGCCTTCATGGTCGTCAGTCCAAGAACCGCTTAATCTTCCAACCCTTTCGGCCAATGCCGTGCGCTTCATACCAGTGCACCTCAGCCCACCGCATCGAGCCGCTGTGTTTCCGAACCTTGGCGATACCCTTGAGCTTGCGCCACTGCCCGGCGCCGTACCGCTTTCGCAGAAACTTGAGGACGCCGATACCATGGCCTGTAGCGATAACCTCGATCTCAGTGATCTCGCCAAGGATCTCAAAGTACATCCCCACCTCATTCTACACTGGGTGTCACCTGCCGCTGTCCATGTAACGCCTTGGCGTTCACAGGCGCGCCGCTCTTAGGCGCGTGCGGTGCAACGTCCTGTTAGCCCGCTCACTGACGTAGCCTTCGTAATGGGTCATCTGCCAACAACTCACGCTGGGAATCCCTCTTGCTCTCCGTGAACGGCTCCGCCGAGAAAGACCTGTCATCCCTAGTCGCGATGAACTGATCGTTCATCATCGAGAGCCAACAGCGCCCGATCGAGGGATTGCGGCGAGAGTTGGAGGAATTGCGGACCTGCCCTCAGATGACTGAGCGCGTATGCAAATAATAGCCGGTATGCGTCTACCTGGGAGCGCTGCACCGGAAGTTGGCCGCATCATCCGGGCTGCCCTGCCCCTGATACTGCGCCACCTGGGGATACGGGCACAGGGGACGCGTGCGAAGGGCCTTGCCGCCTTCCATCCGCGAGGCCACGATTTGCCCGGGGGCCTTCTCCCGCTCCACCCACGGAATCAGATTCGCAA
>JACOSH010000381.1 GCA_016178945.1 Acidobacteriota bacterium
CCACCACGACGATGCCGGCGTTCCAGGCCTGCGCGACCGCCTGGCTCAGCGGGTCGAGCGCGTAGTTTTCCCAGATGACGCGACCCAGCGATAGATTCAGCACCCGGATGTTGTAGGTGTTCTTGAGCTGGATGGCCCGCTGGATGGCGGCGATCACGGTGCTGTCGGAGCCCGAGCCGGTTCCATCCAGCGCGCGCAGGACGACCAGGTTGGAGCGAGGCGCCATGCCCTTGAAGACCCAACTGCTGGCCGCGCAGCGCCCGTTGCCGCCCACGATGCCCGCCACGTGTGTGCCATGACCGTAGGTGTCCAGCGTGGAGGGATCTCCGGGGAGGAGGCTCTCCCGGTAGACGATTCGGCTGCCGGTGCAATCGTCGTTGGCGAAGTCGGGGTGGTCGACGACTCCGCTGTCGACGATGGCGACGCCGACGCCCGCCCCGGTCCAGCCGGAGGTCCAGGCCGGGCCGGCTTGCACTGCGGCGGCGGTATAGTCGAGCGAGCCGCCGATCTTGCGATCGGGCGACACAAAACGCACCTGAGGAATCAAAGCCAGGACATCCAGGGCTTTGCGAGGCACCCGGATATGCACTCCCTTGATCAGATCCAGTTGCCGCAGCACCGCGCCGCCGGCCCCCCGGAGAGTTTGAAGATCGGCCTGTGCCACGGGGGTTTGGAACTGGACGATCACTTCCACCAGGTCCAGTCCGCCGCCGCTCTTCAGGTCCTTGGCCACCTTGGGAGAGTCGGCGATAACCGGCCCCGCGGCCAGCAGGCACAACCCTACCGTCGCGATGAACCTCGATAGGAACCGTTTCCCACGGCTCGAACCACTGAAAATCTTGTAGAACATAACTCCTCCGTTTTGTATACTCGTTTCCGCGCGCGCCAAATCAGTTCTCGCCATGGATGGCCACCTTTCTGCCCTCGGACCCAAAGCCGGAAGCGGCGGCGCTGTCCCTGGTCGAGTCGCCCCAGACCGCCGAGTCACCCCACACCGCCGAGCCCCCCCAGATAGCGCTGAAACCTTGGGTGCTGTTCGCGCCCCACACCGCCGAGTCGCCCCAGACCGCGCTCGTGCCGGTGACGAACACGGAAGTGCCCCAGACGGCGGACAACGACCACGCCGTCGAACCTCCCCAGACCGCGGAGCTGCCAAAGCTCAGATAGACCTGGCCGCTCTTGGCGTCGTACCAGGCCAGGGGCGAGGCGGCCGTGCCCGGCGATTTCTCGCTGTTGTTGAGCGCCGCCCACACGTCCAGGTAGCCGGCCCCCACCGTGAAGATGTCGTACTGGCTGACGTAGGTTTGTCCGCTGATCGGGTCCGTTGCGGAGCTGATCGCCGGGAACGTCTTGGTGGCCGTTTTCATGAGCCGGGCCTTGACCTGGTCCGGCGTCAGTCCCGGATCCTTTTGGAGCAGCAAGGCCGCCGCGCCGCTCACCATGGGTGCGGCCATGCTGGTGCCGCTCAGCCAAAAGTAGGTATTCCCGGGCCCATTATCGGTTGTGGATACGTAGTAGGAATAGGGCACCACATTGCCCGGGTAGTCGTAAGCCAGGCCGACGCGCTGATTGGAGGCCTTGTACAGGAGCGAAATGATGCGATTACCCGGCGCGACCAGATCCGGCTTGGCCACGTGGTCGACAGATGTCGGACCCTTGGAGCTGTAACTGGCAATCCGGTCGTCGGCCCGCGAGGTCGTGCCGGCGGTTTTCATCGCCCCTACCGTGATGACCAAAGGGTCGTTGCCAGGAGAAGAGATCATCCCGTAGCCGTCCGTTCCCCAAGTGTTGTTGCGGCCGTTGTTGCCGGCGGCGACGACAACCACAATTCCCGCCTTCCACGCGGCTTCCACCGCCTGGCAGAGCGGATCGAGCTTGAAGCTCTCGTAAACGGGACGTCCCAGGGACAGATTCATGACCCGGATGTGGTAGGTGTCTTTCAACTGGATCGCCCGCTGGATCGCGCGGATGACGTCGCTGTCGTAGCCGGCGCCGTCGGCAGCCAGAACGCGGAGGTTGACCAACTGTGCCCGAGGCGCCATGCCCCGGAAGGTCGCTTTGTACCCGGTCCCCGAGGAGCTCCAGGCGCTGCCGGCCACAATGCCCGCCACGTGCGTGCCATGGCCGAATTCGTCATTAACACTGGAGGCGTTGGTATCATCCTTAGGGGCCAACAACGATTCGCCATAAACGATGCGCGATTTTCCCAACTCGCCCAGGTCCTTGCCCGACGAATCGCGAAGATCGCGGTGGTCCGCGACGCCGCTGTCGATCACCGCCACGCCCACTCCGTTTCCGTCCCAGCCGTATTGCAGGGAAAGGGGAACGCCGAGCGCAGGGGCTGCGTAGTCCAGGAACGCTTTCAACCCACGGTTCGGCGAGATGTAGGCAATATCCGGATCCGTGCCGAGGTCTTCGAGATGGCCCCGGCGAATCTTGTACAGCGATCCCCGGACGATTCCAAGGTTGGATTTGAGGATGCCGCCCCGGTTGCGGAATTTCTCGTGGTTCTGCTCGGACGGAGGCTTGGTGTACTGCACGATGACATCGATTTCGGCCTCGGGGCGAATCTTCTTCAAATCCGGAGCCAGTTTTGGAAAGGCGAGGGCGATGCTTGCGGCTTGCAGCAGTCCAATGGCGGCGATCACGTGTCTCATATGGCTCCGAACCTTTTGTATCTGGTAACTCTGGCGGGGGCGAGCTACCCATTGGGGGGGGATTATTTCGCTGTGTCCCGATTATGGGCTGGTTTTGTGTTCGCGCGCAAGACGGGCGAGTACTTGGGTGGGAAAGCGTCTAGTTTGGCGGGGAGCTACTGGCGAAGACGGATGGCTGGAATAGGAGAGAGGCCCTAGAACCTTCACGCCGAAGTACCCGAAGGACGCGATAGGTTACGGCCAGAGACGAATCCTTGACGATCTCGTCGAACGGCCGGTTACGACGAGACAGGATGTTGAAACCAAAATGGAGCTCGGAGAATTCATCGACGATGGCCTTCTTCTCGCGCTCATACACTTTGGCGCGGACACCAGCGTCGAATTCATTCACGACGGTCCATACCTGGAGGTCATTGTCCTGTCTAGCAGTAAGGACGGCTTCGACCTCGTCGATCAGAGAGAGTTCATGACCTATAAACTCCCGCACACTCTCGGTGGATGTCGCCATCTGGATTGTGGTAGGCTCCCTACCTTAACCATACACGCTTCGTCAAGTATGCGGGGCTTGCGCGTTGCAAGGCGCCGTGATATAAGATGTGGCCGTGACCACGCAGCAGTTGTACATGTTCAACGGCATCTATCTGATCATTCTCACGGTCGTTGCCATTCTCACGCGGGCGACACTCAGGCGCATGGTGGGCGCCATTGCCGGCGCGGCCGGAGCCGGCGTTATCGGGATGGGTATGGTCGCACTGTGGGAGAGCGTTGGATGGTGGCACATGGTGATCCCGCGGGAGCCGTATTTCCTGGCGCTTTTGTGGATCAACGTCACCCTGTGCGCGTACGTTTTCCTCCTTACCTGGAGGATCGCCCGCCGGTTTGGCGGACGCGGCCTGGCCCTGGCGGCGTTGATCGCCGCGGCGATCGGACCGTTCCGCGACTCCTGGTACATGGCAATGTTTCCGGAGTGGGGCTCCTACGCGCCGGGGATTGCGCCCATGCTGGCGATCTCGGTGACGTATCTCGTCCTGGGAATCGTAGGGCACAGCCTGATGCGGCTGGTTGCCGGACCCGCGGAGGCCGACCGACTGGCGCGGCGGCCGTGGGAAAGGACCGTCACGCCGGGCTGAGCGGCAAGCAGGCTCTTGCCTTCGTGCCGCGGGCACGGGGCACACTACCGCAGTGTTGCGAGCAGCTTCTGGAAACGCTGTTCGATGTCGTTGGCAGTCCGGGCAGGTAACGATAGTTCCGCGGCTAGGGATTCGAGTTCAGCATGCCATCCGGCGGAGAGGGTGTAGGCGGCTGGAAGGTCGTGTGTGGCTCGCTCCTGGAAGACGCGCCATACCGCTTCTTTCACCTGCCCGGGATCAAGCTGGCCAAGGTCCTCAATCAGCAGGATGTCCAGTACATCCCGGGCCCGGCCCTCGGCGAACGGTCCTGTGCAGGCATGAATCTTCTGGGCAATCTGATCGGCCAGGTGGATGCAGCGGACGGGCGAGGGCACAGGGATGCCCAACTCCGCCAGACCGTAGACTTTCGGAGGGACAAGCTCGACGCTGGCCTGGCTGGTTGGGCCGAGATCAATTTCGACTGTCTGCCAGGAACGCGTCCGGTATTGGATCGCCACTTCGACACGAACCGTGTCGGCCTGTTCCATCTCTCGTACCCGCGGCTTCAAGCGGAAGGTGAACTCGTCGAAGCCAAGCCGGATCGAGCCGGAAAGGCTCTGAAGCCGGTGCTTCCGATCGCCGGCAAGCGCCAGATCCAGGTCTTTCGTCGCACGAGCGAGCTGGGCGAAGCGCAACTCCATTGCGACACCGCCCTTCAAGTAGTACGAGTCCATGACGCCTTCGGCAACGGCCCGTTCCAGCACACCGCACAGAGCAAGGAACGACACCCAGCGGCGCAGACGTTCCTGATCGATGCCCTGTTCGCGCGCGACGCGCGCCAGCACCTTCTCCAGTCTCTCCGTACGTGGCTTCATCATGGCTTCTGGCCTCTCGGGATAACGAGGCGCCTGAGCCGGCGCGCTTCACGTTCTTCAATGAAGCCTTCGCGTTTCGCGCCGGAAATTGCTTGCCTGACAATGTCCGTGCGCGCCCTGGCCTCGACCAGGTCCGAGATTGTCCGGGCCACCGTCGTGACAGGCAGGCCCTCCAGGGTCTGGATTTCGCTCTCCCCCAGCACTCCCGGGTGCAGGACGATCCCCCTCCGCCGCCCTCGGCGGAAGCGAGCCGCTTTCGGCAACGTCATATGCACCGGCGCCGGGTTTGCATCGGAGATGCCGTAGATCACCAGCGCGGTCTCGTGCGACAGAGCGACCTTTCCGGGACCGCGGCTTGCCTGGGCCCAGAGAACCGCTTCGCGGTATTGAGAGAACCTATCCGGCGGAAAGTGCGGCATCCGGTACACGCCGCGCGCCACTCTCTCGAGTCGCCCTCTCTGGGCCATGCGAGCCAGCACCGAATCCGCGATGCCGGCCGCCCGCGCCCGCGACGATGCGATCAGACCGTCGTTCTCCTCGGCAAGCGCCGCCAGTTCGTCGAAGCGGGAATGGGGCATGGAGATAGCCTCCTGTCAATATAGTTCCATAGTGGAACGATATTGACAAGCGTCACGCCGGGCTGAGCGGCAAGGAGACTGTCACCGTCGTGCCGTGGTCTCCGGAGGAAATGTCGAGTTGGCCGCCGAGCTGCCGGGCTCGCTCGCGCATGCCGGCGATGCCGACGCCGAGCAGGGCGCCGCCGCGGTTGCTCCAGATGTCCGGAAGCATTCCACGGCCCGCGTCCTCCAACTCCAGCCGCACCTGGTTGGACTCCAGGGCCAGGCGCAGCCGGGCGGTGGGGCTGCCGGAATGGCGGTGCACGTTGCCCAGACCCTCCTGCACGATGCGAAACAGGGCGAGCTCCACCTCCCGGGGCAGGCGTCCGAAGTCCTCCGGCGCCTCCAGGTCAACCCGAATGCCGGTACGCTCGGAAAAACCGCCCACAAGAGTCTGCAACGCGGGCAGTAGGCCTAACTCCTCCAGCAGCGGGGGATGGAGCAGGTAGGAGAGCGTTCGGATCGACTTGGCGCACTCCCCCACATATTCGAGAGCGTCCGCGAGCGCTTTATGCTGGGCCAGGTTGAGACCGCTGGCGGTGGCAATCAGCCTGGACAGGGTCAGTTGGATGGCCGCGAGGTTCTGGGCCGTGTCATCGTGCAGCTCGCGAGCGATGCGGCGCCGTTCCTCATCCTGCAACTGCAACAATCGGGCGGAGAGCCGGCGCAGAGCTTCGACGGAATTCTCGAGTTCCTCGGTCCGCTGCCGCACCCGCGATTCCAGCTCCAGGTACAGGAAGCGGGTCTCGAGCAGGTTGTTGATCCGCAACAAGACTTCGATGGCGTCGATGGGCTTGGTGACGAAATCCTTGGCTCCCATCGACAGGGCCCGCTGCCGGGCCTCGGAGGTGATGTCGGCGGTGAGCACCAGGATGGGAAGGTAGGCGTCGCCGGGGATGAGAGGGGCCAGTTGCTCCATCACCGCAAAGCCGTCCAGGTGCGGCATGATCAGGTCGAGCAGGATCAGGTCCGGATGATGGTGGCTAAAGAGCCGGAGGGCCTCGCGGGGCTCGGTGGTCGAGATCAGATGGACGTAGCCGCCCAATCCCAGCAGACGTTCCAGGAGCCGGATGTTGGCTTCCTGATCGTCGACGATCAGGACCTTGGCTTTTTCCAAAATATCTTTTCGCATGTGCGAGCTTTAGTCCTTTACGGTTTCATCCAGGACCTTCAAGAGCGCCGCGACGTCGATCGGCTTGGTCAGGTACGATCGGGCGCCGGCCTTCAGGAGGCGCTGGATCTGCCCCGGAGTAGCATCCGCGGAGATGATAATCACTGGAATCGAGCGGGTCGCGGGGTGGTTGTGAAGCTCTTCGAGGACCTGCTCTCCGCCGATATCCGGCAAGTGCACGTCCAGCAAGATCAAGTCCGGGCGGTGTGAGCGGGCCAATTCGAGACCCAGCCGGCCGGCCGCGGCGGTCAGAAGCCGGACCCGCGGCCGGCGCTGGAGGATCCGCTCCATGAGCTGGATATTGGAAGGATTGTCTTCAATGTAGAGCAGCTTGTGGCGAGCCACGGCGGCCGTCTCGCTTTCGGCCGCGGCCGGCCCGCCTCCCGCCGCCTCGAACCGCTCGACCGGTCCAGCCACGATCGGAAACTCGACCCAGAAGACGCTGCCTTCTCCCACCCGGCTTTCCGCGCCGATCCGCCCTCCCATCAATTCGGTCAAACCTTTGGCCAGCACCAGGCCCATCCCGGTTCCCTCCACGCCGGACCGCTCCGCTCCCAGGCGATCGAAAAGGCTGAAGAGCCGGGCGATCTTTTCCGGCGGAATGCCCGGGCCGGTGTCTCTGACCTGCAACCGCAAACGGCCCTCCGCCTCGCGGGTGGAGACGATCACGCGGGCGCCCGCGCCGCTGTACTTGACGGCGTTGGAGACCAGATTGAGCAGCACCTGTTTGAGACGCTGGCGATCGGCGGTGATGTGCCGGTCGCCGCTGGGAGGCTGGTCCCAATGGATCTCCACGCCGTGCCGGCCGGCCAGAGGCTGCACCAGCTCGCAGACCTCCTGCACAGCGCCGCTCACCGCCACCGGCTCCGGGGAAAAGGCCAGCTTGCCGGATTCAATGCGGGCGATATCGATCAACTCGTTGATGAGATCGAGCAGGTGCCGGCCGGCCCGGAGAATCTGCTGGAGGCTGTCGCGCTGCGCCGGTGTGGGCTGCTCGATCTCCAGGATCTGGGCAAAGCCCAGGATGGCATTCAGCGGCGTACGCAGCTCGTGGCTGGTGCGGGAGATGAATTCGCTCTTGGCCAGGTTGGCGCGCTCGGCTTCTTCCTTGGCTTTGTGCAGGGCCTCCAGGTTCCGGGCGCGCTCGATGTACAGGCCGATCCCGTTGGCCACCGACCCCATGGACTGCAAGACGCCCTGGCTCAGGGGCTGCCTGGCGAACATGGCCAGCACGCCGACCACGCGCTCCTCGACGATCAGCGGATAGCCGGCAAAGGCCACCATCCCCTCGCGCCGGGCCCACTCCTGGTCGCCCACGCGCGGGTCGCCGGCCACGGCATTGGTGAGATGGGGCTGGCGCTCGTGGGCGATCAGGCCGATCTTGAACTGGCCCACCGGCACCCGGCCATGGGGGCCGTCAAGGTGGGTGTACAGGCCGGCGCTGGCCTGCAGCTCCAGCACGTTCTCTTCGGCGTTGAGGGTCCAGACGCGAGCGAAAGCGGCGTCCAGGTGCTGGACGAAGGCCTGGGCGCAGTGCTGGAGCGTCTGGCGGAGCGGGTGGGCCTGAGTCAGGGCCACGGCGACATCGGCGGCGAGGGCCGTGAGCCGCGCTTTTTCCGCCAGCGACGCCTCCGCCTCCCGTCGCACGTTGACTTCCGCATGTAAGGCTTCATTGATGCTCGCCGACTCCGCGACCCGGCGGCGCAGCTCCTCGTCGCGCCCGGCCAGCAGGCCGGCCGCCTCCGCCAAGGCCTGCTCCAATCCCCCGATCTCGTCCTTCCCGGAGGGCTCCAGAGAAAGGGGCAGCCCCTGGGCCAGCCGCCCGGCCTGGATTTCCAGCCGCCGTACGCGGTCGGAAACACCCCTGGTAAAGACCAGGATGGCAAGCAGCCCGCCGAGAAGGCCGGTCAGGGCGCCCCCTACGATAGCGTACCGGGTCCATTGTTCCGAGCGCTTGGCCCCCTGCGTGCGCTCGGTCATCAGCCGGGCTTCCTCGGCGTCCATGGCCGCCAGCTCCGCGCGCAGGCTGTCCATGACGGATTTGCCTTTCGCCAGGAGTGGCGCCAGCGAGCTTACGGGCGGCCGGTCCGGCCGCCCCCAGTAGGACCGCAACGCGTCGAGAGACTCCTGCCGCTGCGTCACCAGGCGACGAACGCGGCGGATCCTCTCCACCTGCGCCGGGTTGTCCTGGATCAGCGACCCGAGTCCCGCGACGGCCTCCGGCAAGCGCCCCATCACGTCATGGTAAGGCTCGAGGAACTCCGGCGTTCCGGTCAGGACATAGCCGCGCATGCCGGTCTCGGCGTCGACCAGCAGCTTCAGAACGTGCAGGATCCGGTAGCTGACCTCAAAGGTGTGCCGGACCGCGGCGTCGGCGAGCTGGTTCTGGCGGAAAGCGGAGTAGGCGGCCAGCGTCGTCCCGAGCAACGCCGCGAGCGGGATGCTCACCACCACCAGGCCTTTCGCGTTTAGGGGCAGGTTAGCGAAAACGCGCTTGATCGGATTGCCCCCGCGGCTCGGCAAACATCCTCCTCGCCTTTCGGCCCATCTTGCCCGGCTCCAGGTAGTATATATCACCGCCGTTTGTCCCGCGCCCGGAAAACGAGCCCCGCCCGCGCGGCTGCGGTTGTATGCTTGTTTAGGTGGGCGGCTCGCGGTGACCCTGTTCATTGCCGATGACTCGGTGGTTGTGGTGAAAGCCCTGAAGGGTCTTCTGTCGGAAATCGACGGACTCGATATCGTGGGCGAAGCCGGCTCGGTGGCGGAGGCGATCGCCGGCATTCAGAGCCTCCGGCCCGACGTCGTGCTTCTGGATTTGCTCATGCCGGGAGGAACCGGCATCGACGTCCTGACCGCGGTCAAGAAATCGAACCCGGCGCCGGTGGTGATCATGCTCACGAACCACGCCTACAGCCAGGTCCGGGAGAGATGCCTGAAGGCCGGCGCCGACGCTTTTTTCGACAAGGCCAACGAGTTTGAAGATGCGGCCCGCATGCTCCGCCGGCTGATGAGCTGACAGGCAGACAGCTTCGCGGGTGGGATGCCCGGGTTCCCTGACGGTCTAACACGCTGGCACGCTTCCCAAGAAAGTGATCAATATTGCGGAACCGCCAGGTTCAAGCCCTCGATCATTCCAAAGTGCCTTCGGTTCTTGGTTACCAACGTGAGGCCCTCTTCGATGGCGGCGGCCGCAACGAGCGAATCGAAAACGTGAAGGCCATGAGACTTCGCGTACCGCTTGAGGAGTTGGTACGCTCGCGTACCGGTGGAACTCCGGAGCGGCACGATCACGCAAGCTGACAGAAACGCATCGATTTCGCCGAGGTCCCGGTTGTCGCCGAGGTCCCGGTTGTCCCGTGCGCCAACGATGAGTTCCAGGGCAGAGACCTGCGAGATCCCCCATCCCTCTGGCAGCGCATCTATGTATTCGCTGGCCGCCGCATTGCCACGGGAAATGTCAATCAGGACATCGCTATCGATCAGGTAAGGCATGTAAGCACTTATTCGGTCTCGTGGGAAAGGCGTTTAGCCGCGAAGGTCGTGCCGAAGATTGCTCACGTAATCGACACTGTCACCGATATCGGTGCGATCCTTCCACATGCCGAAGAACGCAAGATCCCCAACCGGGCGGGATTTGCCCTTGAGGCGGTCAGCGTACGAAGGTACATGCACCTCAACGATGGTTCCTTCGTTGACAGTCACGTCCTCGAGGGGTTTGAAGACCCCGTCCTCATACCTTGCAGTGATCGTCATGTGGCTGTTGCCGGTTTTGGGCTTCCTGGATTTATCGTAGCACCAGTCCG
>JACOSH010000382.1 GCA_016178945.1 Acidobacteriota bacterium
CGGCGTCCGTTGATGGTCTTGTCCCGGCTGATTTCTTCCAGCACGTCGCCCAACGGAGTCTGGCCGAGAGTCCCGACGATGAAGGCGTCGCCGGCTTTTTCGCCCGGCCATTCGGCGAACTTGGCGAAGTTGTACAGGAAGGCCGCTTTCACCTCGTATTCGAGCTGGCCGGCGGTGTGCGCCTGGGCGTGTACGCTGCCGGACAGCGCCGCCCAGGCCAGACAATGACAAAGGGCGGGACGGATCAGAAACGCCATGTGACCTTCCCGTAAAGGTTGCGCCGCATGGCACCTGACCGGTAGGGGAGATAGGGCACGAATTCGGGCGTGTTGCAATGCGCCAGATTGTGCATGCCTACGCTGATCTCGGTAGTTGGCGCGGGCCGCCAGCCCACCCGGACGTCCGGGCGAACGTAGGCGGGCACGCCCTGGCCGGGCAGCGCATCCACGTAGAAAAGCAGGGTGTCGAGGCTCAGCTTCCAGGGCAGGTCGAGAAACGAGAAGACCTGGGCCTGCTGGCGCGGGGTGGAGCTCCCGAGATCCGCCGAGCTGCGCAGCCGCTCATCCGCCGAACGCACCCCCCACCAGGAGTAACTGGCGCCCACCTTCCACCGGGCGAAGACGTTTCCCTTGGCGGCTACCTCGGCCCCCCAGGTCCGGCCGCCGCTTCCGTTCTGAACGCGCAAGGGCAGGATGCGGTGAGGCAGCGGATCGCTGGCGGGAATCGGGGTGTCGAACGCCGTCACCAACAGACGGCTATACCGGTTGTAGAAGGAAGCCACATCCAGCGAGAAGCGCCTCGAGGCCTGCATCCGGTAGCCCAGCTCGAAGGCGATCAGGCTCTCCGGCTTCAGGTCGGGATTCCCAGTGACCTGTACCACGTTGATCCCGGTGGAGTCGCTGAACGCATACTGGTTGAGCCGGACAAACTGTTCGGCGCGCGAGGGTGTCCGGACGGCCCGCGAAACCGCCCCCCAAGCGCCGTGGACTTCCGACGGGGTCCACAACAGGCGAGCCGTGGGCTGCAACTCGAAACCGGTGTAGTCGTTGTGCTCGAGTTTCGTCCCGAGGTTCAGGCGAACCCGACCTTCGACAAGGGGGATCTCGTCGTCGACGAAGGCGCTGTACAGGTTGTCGGAAGTCTTTTCCCGATCGAACGAAAGAACGTTGCTGCCCTCCACCCTGTCCCTGCTGTGGCGAAATCCCGCCCCCCACAACAGGTCGTGCCGGGAGAAGGCCACCCGATGCTGAAAATCGAAGCTGACGTTGTCCGCGTCCGTATCGCTCAGGGCATCTTCGTTGTCCAGGTTGGAGTAGTCCACCTGCAGCGTCATGTCGGACCGGTCCGAGAGACGGCGTTTCCAGCGGCCCATCAGGCTGTTGCCGTCGAGCGCGGCCTGGCCCGCTCTGGCCCGCGGACCCACGGGCGGGGTGAGCGATGGAATGGATAGAATCTGGCCCGCCCGGCCGTCGTAGAGGTCGCCGGTGACGGTCAGCGAGTCACGCCGGGTTACGTCCCAATCCAGGCGCAGCCCGGCGTGCGATCCCTTCCACGGGTCGGGACTGACCTGGCTGGCGGTGTCTGCCAGCGACTGGCGATAGGCGTAATTGGTGGAGCCGCGGTAGTAGAGGCCGCGCCCCAGCCTGCCGCCGTAGCGCAATCCCAACGCTCCGGGCGATTCGGCGCCGCCGCTGGTCGAGACCAGCGCGCCCTGCGTGTCCTTGGTGTGCCGGGTGACGATGTTGATGACGCCGTTGACAGCATTGGCCCCCCGCATGGCCGCCCCAGGGCCCCGGATCACCTCGATGCGCTGGATGTCCTCCAGCAGCGGCTCTTGTAAGTCCCAGAGTACGCCGCCGTAGGCCGAGGTATAGATCGTCCGTCCATCGATCAGCACCAGGAGCTTATTGGCGAACTGGTTGTTGAATCCGCGCGCCGTCACCGCCCATTCGTGGACCGAGATCCGAGCCACTTGCACGCCGGGAACCATCCGCAGCAGCTCCGGGATGGACGCCAGGCCCGAGCGGCGGATCTCTTCGGCCGAGATCACGTAGACCGCGCTGGCCGACTGGGAGATCTTCTGCTCCCGGCGCGAGACGGAGGCGACCTCGATATCCATCAGGTCTTCCAGGCTGACCTCGGTCAGGTCGCGGGCGCGCTTGCCGGCCCCAGCGAGTTGGTGCAACAACATCCCGAGGATGATGGCGGTCCTGAGCACAAATCCTCCCGTGAGCAAAGCAAAGAAGGCACAACCGTACTCCCTCTCCTCAACGGGAGAGAGGATACGGCTGCGCCTTCAGCGGCCTGCTCGGCCAGCCTATCTATCTCATCGGTGGAAATGGGGCTAACGTTAGCGGCATGCCTTCCTTGCGAGGTGGGGGCCAATTATCCAGGCAAGGTCTCAAGTTCCAAGGCGAAGGCGAGAGTCCGTTTGATGCGGGTCATCGCCTCATTGGGTAGTTTCCCGGGCCATCAAGGAACGTGAGCCGCGTTTAACAGCACCTCGTAAGGGCCGAGCCTGTTTTGGGTGGTCAGAGGCACATAAAGAACCAGGGGTGGGGTTGCCCGGAACTCGGTTGAGATTCGCAACTCTCAGTAATCCACACACGCGGTCTTTGCCTGAATGGCAAGTCCGTTCTTACCTGTTCTTACCAGACTTGCAGATATCTCATGCCGCAGGTTTCTCGCAGTTGATCAACCACGGCATCCCGAATCGATCAACGACCTTGCCGAACCGCAGCGCCCAGAAGGTCTTCTCAATGGGTATCTGCACGGTGCCGTGTTCCGCCAGAGCACTGAAGATGCGCTCTGCCTCGGCGGCGTCCTTGGGCCTGAGCATCACGCAGAAGCTTTGCGGCTTTTTGTATTCCCCCGGCATGGCATCACAGCCCTCCAATACACCGTCGCCGAAGGAGAGCCCGGCGTGCAGAATCTTCTTGGCCCAACCCGGCGGCGCCTGGCCGGCCATCGGAGAACCCTCCCATGTCATCATGAAGGTGATCTTGCCGCCGAGGCATTTCTCGTAAAACTTAAAGGCCTCTTCGCACTGGCCGTTAAAATAAAGGTAGGGATTGAGCGACATTGGGATGCCCGAACCTCCGTCGGGAATTGCGGCTCTTTACTCCCATGAAGCTATGCGGGTTTGCCTTTGAGGCAAGTCGTTTCTTCATTGCTTTCATTCCGTGACCGTAAGCGCTGTCAAAAACCTGGCGTCCAGCCTTTTCAACAAAGCGTCCACTTGTCTTTCTCCTTGCTGCGCCGCGTCGGCCAGGTCGAACTAGGGTCTCACAACTTCATCCGTTCCAGCTTCCGGTACAGCGTCTTGCGCTCGATGCCCAGGATCTGGGCGGCGCGGCTCTTGTTGCCGCCGGTGGCGGCCAGCACCTTGCGGATCTGCTCGCCTTCTGCGCCGGCCAGGGTTTCGCCGCCGTGCTCGCGCGGCTCCATCGCGGCCAGCGCGTCGCGCACGGATTCCCCGTCGATGCGCTCGTTGGGAGCCAGAATGGTCAGGCGCTCGATCAGATGCTGCAACTGGCGGACGTTGCCCGGCCAGGTGTACTCATTGAGGGCCTTGAGGCCGCTCTCGGTGAGGCGGGTCTGGCGGTTGTACCGGCCGTTGTATTTACCGGCGAAGTAATGAGCCAGCAGGGCGACGTCGCCGCGGCGCTCGCGCAAGGGCGGAAGCATGAGCCGGACCACGTTGAGCCGGAACCAGAGATCCTCGCGGAATGTGCCGTCTTCCACCATTTTCTGGACGTCCTTGTTGGTGGCGGCGATCACCCGTACATCAATCGGCTTGCCGCGCGCGGCGCCCAGGGGGCGGATCTCGCGCTCCTGCAGAAAACGCAGCAGCTTCAACTGGAAGCCATGTTCGATCTCGCCGATCTCGTCGAGGAAGACGGTACCCTTGTGGGCGGCCTCGAAGACGCCGATGCGGTCGCGGTCGGCCCCGGTGTAGGAGCCCTTCATGGCGCCGAACAGCTCGCTTTCCAGCAGCGTGGGGGCGATCGAGGCGCAATCCACCGGCACCAGCGGCTGGCTGGCCCGGGCGCTGAACCGATGGATCATGCGGGCCACCAGCTCCTTGCCCGTCCCGGTCTCTCCTTCGATCAGGACGGTGACATCGGTCGGGGCCACCTGGGCCACGGTCTTGTAAACCTCCACCATGCCGGAAGAACTGGCGATCATCTCGCTCTCGGGCAGTTCTTCGGCCTCGACCTCATCCTCGGCGCCCGCGCGGGCCGCTTCGGCGCGCCGCACGGTCTCCACCATGCGGTCCAGGTCGAAGGGCTTGGCGATGTAATCGAAGGCGCCGCCGCGGGTGGCGGCCATCACCGTCTCCATGGTGCCGCGCGCCGTCATCAGGATCACCGAGCAGGAGGGATCGCGGCGCCGGGCCGCGTCCAGCACGTCCAGCCCGGTCTTGTCATCGATGTAAATGTCGGAGATGACGATCGGGTAGGCGCCTTCGCCCAGCCGCTGGATCGCCTCGCGCGTCGAGCCCACCGCGTCGACGGCGTATCCCTCCATCTCCAGGCAGGTGACAATGGTGGTGCGCACGCCTGGGTCGTCTTCCACTACGAGTAGTCGCTGCATCTTGAAATTTGGGTCAGTCTGCCGTCACGGTGGCTGCCGGTAATACCAGAGTAAAACAGGAGCCCTGGCCGGGGCTACTGGCGACTTCAATGCTTCCGCCGTGCTGAGTCACAATCTGTTCGACGATGGAAAGGCCAATTCCGGTGCCGGTTTCGCCCGATGCCTCCGCTCTTTTCGTGCGGTAGAACTTCTGGAAGATCTGGCGGACCTCCTTGTGGTCCATGCCGATGCCCTGGTCCTGCACGGCGATGCGGAGATGGGGGCCGTCGCGCCGGCTGAAGACGGAGACCGCGGTGCCGGGCGGCGAATACTTGACGGCGTTGGTGAGCAGGTTGTAGAAGGCGTAGTCCATCAGCTCCCGGTCGCCGTGGAGCGGGGCTTCAAAATCGGGCTGGAGCGAGATGGAAATGCGCTTGCGCTCGGCCAGCGGCTGGACCCGGCCAATGCAGGCGCTCATCAGAGCCAGGCCGTCGAACGGCTCCTTCTTGAGCTCCACCTGGCCGGCCGAGAGGCGCTCGACGCTGAGAAAGATCTCGATCATCTTGCCCAGCCGTTTGGATTCGGAATGGATCAACTCGGCGATCTGCTTGCGCTTGTCTTCGTTGAGGTTGTAGCGGCCGATCAGCTCGCTGGAGCCCTGGATGGCGGTCAGCGGGGTGCGCATCTCGTGGGTCACGAAATGCATGGCCTGCTGGTACCGGTGGCGGTCGCCTTCGGCCTTGAGCATGCGGCGGCGCACGATGAAGTGCTGGTAGGTGGCGGCTGTGGAGATGCCCAGCCACGCCGCCAAGGTGGGCGACAGGAAAGGCAGAACCAGCGAGTGGGTGAAGAACAGATAGGGCGCCGACTGAGCCGCCACCAGCAGGGCGGCGGCCGCGGCGTAGGCGCGCCAGCCCGGGAGGAAGGCGAAGATGACACCCGCCAACGCGACCACCACCGCGCATAACAGCACGGTGAGCGAGACTGGAACGTCGCTGAGGAAAAGGCGCTGCGCGATGGTTTCGAAAACGCTGGCGTGGATCTCGACGCCCGCCATGGGGACGTGATTCTCGGTGTACGGCGTCTGCAGCCGGTCGCGGGCGATGATCTGGCCGGTGGCGCCAATGAACACGGTCTTGCCGGTGAAGCCCGCCGTGCGCGCCGGGTCGGCTTTGAGCTGCTGGAGGCCGACGCGGGGGATGGCCCGGTCCGGCGGGCGGTAGCGGATGCGCAAGGCCCGGTCTTTCCGCAGGGCGGCGGGGATGGCGGCGCCGGCCACTTCCAGGTCGTGGGGAGTCTCCAGGATCCTGGCGCCGCGGCCGGCGCGGTAGGCTTCCAGAGCGAGCGCCCAGCGGCGATCGCGGGCGGCCACCTTCTGGAGCAGGATCTCGCGGCTCACCGGATCGGGCTCGGCGTGGACGTGTCCCAGTCCGGCGGCAAGCCGGCGGAACCGGTCGATGGGGTCCTCCCAGGCCTTTCCGTCGGCCTGAAGATCGCAGGGCAGCACCACGTTGGGGATGCGGCGCAGGGCCGCCTCCAGCCGGGCGTCGGTTTCCGGCGCGCCGGGCTCGGCCAGCATCACATCGATCGCCACGGCGCGGGGCGCGGCTTTGGCGACCAACTCCAGGCTATCGACCAGCGCGTCGCGCAAGCCGCGCACGCCTTGGTAGGCCTTGACCGATTCGTCGTCCAGGGCTAGTACGGCGGACTGCGGCTCCCAGTCCGCGGGGCGGTAGTGGCGGAAGATCCAGTCGTAAGCGCTGTTGTCCAACTGGAGGCCGAGGTCGGTCCAGCTCGCCGCCAGCGCCATCAGGAGCGCCGCCGTGAGCCATCCGAAGTACTCGATGTTCCGCCGCGTCATTTCATACGGGCTGGGCCTAGCGGGCCAGCGCCTTCTCGATCTCTTCCACCTCGCGCGGAAGGCCGGCGCTCAAGATCCTGGCGCCGTTGCCGGTGACCAGCACGACGTCTTCAATGCGCACCCCGATGTTCTCCTCCGGGATGTAGATCCCCGGCTCGACCGTGATCACCATGCCGGCCTGCAATTCCATCATCGGGTCGAACGCGTCATGCACCTCGAGCCCGACGTGATGGCCGATGCCGTGGGTGAAGTACTTGCCGAGCGGGTTGCCCTGGCGGTCCTGGCCATGGGTGTTGATGTAGTCGAAAGCCACCTTCTGCAAGCCGCCGGGCATGGTTCGCCCCCCGATCCGCACGCCGGGCTTGACGGCGTCGATCACGGCCTTCTGCGCGCCGAGCACAATCTCGTAGATCTCGCGCTGCCGGGGGCTGAATTTCGCGCCGACCGGAATGGTGCGCGAGATGTCGGAGGCGTAGCCGGAGCACTCCGCGGCCACGTCCATCAGCAGCAGCTCGCCCTGGTCCATGCGGCGGGTGTTGCGGGAGTAGTGAAGCGTGAGGGCGTTGGGGCCTGCGCCGACGATGGGAGCGTAGGCGTGGCGCTGGCAGCCGTTTTCCTGGAATACCTGGGTCATCGAGGCGGCGATCTGGTATTCGTAGAGACCCGGAGCGGCCCTCTTCCAGGCGGCGCGATGGCCTTCCAGCGAGACGCCGGTGGCGCGCTCGATCAGGGCGATCTCCTCGGGCGACTTCTTCATGCGCAGCCGGGCGATGGCCATGCGCGGGTCCTTCATCTCGGCCAGCGGCGCGACGGCTTGCAGCTTGGCCGCTTGCGGGGTTCCCGGCAGCGCATGGATGCGCCCGTACTCGTCCAGGCTCTTGCGCAGCTCGCGCTCCAGGTGCTCGACCGGCATCACCCGCTCGAACCCGGTGAGCGCCTGGATGCCGGCATCCTGCGGCGAAGCCTTGACGCCCGTCCAGCGCTCGGCTTCGGGATTCTTCTTGGGCAGAAAAAGGATCTCTCGCGCTGGATCGATCAGCAGGACCGCGCCGGGCTCGCTCCAGCCGGTGAGGTAGTAGAAGTTCGGCTCCTGGAAGAATCCGGAGCGCAGATCGGACGGTTCCTCGCTGTGGCCGTACAATACGGCGACCCCGTCAGACAGCGCCTTCTGTAACTGGGCGCGGCGGGCCTGGTAGAGGGGAGCAGGGATCTCGACGGCCGGCAGCGTGGCCAGGGTCAAGGCCAGCAACAAAAAACGCATGGTTCAAGTATAGCGTGGCCGGACAATCTGCTAGACTCGTGCGAGGTGCTCTGGTTCTCGTTCTGGTTCTTGGTAGCTTCCGCCCTGCTGGCGGCGGCCTGGTCTCTTCGCGGAGAGCGCAGGCGCGCCGAGACGGCCAGCGATCGTCTGGCCGGCGAAGCCGAAGCCTGGCGGCCGCCGGTTTCCGTCATCGTCCCCATCGTGGAGCCCATCGAGGGGCTGCGCGACAACCTGGAATCGCTAGTCGCACAGGAATATTCCGAGTTTGAGTTGATTCTGGTGGCGCGGGGCAACGACGATCTGCCGCCCAACGGATTGCCCTCCAGGGCCAAGGTGGTGTTCTCCAGCGAGGCGGGCCTGGGAGCGCAGCTTCGGGCGGGAGTGAAGGCCGCCCGCCGGATGTCGCAGGTGTTTGCCTTCACCGACGGCAAAGGCCGGGCGGCTCCGGGATGGCTGCGATCGTTGGTAGCGCCCCTCCAGGACGAGGAGGTGGGCGCCGGTGGCGGCTGCGTTTGGTATACGCCGGAGCCGCCCTCGTTCTGGTCGCTGATGCGCAGCGTGTGGTACGCCCCGCTGGCCGAGCGCGCCGCGGAATTGGCGCCGCCTTGGGGTGGCGCGCTGGCGATCCGCCGGCAACTGGTGGAGGAGGCCGGCCTGGACAAGCTCTGGGAGGCCGGCGTGAGAGACGACCTGGGCTTGTCAAAGGCGCTGGCGGAGGCCGAAGCCCGTCTGGAATTCGCTCCCGGCGCGATGGCGCCCCGGAGGGCGCGGGCGGGGGCAGGGGAGTTCTTGCGCGAGGCGGCCGCAAGGTTGCGGCGGCTGCGCCAGGAGCAGCCGGAATGGTGGCGCCGGCAGGTGTGGGCGCATCTGTTGCAATGCGCGGCGATGGCGGCCATTCTTGGCGCCATCGCGGCTGGATCGCGCCTGATCGAGTGGGCCCTGGTGGCGCAATTCGGTCTCCTGATGCTGAAAGGCCTCAACCGCGCGACGCTGGCCAAGGCGGCGCTGCCGCAATCCCAGGCCTGGTTCGAGCGCCACAGTTGGATCTTCGCTATCTGGGCGCCGCTGACCACTTGGGTGTGGCTGTGGACTCTGATCCTGTCAACCTTTGAGCCACCCAGGGCTACGCCCTCCGCGGCCGTGGAGCCGGAACCCGAGGAGCAGGCTCCCGCAGTCGAGAAGCCGGGGTCCTGGCCACCCACGCCCCCGTCGCTACAGTGACGCTGCTCGACGGTTGCGCTACTTGTCTGACAGCACCTGATTGATGCTGCGCTTGTCCTCGCCGCCGATGATCTGGATCATCGCCTGCCGGTTATCCTTGGTGGCCGTCACCATGTTCATCTCCCCGGCGGCGACCGTAGACTCGATCTTCCAACCGCCGGATTCGAGTTCTTTCTTGTAAAACGCGGCGATCTTGGCCGTGTCGTCGCTGCTCTCGAGCACCAGGCTGCGGCCGTTCTTCTCCGCGACGCTCGTGCTCATCATGACTTTGGCGTTCTTATAGACCGGGACGTCCTTGGGGTAATCGTCCGGAACCTTGCCGGCCCCGCCAAAGTCGAGGGTGGCTTTCTGCCCGTCCTTGCCGGTGACGGTGAGGCTGCCGGAGTCCTTACCCTTTTCCTGGTAGGTGACCTTGCCGTCCGGAGTCGACACAGAGCCGGACCTCTGGCAGGCCGTCATCGCGGCCGCCATCGCGGCGAGGAGGAGGAAGCGAGTTGCGTTATCCACTGAAGTGAGGCGATCCTTTCTCAAAACTCGATGCGCACGCCGGCCTGGATCCAGCGGCTGCCGTCCACGCGATTGGCCGGGATGAGCTGGGTGGTGACGACCCCGAACCCGCGCGGATTGGTTAAGTCCAGGCTGGGGTTGACGAAGTCCACCTTGTTGAGCATGTTGAAGAAATCGAAGCTGATGCGCAGCGCGATGGGGTGGTCGCCGCCCACCAGGTTGGTGCGCTTGCCGACCGAGGAGTCCAGATTCCAGCGCGGCATGCCGCGCAGCGGATTGGAGCGCCCGGCTCGGCCGTCGCGGCTGAGCTCCACGCGGCGGAAGCTGTTGTACACCTGCTCCGGGTTTCCAAACATATTCAACCCGCTGCCCCGGTTGCCAGGATCGCTATTGGTTCCGATGTTGTTCGAACCCTTCACGCCCGAGATCGCGCTGTTGCTAAAGGTGGACGGGCTCACCGTGGGGATCGCGCCCGAGTTGGCGCCCAGGAACAAGCTGCCGCCCCAGACCTGGCTGCCCTGCACCACCACCAGCGGATCGCCGCTGCGCGCCGTGAAGATGCCGGAAACCTCCCAGCCATTGATCAGTTGCTTGAGCACCGGCTTGTCGGTATGGAAGGGCAACCGGTAGAATCCCAGGCCGTTGAAGATATGCTTGATGTCGAAGCCGGAGGGCCCGTATTCGGCGTCCATGTTGAAGCTGTTGGGAGTGGTATTGGCGCTGTTCTGAATGTTTCCCAACTGGTCGAGCGACTTGGACCAGGTGTAAGTCAGGTCGAAGGTAAAACCCTTGGAGAAGCGCTTTCGCAGGGTCGCCAGCAGGGCGTTGTAGTTGGACTGCCCATTGGCCGTTTTCATGAGCATCATCTGGGACATGTAGTTGTTGAACGGCGCCAGATTGTTGCGCATGCGCGCCTGGTCCAGCGTGGAGAACAGCGAATTGATGTTGCCGTTGACGAAGTTCGCCCGGCCGTTCTGGATCATGAAGGCGGTGCCGCCGGGAACGTTGTTCTCAAACCAGGGCTGATTGGCGGCCGTTGCGCCGGCGCGAAGGGCGAGCGCGACGTTGTCGAAGGCCTGGGCGAAGGTCTGGCCGGAAGCCTTGTCGAGCTGCTGATAGGGAGTCTGCACCAGATTGACGCTGTGCTGCAGCTTCCGTCCCAACCGGGACACGTAGCTCAATTCCAGCAGCAGGTCGCCCTTGAACTCGCGCTGCACGGTAAAGTCGATGGCGTGATGACCGCCCTGCTTCAGCGACGGATCCACCTGGAAGGACAACGTCTCCGGGAACACGGTGAGCCGTCCGTTGCTGAATCCCCAGGCCGGCGACGCGGGAACCGACTGTTGCGGGACCACGGGCCGGGGAATCGTGCCGTCGACGCCCACGCGGAAGCCGCTGAGCGCCGGATTCGAGCTGGCCGCGTTGCAGCCGGCGCCGCCGGCCCCGGTGGCATTGCAGGCCGGAGTGGTCACGTTGAGGGTCTGAGCGAATCCGATGCCGAGCGAAGGGACAATCACGCTGGACACCGTGTTCAAGCGGTCGTAGATCAAGGCGTAACCGCCGCGCACAACGGTCTTCTTGTCGCCCAGCAGCTTCCCGGTCCAACCTCCTCGGGAGTGCGGATTCCACGCCGCCGCCACGCGGGGACCGAAGTTCTTCCAGTCGATATTGAATACGCCCTGGCCGTTCGCATTGTTGACCGGCAGGAAGGCGAAGTTGGGGTTGTAGATCTGGCCGGTTGGCATGGCCGCCTTGCGCGCGCCCAGGAACGCGCCGGGGGTGAGGATCTGGCCGCTGGCCTGGTCGATTTGCAACGTGTAACGGCCCTTGCTCTCGACCGGAGGCGTCTGCCACCCGTAGTTGAGGCCCACGGTCAAGGTGAAGGAGGGTTTGAGACGCCAGACGTCCTGGACGTAGAACTCGGGGGCCTTGATGCCCTTGGTATCGGATTCGAGCAGCTCCCCGAAGGGCAGCGGCTTGAAGGAGCCGTCGCGCACCGCCAGCACGCTGACGTTGTCGATCAA
>JACOSH010000383.1 GCA_016178945.1 Acidobacteriota bacterium
GCAGAGCAGACGCATCCGGAGGTAGCAGGCTTCGAGGAGCCCGGTCAGCACGAGCCATTTCATTGCGACGCACCCTATGTTAGCAGCTTCGCTCCCCCTCGCATTCCTGGCGGCGAACAACACGGTGAACCGCCTCATCCGCAACCTCACAGACACCACCTTTGCCGGCATCCACCAGTTGAGCTGGTTCGACTGGGCGATCCTGATCCCCTACTTCTCGGTCCTCATGGTGCTCTCGGTTTACGGCATCCATCGCTACGAAGTGATCCGGACCTACTTCAAGCACCGCAAGAAGGCGCTCGCCGAGCCGCCAGCCCGCTTCCCGGAGCTGCCGCCGGTGACCATCCAGCTCCCGCTGTATAACGAGCGTTACGTCGTGGAGCGGCTCATCGACGAGGTGACCAAGATCGAATACCCCAAGCACCTGCTGCAAATCCAGGTGCTGGACGATTCCACCCGGGAAGGCTACAAGGCCGGAGCCCTCCAGGAGGGGCTCCGGACCGCCACCGGCGAGTTTGTGGCCATTTTCGACGCCGATTTCGTGCCTCCAGCGGACTTTCTGATGCGCACGGTCCACTACTTTGCCAATCCCACGGTCGGGATGGTGCAGACGCGCTGGACCTACTTGAACCGCGATTACAACTTCCTGACCGAAGTGGAGGCGGTGCTCCTGGACGGCCATTTCATACTGGAGCACGGGGCGCGGTCCACCTCCGGGCTGTTCTTCAACTTCAACGGCACGGCCGGGATTCTGCGCCGCCGCATGATCGACGACGCCGGCGGCTGGCAGCACGACACCCTGACCGAAGATTCCGACCTCAGCTATCGGGCCCAGCTCAAGGGCTGGCGCTTCGTGTACGTGCCGGGGCTGGAGTGCCCGTCGGAGCTGCCCGTCGAGATGCATGCCTTCCAGGTTCAGCAGTCGCGCTGGGCCAAAGGGCTGACGCAGTGCGCCAAGAAACTGCTGCCGGCCATTCTGAAGGCCGATCTGCCCAAACGGGTCAAGCTGGAAGCCTTCATGCATCTGACCCCCAACATTTCCTATCCCCTGATGATCGTGATGTCGGCCCTGATGCTGCCAGTGATGATCGTCCGCTTTTACATGGGCGTGGCCCAGATGGTGTTTCTCGACTTGCCCCTGATCGTGGCCTCGTTTTGGTCCATCTCGGCGTTCTACGTAGTGGCACAACGCGAGCTGTATCCCAAGAACTGGAAGCGCACGTTCCTGGTGCTCCCGCTGCTGATGGCGGTGGGCGTCGGGCTGACGATCATCAACACGCGGGCGGTCCTGGAGGCTCTGGCAGGGGTCCAGAGCGGCTTCGTCCGCACGGCCAAGTACGCGCTGGCCGGCCGGCACGTCAATCTGGAACATAAGAAGTACCGCAGCCGGAGCGGCTGGCTGCCTTATGTGGAAGTGGCCTTCGGTACCTATTTCGTCGCGATGATCGCCTACGCCATCGAGACGTACAACTACCCGACCGTTCCTTTCCTGCTGCTGTTCGTGGCCGGGTACTATTGGGCGGGCTTCTCCACGCTGTATCAGGAGTATCAGGGCCGGTTGCGCTGGCTTGAGCAGCGTCGCCTGGAGTTGGGGACGGCGAGGTAGTCCGGAGGCGGAGTAATACCTGTACTACCTTGTCCCCCTACTACGTCAGGTTTTTAGACTAAGGTTCTAAGGTCAACGGACATTGGATAATACGCGAAGTGAAGTGCTATTATCCTTATGGACTTAGCGAATCGAGCCCGGCGGGGCGGCGGCAATCCTGGGTCTAGCACGGGCAGCGCCCCGGGCGCGAGCCTAGACAGGTAAGGGGATGAAATGGAATACCGACATAAGCAATTGAGGCAGGATCTCACCACGCTGAGTACGGCGTTTGGGCAACTGGGAGCCTACTTGACCGAAGTGGCCAAGGACATCACGTCGCCCGGAGTGAGCCCCTCGGACAAGGTGGTCGAGCAGATCAGCGCCGCCCGGAAACAGTTTGACTTGCTTGGCGCCAACGTGCATGCGCTGGCCGCGGAGATGCTGGTCAACCCGTTGGTGAAGCTGTCCGAGCTGGGTTCGATCGCTGCCCTGGATTCGCTGCTGGTTCAGGCCGCGGCGGCCGAAGAGAGCCGGAACTTCATCGAAACCGAGCGGGAGAAAGGTTTGGCCGTGTTGGCTCGGGTGTTGAGCATCGCCCACCGCGACAGCAAGGATTTCAAGCCGCTGGCGGATAGCCTGGCCACCGCCACCGCGCTGCGGAACGCGATTGAAGGGGTGAAGTGGCCGCACCGTCATGCCGATTCGGCGGCCCTCATCGCCGAGAAGCATCCCCTGGCCGGGCTGCTCAAACTGGTCGAGACCCACGACATTCTGGACGACGAGGAGTGCCTGCGGCTGGAAGAGCAGGTGACCGAGCATTTCGGTCGGCCATTGGCGGTCGCGGTCCTGCGGGGCAAGTTGTTCGTTTCGGCTGGCGGCAAGGTGCCCGCTGCGGCGCCGAGTCCAGCCGTTGCGCCCGCGGTTGCCGCCCAGCCTCCGGCGCCCCCGGTAGCCGCCCAGCCCCCGGCGCCTCCAGTTCAGGCTCCGCCACCTCCGGTCGCTGTTCAGCCTGCGCCTCCTCCGGTCGCCGCTCAGGCTCCAGCGCCGCCACCAGTGGCTGTTCAGGCTCCGCCGCCCCCAGTGGCCGCTCAGCCGGCGCCGCCACCGCCTCCAGTTGCCGTTCAGCCGCCACCACCTCCTGTCGCCGTTCAGCCCCCGCCTCCAGTCGCCGTTCAGCCGCCACCGCCTCCAGTTGCCGTTCAGCCC
>JACOSH010000384.1 GCA_016178945.1 Acidobacteriota bacterium
CCCGTCGCGGATCGCCGGGACCGTTCTGGTTGTGGACGATGAGGAGATGATCAGGAACTTCACCCGGTCGGCGCTGGAACAATTCGGGTACACGGCGCTGCTGGCCCGGGATGGCAAGGAAGGACTTCGGATGTTCCAGGAGCGATCCGCAGAGATCGGACTTGTGCTGCTCGACGAGTTGGAAACACTGGAACGGATTCGTGAAATCCGGCCTGGCGTCCCCGTGATCGTTTGCCCTGGATCCGGCGATACTGACGTAGAGGCGCGCTTCGCCGGGAAGGATATCGCCGGGTTCTTGCCCAAACCCTATACTGCCGGGCAGCTTGCCAGGAAGGTCAAAGAATGCATGCCTCCAGCCGGGGCAGCCGATTGATCGTGCCGCTGCCGCGATGTCAGCCCCAAAGCGAGCGTGAGCCGCGTTACAGTTGACATGCTCAAGACCCTCGTCCATCCTGATACCTGGAGGAACCTGTATGAAAACCGTTTCGATAGCTCTCTTCGTTACTACCGCGGGGATGCTCATGGCCCAACCACGCACGGCGACCGAAAAGCCCGGGCCGCCCAAGTCGGGATTCTATTCGTTTGCGAATCCGGATTCGGAGTTTTCGCTGGGCATCGGCAGTCTGTCCCGGCTCTCCTGCCTGGTGGGCGCCGCGACCCAGCCGCCGGTCTTTGCGGGCAACATGCTGCTGGACTGCGATGCGGAAGTGCCGCACAACGAGACCACGATCGCGGTCAATCCGGCCAACCCCAATCATGCCCTGGGCGGCTACCACAGCTACCAGCTCAACTTCGTCGGCGCGAACGTCATCAGCCATGTCGTGGGCACTGTCTCGGTGACGTTTGACGGCGGCCAGAACTGGCAGGAAGTCGTTCCGCCGGTCACCCCTTACCAGTTCACCGGCGATCCGGCCTTGGCCTTCGACTCGCGCGGACGGGTCTATTTCGCCAACATCGCCGATCACGAGGGCCCCGGCGGCGCCTTCACCGGACCCAGCGTGGTGGTGGCGCGATCCGACGACGGCGGCTTGACCTGGTCGAATCCGGTCACCGTCGCGCAGGGGCAGGGAGCGGTCACGCGCGGGTCCGACACGAAGATCTTTCAGGACAAAGAGTTCATCGCGGTGGATACCGGTGCGTCCAGCCCCTTCCGTAACCGGGCCTACGTGACCTGGACCAGCTTCCAGGAATTCTTGAAAGGCACTTCGCCTTTCTTCCGCTCGCCGATCATGGTGTCGGTTTCCGATGACGGAGTGAGCTGGAGCGCGGGGCAAGAGATCAGCGGGTTTCACCCCGCCTGCGCGGTGCAGTTTGGCGGAGGTCCGGCCAACGAGTGCGACGAAGATCAGTTCTCCAGCCCCACCGTGGCGCCGGGCGGGCGCGTCTACGTGGGCTTCGAGAACTTCAATACCCCGGCGGAGAACCAGTACATGGCCGTGTCCTCGACCGACGGCGGCGCAACCTGGGGCCCTCCCGTGCGTGTGGACAAGATCGCCGACATCAACCTGCCGGTCAATGTCGACGGTCGGGGGACGCTGACGGGATGCCAGTTCCGTGTGGTCGCGCCGGGGAATCTGGCGGCGGATCCGAGCGATCCGACGGGGCGGACCGTCTACG
Organism: Acidobacteriota bacterium; assembly: GCA_016178945.1. Taxonomy (GTDB): domain Bacteria; phylum Acidobacteriota; class Terriglobia; order Bryobacterales; family Bryobacteraceae; genus JACOSH01. The sequence goes on from JACOSH010000384.1 coordinate 1,618, forward strand.
CGTCCTGGGCCGATAACCGCAATGGCACGGCGGCGGCCACCAACCTGGACGTCTTTCTGGCGCGATCCGGCGACGGCGGCGCCACCTGGAAGACGATGGCGATCGACACCACGGCCAACGATCAGTTCTACCCGTGGGTGGCGGTCGCGCCCAGCGGCCGCGTGGACGTCGGCTACATGGATCGCTCCTATTCCACGGGCCAGAGCGAGTGCAAGTACGGCTTCACGTTGACGCGGCTGACGCTGGATGCGGCCGGCAATGTCACCTCGCAGAGCCGGCAGCGCGTGGACACCGGGCTGTCCGATCCAGGCCACTCCCGCTGGTTTTCCGGCTCCACCAACGGCAACACGCGGTTCATCGGCGACTATAACGGCATTGCCGTGGGATCGGACGGAGCCACCTGGAGCCTATGGACCGACCAGCGCAACGTGGTGGCCAATCCGCCTTCGCCGGCTCGCAATCACGGGCAGCACGCCGTGGGCGCGCGGACGCCGTAGCGGGGTTTCTCCTACTTGACGGTCGGGTACTTGATCCCTAACTGTTCCATGTAGGTGGAGTACTTGGACGGATCATAGCGGAGCTTCTCTAACTCGGGGCGGAACTTGTCCATTTTTTCCTTGTTCAGGTGGATGGGAGCGGTGGTTCCGTCCGGGATCAATGACTTCCACTGTGTCTCCTTGGTCTGCTCGGCGAAGTACTGGCGGGCGGCCTGGAGAATCTCCGGCTTCAGCAGCAGGTCGAGCGCGGTCATGACGTGCGCCTTGGCGCCGGCGGTGGCGCCTTTGTGCGCGATCGGGGTGGCCATGGCGATGCCGCTGGACCAGTGATGTCCGACCATGCCGGGAATGTTGCCGGGATAGCGCAGCACCACGGTAGGCAGGTTCCAGGAGACCTCGGCGATGTCATCGGAGCCGGCGCCGAACATGCCGGGCGTGCCGGTCTTCAGCTCTGCGG
>JACOSH010000385.1 GCA_016178945.1 Acidobacteriota bacterium
CCACTGCGTCAGCCGGCCGGTTTGCCGGTTCACCTTCCACAGTTGGGGCGGAAGCTCGTCGTACCGATGGAGGACGAGGCGGTCGTCCGGACACCACTGGAGGGGCGTGAAGCCGGTATCGAGGCCCGGAATCTGGCTGGGTGGTTCGGACGTAACCGGGTAGATCACGATATGTTTGCCGGCGTTCACGGCGGCGACGGCGCGGCCGTCCGGCGACACCACGATCGGACTGCGCCGCTCATAATGGATCGCGCCGGAGATCTCGCGCGCGGGTCCGCCCTCGACCGGCTGAAGGTAATACCGCATCGTTCCGCCCAAGGCTTCTTCCGTCACTGATCGTCCTCACGACTCCTCCGTCCGCATTCCTGGATCAAGTGGGCGCAACGGCCGCTCTCGCCGCCCGCCTTTGGTGCCCCGCTTAACAGCCTGCAATTCTCCAGCCCAGATCCGGCCAACACCATGCGCAACCACTCCAGATCTCGCTGGCCGGGCCGGGCCGGCTTTCACGGAATCGGCGCGCCTGCAATAGCGGACTTGATTTCCTTTGAACAACCGTTGAACAACGCTTTCCCCGGCAGCCCAGGCATTACAGCGTTTTGAGGTATTCCAGCAGGGCGTCTCTCTGGGCCTGGTTGAGCCCGGCGCTGTAGGGGTGGCCCTGGTTGGAATTGCCAGTCTTCGACGTATCGAACAGAAAGGCGCCATCGACCTTTTCAGTTGACAATCCAACGTTATCCGGATCGAAGTCGCGGCTGCCCACGTAGAACGTTTTCACGCGCTCAGACGGCGTTTTTAACAGTTCCCTCAAGCTCGGCACGCTTCCGTTGTGGAGGTAGGGGGCAGTAGCCCAGATGCCGTTCAACGGCCGGGCCTTGTAGTGAGCCCGCGCGGGCTTGAGGACACTCGGTCGCAGTCCGAATAACAGAAGCCGGAGCCGACCCAAAGGTGACAGCTGTTTGAGGTATACCCCCAGTGCGATGTTCGTCAAGACCTCTATTCCTCGTGCATCCGGTCCGAATCGGATTAGCGGGACCAGATTCTTCGGAGTATTCTCCAGCGGCCCGGTTTCGGCCACGCGCTGAACGAAATTCCGGGCCATGGTCGGGTCGGTGCCGACCTCCTCGACAGGAACGAGCTTTGCCTTGATGGTGCGCCTCGGATCTGTGCGATCCAGGATCGGATGGCAGCCGATGCAAGTGTTCGCATAAATTGCCTTGCCTGCCTCTGCGAGATCCCGGTTTAACGGCGCAAGCTCCCGAGGCCACACGGGAGACCAGAGAGTCCTTATGGACGCTTCCAATTGCCTCAGATTCTTCTTCGGGATCGAGGAGCTATAACCAGGAGGAAGAATGGCTCTGGGCTGGACATCGACCTGGCCGAACACGCCGAGCACTTCGGCGATATTTCGCATGAGTGAACCTAGTTCCTGCGTTTTGGTGTTTGGCACCACTCCGTTCCACTGGACGAAGTCATGCTGTGGCGTGTCCCATAGAAAGGGATAGGATACCGGCGAGCTCGGCGCGCGTACGTTGTTGGGCCGGTTCAGGTCATGCGCTAGGACTTGATTAAAAAGAAGTCCGAATGCATCCAATCTCCCATAGCCATAAGGTTCCTTCGGTGTATCATGCTCTTTTCGCTGGCTCAGTAGGGCAGTTTGAGATTCCAATCTGGTACGCAATTCCTCATTCCGAGACGAGGGGCCAAGCACTCGCCGGGCGAAACGGTTGAACTTTTCTTCTGATGAAAGAGTTGCGGAGAGAGCATCCACGAGTTCCTTCAGGAAAGTTGAAAAGTCCGCCAGGGTGGGTCCGCCCTGCACGATGACGGGGACGCCTTTGACATTGATTTCTGCTGTGTGGCACGCGGCGCAGGTTAGACCAAGGTACATAACATCGGCCTTGTCGATATCCTTCACGAAGCCAATCGGAAGGTTGTCGGGGTTCAACTCGGACGCTGGTCCCTGAATATACCGCAGCCTTTCCATGTTGGCTGGGTCCCGGAACGCGGTCGTGTTCGAGGCCTGCTCGAGCGCAAGAAACCAGTCGTACGGCATCATCCGGGATCCCTGGCTCGTGAACCAAAACCGCTCGGCGGTCTTTTGATCCCAGTTCTGATGCAGGTCGATACCCGCAGGTTGAGCGCGCACGCAAACCGGGATTCCGAGGAACGCAGCCGCGATAACGTACATCACTGCACTGAGTCGCATGACGATTGGTTCTCCTATGTCCGGAAATGCGACAACGACGCGGGAAGTGGATCACGGATGAAACGAAAAACCGCTACCGAAGACCGCTGGTGAGGTATACCTGAGAGAGCACGTTCAAGGGAGAGTATGCGTAGGACTGGCAATCCGGGCTGACGCGGACGGGCGTCAGATCCAGCAACCCGACCCGATTTGGTGGAACCAGCTCCTTCCAGAGCGCCGGCTTTTTGGTTTTGCACATCCGCCTTCCAGAGCTGGAGCGGCGGCTCGTCGTAGCGACACAGAACCAGACGGTCATCCGGCACCATCGCAAGGGTGTGAAACCAGGCTCTGGGCTGGGCACCGCGCGCGGCTCTCCCGCGGCCGTGGGATAGATTAGCACCCGCTTGTCCTTTCCAACGACCGCCAAAACCTGCCGTTCGGAGACACCACCATGGGACTGCGCCGCTCATAACGGATATCCGTGCCCGTGATCGGCTTGGGACCGCCGCCATTGAGCGGCTGCACGTAATAGCGGAGATTGTCCCCCGGAGAGATGCCCGCGAAGACGAAGCCCTCGCCCGTCCGGGAGCCATGAGGCGCCGATATGGTCAATCTTGTCAGCAGTGAGCGACTTAGGGGCTCCTGCCCGGGTTGGCAGGACGGGAGCTCGGACGGGACGCGGAAACTGGAGGCAGTTATGAATGCCGCTACTGTAAGCACCGTTGCCGCCGCCGTCCCCCAGAGTACCCGGCGAACGCGATTGCGCGCCGGCCTCTGATGGCGGGCTCCAGGAGCGATTCGAGAGTGATTGCCAGGTCGCCCGCGGATTGAAACCGGTCCTCCGGCTGCTTCGCCAGGCACCGCCGGAGCGTCCGGGTTCAGAGCCGCCGAATCAGAGACGCCAGGTAGATCGGGCGGCAAATCGGGCGGTTCGTTCCGGAGGATTGCATTCGTCACTTCGATCCATGTTGGCCCGGCAAATGGCCGTCTCCCTGCCAGCATCTCGTAGAGGATCACACCCAGGCTGAAGATGTCGGCCCGATGATCGGCCGTCTCGTCCCGTACTTGCTCCGGCGACATGTAACCGAACGTTCCCAGCACCATTCCCGGCTCCGTGGGACCGGCCGGAGCACCACCGCTCGCGGCCGCCGCAAAGTCCGGCAACTTGGCCAGGCCGAAGTCCAGAATCTTTACAGCGCCACCTCAGACGAGGAAGATGTTCTCCGGCTTCAGGTCGCGATGGGCGATCTCTTTGGCGTGAGCCGCGCCCAGGCCGTGTGCAATTTGAGCAGCGAGCCGACGGCGCGAGCCTCGCGCTCAAATCGCAAGAGCCGGTTCGGGTCATTGGCGAAAGCGACGGGAAGGAGCTTGATCGCGATTTCGCGGTCGAATCGTGAATCGCGCGCCCGGTAGCCCTCTCCCATGCCGCCGGCGCCGATCGGTTCCAGAATCAGGTAGTGTGCCAGCGTGCGTCCAACCATGCTGGTATTTTAGGACAACCGGCGTGCTGGGTCACCGAAGCCCTGTGACCAGCTCGAGACGGGAGAGGACGTTGAGCGGCGAGTAGGTGTAGGACTGGCAATCGGGACTAACGCGGATAGGATTCAGGTCGAGAAGGCCTATCGGGTCGGGCGGTGTAATTTGTTTCCACTGCGTCAGCCGGCCGGTTTGCCGGTTCACCTTCCACAGTTGGGGCGGAAGCTCGTCGTACCGATGGAGGACGAGGCGGTCGTCCGGACACCACTGGAGGGGCGTGAAGCCGGTATCGAGGCCCGGAATCTGGCTGGG
>JACOSH010000386.1 GCA_016178945.1 Acidobacteriota bacterium
ACCGGCCACCACTCTCGCGGATGCACCGGGTCCACCAGCACCAGGCCGGCCACTTCGTCCGGATAGCGCGCGGCAAAGGCGCGCGCCACCAGTCCGCCGAACGAATGGCCGACCAGCACATAGGGACCCGGCAGACCGGCGCCGGCCAGCAACTGCCGCAGCTCCGCGACCAGCCGGTCTACCGTGCGCGGCCCGGAGGCGGGCCCGCTCCAGCCGAGGCCGGCGCGATCATAGCTCAACACGCGTGCGAACTTGGCCACCTCCGGCTGCACGCGGCTCCAGCTCAACGACGTCGCCGCGATGCCCGCTTCCAGCACGACCGTCGGGTCCCCTGCGCCCTCTACACGCAGGTGCATTCCCTCGACGATTCTTCCTGGCGGGGGATAACGGCGCTTGTCGAGCGCGGTTCCGACCGCCTGATACACCACACCCGCCAGGAGAATCGCTATCAGGGAAAGGGCCAGGAAGATCAAGATGCGAGCTTATCCAAATCCGCCGCCTCGCCGAATTTCACTCCCTTCAGCGCGGGGTCGATGTTGCGCAGCAGGCCCGTCAACACTCCTCCCGCGCCCACTTCGATGAAGCGCTCCACGCCGCGCGCGGCCAGATAGCGGATCGACTCGGCCCAGTGCACCGGGTTGGGAACCTGCTGAAACAGGCCTTCCCGGGCCTCGGCGCCTGTTTGCACCTCCCGCGCCTGCCAGTTGTTCACCAACGGAATCGAGAGGGCGGCAAACGCGGTGGTGTTCAGATCGGCCGCCAACCGCTCCTGTGCCGGTTGCATCAGCGGGCAGTGGAACGGGGCGCTCACCGGCAACAAGACGGCACGCTTGGCGCCCGCGGCCTTGGCCAGTTCCATCGCGCGACTCACCGCCCCGGCGTTTCCGGCAATTACCACCTGGTCGGGCGAGTTCAGATTGGCCGCCGCGACCACTTCGCCTTGCGCGGCCTCCCTGAGAATGGCTTCCAGCTTCCCGGCCGGCAGCTTGAGCAGCGCGGCCATGGCACCCACGCCCGCCGGTACGGCCTCCTGCATGTATCGACCGCGCTTCCGCACCAGCTTCAGGGCGTCGGCCAGTGTCAGGCTGCCCGCGGCCACCAGCGCCGAGTATTCGCCCAAACTGTGGCCGGCGACGTAACCGGCCTCGAAACCCTGCTCGCGCAGCACCGCCAGGGCCGCTGTCGACATGGCGACCATGGCAGGTTGGGTGTTTTCGGTGAGCTTCAGCTCCTCCTCCGGCCCCTCAAAGCACAGCCGGGACAACGGGAATCCCAGGACCTGGTCGGCCTCTTCAAATACCCGGCGCGCGGACGCGAAAGTATCCGCGAGGGTCTTCCCCATGCCGGCGAACTGAGACCCCTGGCCGGGAAACAGAAACGCGGTGGATGCCATCAAGTGAATTGTAGCGTCACCGGCGCAAAGGACGCTCCTTCTCGTTTCTTTGGGCCCGGCGGGCGGTTTCCAGAACCGCCAGAAACACGAAGAAGAAGCCAGCCAAGGCGGGCCGCTCGACGGGGTAGTCGACCAGCGAGTGGAGGAAGACGCAGGGTACGCCGAGCCCCCACAGCGAACGGAAGGCCGGGCGGAGGCTTCGAAGGGCGATCCACAACATCAGGAGAAAGAAGGGCAGGCCGCCTTCGACGGCCCACTGGGCCCAGTCGTTGTGGGCCTGATTCGCGAAGAAGCCTTTGTCGTAGAAAGCATAGCCGGGATATGCGGTCGACCACGTGCCGAGGCCGAAGCCCATGGCCGGGCGGTCCCGGACCATGCCGAGCGAGGACTGGACGAATTCGCGCCGGACGGCGTAGGGATCCTGCTGGAGGAATCTTTTCCACAAGGTGTCCCACCCGACCACGGCGGTGAACAGGAGCGCGAAGCCGGCCATCACGCCCAGGGCAAGAAGTCGTGGACGCGCGGCGGACCGGTCCCGCCGCAGGCACAGGAAGAAGATTACCAGCACCTCGCCCGTGACCAGGACCGATCCGGCGCGGGAGGCCCCCGCGATCACGGATGCATACATGGAAGCGGCCATGGCGGCGTGAATCAGCATCCGGCGCCGGTCCTGGAGCGCCCCGACCAGCGCCAACGGCAGGAGCAACTCCATGAAGGCGGCGTATTGGTTGCGGTAGACGAAGGGCCCCAGGACGAAGTCCGTGTACTCGGTGGGAAAGAGCCAGAAGACGCGGCCCTCCGAGGTGTACATTTGAACGGAGGCGACCACGCTGAGGGCCGCGCCGAAGTAGAGCACGGTCCGGAGGAAACCTTCGCGCAGGACCGGGTCCGAGAAGACCTGGAGGGCGAGGAAGAACAGCGCCAGATTCGTGCCCCACTTCAGCAGCGCGTTCCACGTTTCCCAGGGGTAGACCGTTTGGCCGAGCGCCAACTGCGCCAACCCCCACCCGACGGTGGCGGTTAACGGCACAAGCAAAACGCTCGAATGCCAGGACTGCGGCCGGACTACCTGGCGCAGGGTCCAGGCGAGCGCCAGCGCGAAGACGCCGGTCTGGAACAAGCTGACCGCCCAGCGGTATGGAACCCAGAGGGTCAGGATGCCGACGAGCAGCAGGCCGGCGATGGCGGTGGCCAGGAAGCGGTTCACGGTGCGCACCGGATCTCGAGATCGCGAAGGGCGATCCAGCCCTCCGGACGGCTCGTGCCGGGGACGCGGCTGTATTCCAGAGCCAGCCGGCCCAGCGCGGCGTCCTGGGCAGAGACAGCCAGTTCGATCCGCTTCCAGTCAGGACTCGACAGGTGTCCGGAGACCAGCAGGTCCCGGCCGAAGGAGGCGTCTCGCAGACGCCATCGAAGTCCGGATTCCGGAGGGAGCGGTGAGGTCTGGTACTCGAAACGAAACCGGCAGGGCTTGCCGGAGGACAGGGGAAGGTACTGCGCCAGCAACTCACAGCGCTCCGGTTGTTTTCCGGAGAGATCGATCCGCAGCCCGCGCGGAGTGACCCGGGTCGCCGAGATGTCCGGGTTCTGAGGCGCGCGCCAATCAAATCCTCTGGCCGTCAACGGCCGGCGAAAATCGCCGTTGGTGAGGGGATTTTCCAGGGGCTCCAGCGGAGATAATGGTAATACGTTTCGAATACAAAGAGAATTCCACACCGCCAGGGCGGAATTTAACCTGCCGCGGTCAATGGGACGCCGCTCGAGCCAGGTGTCGAGGAAGTCCAGCAGGACTGGCCCGTCCGAGGCGGCGGCATTCGGGGCGAGCTGGCGCGCGACAGGCTCGGCCGCCTCCAGGCGGCGCTCGACTAGCAGGAAACCGAGGTAAGCGCGAAGAACGTCCCGGCTGTATCCCAGGGCGCGGGTGCGGATCAGCTCCGCGTCATCGCTCATGCGCCAGCACAGACGGAACAGCGGGGTGAGATCGCCGTAGCTGATGTCGAAGGCTTCGCGCGCCCAGCGCCAGAACGGCTCCGGCTGATTGCGCCGGAAGTAGTAATTCATCAGGGTGGAACGGGGATCGAACAGCTTGTCGACGCGGGCCGCGTCGAGCAGGTATTCTTCGGCGCGGGCGTAGTCGCGTTCGAACTCGGCGCGAAGGCCGCGGTGCATCCAGACCGAGGAATCGAGCGGATTCAGGCGCGCGGCTCGCTCGAGCGCCGGGTTCGGATCGAGGCCTTCGCCGGCCTGGTATTCGGCAAGCGCGGCCCAGTATCGGGCGTTGTTCGGGTCGAGCCGGACAGCTTCGGTGACCAGGCGCAGAGAGCTTGCGCGAAACCGATAGTCGGCGAGTGCCAGGCGGATCGCCCAACAGGACGCCAGGATCAGGACGGCGGCGACCGGCACGGTAGCGAGAAGGCGCGCCGTCAACGGCCAGAAATTTTCCCGATTTTTCTCTTGCACTCGTTGCGACCCACGCTCATAATATACGGAAGCCGATTCCCATGCAAAAAGGAGACTCCATGGCGCGACTGAGCGTTCAGGCTTTACTGGCATTGATTCTGGTGGGCACGCTGACCTTCGGGCTGGCGGCGGGCCCGGCGATTGGCGTGGCGGTCGCCAATGGCAGCTTCCAGGTAGACAGTTCCCGCGTGTACGGAAACACGACGCTGTTCGACGGGACAACGGTCCAGACCGACCAGGCCTCTTCGCGCTTGCAGCTCAACAATGGCACGCGCATGGAGCTGGGAGCGGACTCCCGCGCCCGGGTGTATGACAAACGTGTCACGCTGGAGCGGGGACTGGGAGAGCTGGAAACACCCGCCGGCTACCAGATCGAGGCGCGAACCCTGCGCATCGCGACGGCGGATTCGAAGTCCGTGGCGCGGGTGAAGCTGGAAGGCGAGAAGCAAGTCCTGGTCGCGGCCGTGACTGGGCCGGTGCGCGTGTATAACGAGATTGGCTTGCTGGTAGCGAACATGGAGCCGGGCGTGGCGCTGATGTTTACGCCTCAGGCGGCGCAGCCAGGGGCGTTCCAGATGTCGGGGTGCCTGTTGAA
>JACOSH010000387.1 GCA_016178945.1 Acidobacteriota bacterium
GCCCGCCGCCTGGCGCAGCCGCTCGCGCGCTGGCGCGCTTTCCTTGGTTAAGGCGCTGAGAGCGCGCAGCGCGGCGACCCGCACCTCGACGGGGCGGCCCGCGGCGCTCCAGTCGAGCAGCAGCGGCTCGGTTCCCGGCAGTCCCGCCAGCGCCGACACGGCTGCCTCCCGGATCATCTCGCGCGGCGAGGCGGTTTCCAGGAATGGCCGCAGCAGGTCCAAGGCTCCGGGCGGCTTCAGGCGCCCCAACGCCTCCACGGCCGCGGCGCGCGTCACCGGACTCGAATCGTGCCGCGCGACTTCCAGCAGACGCTTCGGATCGTTGATCGCATCGAGCGCGGCCCGGCGCACTTCCGGATGCCGGTCAGCGAGGGCGGGCGGGAATGGCGCAGCCAGCGCGCGCACGGCTTCCGCCCGCACCCAGTAGGAGGGGCTCGTCAGGGCGGCCCGCTCCAGAGCATCCTTGGCCTTGCCCCCAGCCAGCGCCTGAATCGCCTCCAGGCGGTTGATCGTGCGCGGCGCGTGCTCCAATTGATCCACCCACTCGGCAGTCTCTTTGGCGAATGTCAGCTTCTTCAGGAGTGAGTGATCCGGATCGAACAGCACCAGGCGCGGCTTTGCCGGGGCCTCAAGCGCGAACTCTTCCGCTTCCCTGGTCACCTGAATGCGATGCCGCCGGCCATCGAGCTCGATATCGACGGGCAGCCGGAAGATGCGCGCCTGCTGGCGGACGAACACATGCACTCGCCCGTCCCACCGCCAGCGCACCTCGAACTCCGGGTGGCCCGGCTCGTAGACGTACTGGTCGAACAGCCATTCCAGGTTGCGGCCGGTGGCCGCGGCGATGGCTTTCAGCAGATCCGCGGTGCGCACGTTCTGGAAGCGATAGTCCGCGACGTAGCGGCGGATCGCCTTCCAGAACAGCGTATCGCCCAGTTGGCTTCGCACCATGTGCAGCACCCAGGCGCCCTTGGAATAGGCCAGCAGACCCACCGGGTCGCCCTGGTCATTGGGACGCCGCAGCAGGGGATACTTCTGCATGGCGGGAGCATCCGTGATTCTGCGCGCCAGGCTAAACCGCTCCCAGGCCGCCTGATCGGCGCCGTGCCGATGCTCGCTCCAGAGATTGGCAAAATAGGTAGCGAATCCCTCGCTCAGCCAGAGACCCCGGAAATCCTCGGCGCTCACCAGGTCGCCGAACCATTGATGCGCCAGCTCGTGGGCGATGACAATGTCGCCGGAGACCTGATAGTCCTCCACCAGCTCCGGGCTGATCAGGACGGCCGGAGAGTAGGTCACGGCGCTGGTGTTCTCCATTCCGCCGTAGAGGTTCTCCGGCACAACCACCTGCGCGAACTGGTCCCAGGGATACGGCCCGATGCGCGTGGTGAAGAACTCCATGGCGCTGGCCGTGCGCCCGAAGCTGACCGGGATGTTGACGGCCTGCCCTCGCGGGACGTAGTAGCGCAGCGGGATGCCGTGGAAGGACTCCTCGCGGCGGTCGAATTCACCGGCGGCCAGGCTGATCAGGTAGGTGGAGTGCGGCTTGTCTTGCAGCCAGTGGTAGACGCCGTCGCGCGCCTCGATCAGCCTCCCGTTGGACACCACGTCCCAGCCGGCCGGCGCCCGCACCACGAGTTCGCTGGTGGCCTTGTCGTTGGGAAAATCGTAGACCGGGAACCAGTGGCGCTGAGATTCGGGGAAGCCCTGCGACCACGCGTAGCGCTCGCCGAAGTAGAGGCCTTTGCGCGGGCGGGCCACGTAGCGGATTTCGAGCTCCAGCGGCGTGCCGGCGGGCGCGGCGCGATCCAGCGAGATCAGCAACTGTTCCGCCGTAGTGCGGAAGGCGAGCGGCCGGCGGTCGCGCGTGACGGCTTCGATGGTCAGCCCGACGCTGTCGAGCGCCACCTCGGTCAGTCCGTCATTGAGCGGCGCCAGCCGCAGAGTGGCGGAGCCCGAGACCAGGCGCGCCTTGGGATCGAGGGCGATATCGAGCTTGACGTGCTGGAGGTCGAAGGTGCGATCGCGCGCGTAGACGGAGGGGCCGAGGCCTTGGGGGAGGAGAAGGAGGAGGAGCGCGGCGGGCACGATATAAGATAGCAGAAAAAAGGCAAAAGGCAAAACTCAAAAGGCAAAAGGAATAAGGACAAACACCTTTAGTTACTTTGCGTTTTGCCTCGTCCTTACTCTGGCCGGCACGTACGGCGGTTCCGAGGCAAAGTAACTATGATGGCTCTTCCTAATTCCTTTTGCCTTTTGATTTTTGCCTTTTGCCTTTTGCCTTTTTGTCTTACAACCCGCCTTTTGCCTTTTTGTCTTACACCCCCCCTGCTCTGGCCAAGACGTAAGGTCCGTCGGGGATGACGGCGACGGAAGCGCCGGGGGGGAGCGATTCGGCTAGGCCTGAAACGGCCGCGGACGCGGTTGGAAACGACCGGCCCCACAGGGAGGCGTGGTACTCGGCGGGAAGTCCGGGAACGTAGTAGAGAACTTCGACCTTGGCCGTGACCAGGCCCAGTTTCTCGAGCTGCCATTGATCCACCACCACGGGCGCGGCGGCGATCTTGTCCATGAAGGCGGGGCCGGAGGGGTTCCCGGCTACCATGCGCTGGAACTCGGGCGCGCCGCATCCTTCCTGGCAGGCCGCCACCAGCAGGATCTTGCCGCCCGGCTTGACGATCTGAGAGGCGGCCGTGATGCCCTTGATGGCCTGGTAGAAGGTGAGGTCGAGCGGGTAGCCGGCCGAGGAGGTGATCGCGGCGTCCACCGGCTCCTCCAGCGTCTCCAGCATCACGCGGGAAACGAACTGGACACCCCGCCGGTGTGCCTCCCGCGGATGGCCCGCGAAGACTCCCGCAATCCGGCGGTCCCGGGCCAGCGCCACATCCACCAGGAAGTCGTGGCGGGCCATGCCGGCGATTTCGAGCAGCTCGTGGTGCAGCGGGTTGTCGTCAATGGAGCCCTCGGCGGCGCGGGGGTCGCGCATGAACTTGGGGCTGTGCAGGACCTTGATGGTCTCCTGAGCGGCCAGGCCCGGGGCGATCAGCTTGCGCCCGCCGGAGAAGCCCAGCATCAGGTGCGGCTCGATAAAGCCCAGGGTGAGGCGCAGATCCGCGCCGGCGAAGCGCTCGTCGATGTAGACCGGCGTGCCGCTGGCCGTGACCCCCAGATAGCGATGCTCCCACAACGCCCGGGCGTTGTGATTGCCGACGGTGTAGGCCGAGGCGATCGAATCGCCGACGATCTCGCGGATCTCGGCTTCGGTCGCCGCCCGATGCAGGCCGGTGGCAATCAGGATAGTGATGCGCTCGCGCGGGATGCCGGCCCGCTCCAGACGCTCCAGCAGCGGCGGCAGCACCTGCCGGTTTGGCGCCGGGCGCGTGATGTCACAGACCGAGATGGCGGCGCTGGATTTGCCCCGGGCCAGCTCCAGGAGGGGCGGCGCGCCGATCGGAGCGTCCAGGGCCGCCTGGATGGCGGCGTCCGGGTCCAGCAGCGGCGTGGCCGAGCGGGCCTCCAGCGTGCGGTAGCGGAACCCGTCGGGCAGGATGGCCGTCAGGCCCGTTTTCCCAAAGGCGAGATCCACGCGCATAGCCCCAACGTATCACATGTAATGTTTGGCGCGTCAATTGCACTAACAGGTGTGGAAGTCGGGGGACAGATCATGCTGGTCGCGGGTTTCTTGGCGGGGTTGGTGATTATTTGCCTGCTGTTGTCGATGATCGAGTCGCCGCCCTCGGTCGGGCGGTGAGGCGGGATCGACACGGCGAGTGGTTCCTTCTTACCCACATAGGCGTTGATAGAATTGAGCGATGCGCTTTCCCGCCGCCTCGCTGCTGGCTCTGTTCTTCGCGGGATTCCTCGGGAGCCAGTCTCCGGCCTACGATGTCCTGATCCTGGGCGGACGCCTGATCGACGGCTCCGGCAACTCCTGGTTCCGCGGGGACATCGCGATTCAGGGTGACACCATCGTCCAGATGGGCGTGTTGCGCGAGGCCTCGGGCAAGCTGGTGATCCGAGCCGCGGGGCTGGTGGTAGCGCCCGGCTTCATCGACATCCACTCGCACGCCCGGCGCGGCATCCTGCAAACGCCGGGCGCGGAAAACCAGTTGCGGCAGGGCGTGACCACGGTCATTGAAGGCAACGACGGGAGCTCTCCCCTCCCTCTGGCCGCCTTCTTTCGCGGCGTGCAGGAGAAGGGCGCCGCCATCAACTTCGGCATGTTCGCCGGACAGGGCTCGGTCCGGGAGCAGGTGATGGGAACCGAGAACCGGAAGGCTACTCCCGAGGAAATCGGGCGCATGCGCGAGATCGTCCGCCAGGCGATGCGCGAGGGGGCGATGGGGCTGTCCACCGGCCTGTTTTACGTCCCCGGCAATTTCACACCGGTCAAAGAGGTGATCGAACTGGCCAAGGTGGCCGGCGAGATGGGGGGCATGCACATCTCGCACATGCGCGACGAGGCGCAAGGAATTGCCGACAGTGTCCGGGAAACCATTCGGATTGGCGAGGAAGGAGGGCTGCCCACGCAGGTCACCCATCACAAGATCATCGGCACGGGCAATTGGGGCCGGAGCGTGGAAACCCTGCGACTGGTGGAGGAAGCGCGGGCGCGGGGCGTGGATGTGACCATCGATCAGTACCCCTACACCGCCTCCAGCACGGGAACAGCGGCGATGTTTCCGCAATGGTCGCTGTCGGGCGGGCAGAAAGCGCTGCTCGAGCGGCTGAACGCATCCGACACCCGGCAGCGGATCAAGACCGTGATCGAGGAGCGGATCAAGAGCGACCGCGGCGGGGGCGATCCGAAGAACGTGGTGATGGCCAGTTGCGCGCACGATCCCAGCCTGGCTGGCAAGAGCCTGGCCGAGATCACGCGCGAGCGGGGTCTGGAACCGACGCTGGAGAACGCCGCCGAGACGGCCATCGCGATCCAGGAGAAAGGGGGGTGCTCGGCGATCTATCATGCCATCAACGAGCAGGATGTCGTGCGAATCATGCGGTATCCATTCACTATGATCGCCTCCGACGGCGGCATCCCCATGCCGGGCGAAGGCGTGCCCCATCCGCGCAATTACGGCACTTTCGCGCGGGTCCTGGGCCGGTATGTGCGGGAGCAGAAAGCGCTGACGCTCGAAGACGCTATCCGCAAGATGACTTCGCTGCCCGCCAACCGGCTGCGGCTCAGCGATCGGGGCCTGCTGCGTCCCGGGATGAAAGCCGACATCTGTATCTTCGATCCAACCACGGTGGCCGATCAGGCCACGTTTCTCAAGCCGCACCAGTACGCGACCGGTTTCCGCGACGTCCTGGTGAACGGCAAGCCGGTCCTACTGGAAGGCAAGGTCACTTCCGAGCGGCCGGGGCGGGTGCTGTACGGCCCGGCATACGCGCCATGATCGTGGAGCGGCTGGCGGAGGTGCGGGAGCGGATCGAACGGGCGGCAGAGCGCGCCGGGCGCGACCCGGCCGGCATCACGCTGCTGGCAGTCACGAAGGTCTTTCCCGCTACGGCGATCCGCGAGGCGTACGCGGCGGGCCTGCGCGATTTCGGCGAGAACTATGTGCAGGAGTTCGAAGGCAAGTATCCCGAGGTCGCGGACCTGGGTGAGGCTCGGTTTCACCTGATCGGACACTTGCAATCGAACAAGTCGAAGAAGGCTGCGGAGCTGTTCCATGCGATCCAGACGGTGGATAGCGCCAAGCTGGCCCGGCGGTTGGACGAGTGCGGGCGGCCGCTGGACATCCTGCTGGAAGTGAAGCTGTCGGCCGAAGAGGCCAAGGCCGGAGCCGATCCGGCGGAGCTGCCCGAGCTGATCGCCGCCGTAAAGCAGTGCCCGAACCTGCGGCTGCGCGGGCTGATGACCATGCCACCCTGGTCGGACGACCCGGAGCCGACGCGGCCCTACTTCCGCCGTTTGCGGGAGCTGGGCGAGCAGTACGGCCTGGGCGAGCTGTCGATGGGGATGTCGCACGACCTGGAGGTCGCCATCGAAGAGGGCGCCACCTGCGTCCGGGTGGGCACGGCGCTGTTTGGGAAGCGGAAGAAGGAATGACGGCCGGGTTCTTCTCGCCGCTGCCGCCGGCGCGCACGGGAATCGCCGATTACGCCGCCGCGCTGCTGCCGGCGCTGCGCGCGCAGGGCCGGGTGGAGATTGCGCCGCGCCGCGCGAGCGTCAACCTGTATCACATCGGGAACAACCGGCTCCACGCCGGGATCTACCGCCGGGCGCTGGCCGAGCCGGGCGTGGCGGCGCTGCACGACGCGCTGCTGCAACATCTGTTTCTGGGAACGCTGGCGGAAGCGGCCTACGTGGAGGAGTTCGTCTACAACTACGGGGCCTGGAGCCAGGACCTGGCGCGGGAGCTATGGCGGGGGCGCAGCGGGTCGGGGATGCGGCCGGAGTATTATCGCTACCCCATGTTGAAGCGGCTGGCGGAGCGATCGCGGGCGGTGGTGGTGCACAATCCGGCGGCGGCGCGAATGGTGCGCGAGCATTGTCCGGCGACGCCGGTGGTCGAGATCCCGCATTTGTGGAGCGAGTCCTGGACGGGCGAGGCAGCGACGCGCGCCCGGGAATGCCACTTTGGGATCTTTGGATATTTGCGCGAGTCCAAGCGGGTGCTGCCCGTGCTGCGGGCGTTCGGCAAGGTGCGCGAGGCATGCCCGGATACGTCGCTGCGGGTGGCGGGTGAATTCGCTTCCGCCGATCTGGAGCGGGCCGCCGCGCCTTGCCTGGCGCAACCTGGCGTGGTCCGCGACGGCCACTTGCCGGAGGCAGATTTCCGGGAGGCTGCCGGGGCCACACGCGTCTGCATCAACCTGCGCAACCCGGCAGCCGGCGAGACCAGCGGCATTGCCATCCGGCTGATGGGAATGGGCAAGGCTGTGCTGGTCACAGACGGGGAGGAGGTCGCGCGCTTCCCGGAGCCGGCCTGCGTGCGCGTGGACCCCGGCTTGGCCGAGGAAGAGATGCTCGAGCAGCTCATGCTGTGGCTGCGGCGCGAGCCGGCGGCGGCCCGGGAGATCGGCCACAGGGCCGCCGGGCACATTCGCGAGCAGCATGCCGTGGAGCGGGTGTCGCGGCTATACTGGGAGACGCTGTGCGCGTATTGCTGAGCCTGCTGGTTGTGGGGGCCGGGGCGGCGGGCGCGCCCCCGCCTATCCTGAAACATCTCGATACCCGCGTCCCCATGCGCGATGGGGTCCACTTGTCGGCCCATGTGTTCCGTCCGGACGTCAAGACCCGGGTGCCCGCTCTGCTGGTGCGCACGCCGTACAACAAGGGCAGGGACCTGACGCCCAACTACCAGGCCTTCGTCGAAAACGGGTACGCGGTGGTGGTCCAGGATGTCCGCGGACGGTATGGGTCCCAGGGCGTTTTTCGCCCCCTGGAGCAAGAACCGGAAGACGGCTACGATACGCTGAGCTGGCTGGCTCGCCAGCCCTGGTGCGACGGCAACATCGGGATGCTGGGCGGCTCCTATCTGGGAATCGTGCAGTGGAAGGCCGCCCTGCTCAATCATCCCAATCTCAAGGCCATCTCGCCGGTGGTCTCCGGTTTCGACGACTATCGCGACCGCTTCTACTCGAGCGGGGGCGCGATGAAGCTGGGCAACCGGATGCTGTGGATGCGCGAAGCGAGATGCTACAAAAGGCGCTCGACCATCCGGTCTACGACGGCTTCTGGCAGTCGATCAGCACACGAGGCCAGATCCGGAAGATCAAGGTCCCGGTGCTCTCCTTCGGCGGCTGGTACGACAACTTCGTCCAGAGCGACCTGGAGGCCTACGCCGCGCTGCGCGCCCAGTCCAACCTGCACCGCATCGTGATCGGACCCTGGCCGCACAACATGTCGATTCCCTTCCCCAGCGTGGATTTCGGCCCCCAATCCGCGGCGCCGGTGCGTACTCTACAGATGCAATGGTTCGATCAATGGCTGAAACACAAGGACACTCCGCTGCCCGGACAGCCGCCCGTGCGCATCTTTGTGATGGGGGCCAACCGCTGGCGGGAGGAGCGGGAATGGCCGCTCCAGCGCGCCCGGCCCACGCCATTCTATCTGCGCGGCAAAGGCGCCGCCAACACGCTGGACGGCGACGGGGCGCTGGGGCTGCAAGCGCCGCGCCGGACGCGCCCCGACCACTTCACCTTCGATCCGCGGGATCCGGCGCCGACCGCCGGGGGCGCGGTGTGCTGTAATCCGCAGGTTTTCCCCTGGGGCCCGATGGATCAGCGTGGGGTCGAGCGGCGCAAGGACGTGCTGGTCTACACTTCGCCGCCGCTGAAGAAGGACACGGAAGTGACCGGACCGATCCGGGTGGTGCTCTACGCGGCCACGTCGGCGCCCGACACCGACTTCACGGCCAAGCTGGTGGATGTCTTCCCGGATGGCGCCGCGCGCAATCTGACCGACGGCATCCTGCGCCTGCGCTACCGGGAATCGCTGGACAAACCGCTGGCGGCGAAACCCGGGGAGACCTATCGCATCGCCATCGACGCGGGCGTCACCAGCAACGTGTTCCTGAAAGGCCACCGCATCCGGCTGGAGATCTCCTCGAGCAACTTCCCACGGTTTGACCGCAACCCGAATACCGGGCGGCCGGTGGCCGACGAGAAGGAGCTCAGGAAGGCGGAGCAGACGGTGTACCACGACCGGACGCGGCCGTCGCACGTGCTCCTGCCGGTAGTGGAGTAGGGCCTGGCGGGATGTGGCAAGCAGCGCAGGCGCTCGCTTAAGGTGTCTGAATGCAGTACTCGGTAGCATGACGGTGTGTAGGACGAGGACCCGGCGGACTGCCGCTTCCTCGAAGGTTGCACCCCGTGCACCGGCCGGGGATACTGGATCGCAGATAAGACTGACTGGAATCATCTGGCTGCGCGACGTTGTTGATAAGCTGGAATGGAAGCATGCTGTCACAACTGACGAGGTGGCGGAAGCGTTGGGAAACACTTGCCGCTTTCGCCGGATCGAGAGGGGCGACGTTTAGGGCGAGGACCTCTACGCAGCCATGGGACAGACATCGGCAGGGCGCTATCTGATGATCTACTTCGTGCACAAGAAAACTGGCGAGGCCTTGATGGTCAGCGCGAGACGTGACCAGGTAGGAAAAGAGAGCGTATGCGAAGAAATAGCAGGAAGCGCGATCCCATCCCGGAGCACTTCGATAGCGTTGCAGAAGCGGCGGAGTTCTGGGACAGCCACGATCTGGCGGACTACCCGGATCTAACTTCGAGGGCGAGTTTTGATGTTGACATTCAGCGTCGCGTGTTCCTGACGGCGCTGGAGCCCGAACTAGCAAAGAAGTTAGTCGCCTGCGCCCGTAAGCAGGGAGTATCCACGCAAACTCTGATCAATCTCTGGTTGGCCGAGAAATTGACGGCGGCCACGCAAGGCAAGTGACGCGGCGGAGGCCCCGAGCCTACCGCAGCTCTTCCATCAATTGATCCAGCACCGCCTTGGGCGGTCGCACGCGCGACTCGGGCAGCGTGGCGAGCGGCTCCTCCACCATGTGGAGCATGTCATGGAAGTCCGGCTTGCCGGTGTCCACGAAGAGCACGCCGGTGATCACTTCGCCGCGCTGCTGAGCCTGGTGCAGCTCGGTCAGGGAGCGGAGCTTGTCGGTCGGGTCGAAATCGCGGCCCAGCTTCTTGATGCGCAGCAGCGAGCCGTCGTGCATGCGCACGTCCTGCACTCCGCCTTCCGGGATCTCGACCGAGATGTCCTCGAAGTGGGGCACAAAATCCACCTCGTTGACGGGCTCGTCGTGATCCTTCATGTAGGCGTAGCTCTTGGTGGAGCCTTCGTGATCGTTGAAGGTGGTGCAGGGCGAGATGACGTCGATCACCGACAGGCCGCGGTGCGAAATGGCGGCCTTGAGGATGGCCTGGAGCTGCTTCTTGTCGCCCGAGAAGGAGCGGGCCACGAAGGTGGCGCCCCATTCCAGGGCCAGCGCGCAGCAGTCGAAGGGCGGCTGGTCGTTGATCACGCCGGTCTTGAGCTTGGAGCCCAGGTCGGCGGTGGCCGAGAACTGGCCCTTGGTCAGCCCGTAGACGCCGTTGTTCTCGATGATGTAAATCAGGGGCAGATTCCGGCGCAGCAGATGCATGAACTGGCCGATTCCGATGGAAGCCGTATCGCCGTCGCCGCTGACGCCGATGGCCAGAATGCGCCGGTTGGCCAGCATGGCGCCAGTGGCCACGGACGGCATGCGTCCGTGGACCCCGTTGAAACCGTGCGCCAGATTCAGGAAATAGGCCGGGGACTTCGACGAACAGCCGATGCCGGAGAACTTGGTGACCATCCACGGCTCCACGCCCAGCTCGTAGAAGCACTCGATCACGCGCTCGGAGATGGAGTTGTGGCCGCAGCCCGCGCACAGCGTGGTCTTGCCGCCCTTATAACTGAGGACATCCAGACCAATGCGATTGACCTTGCGGGGCGGCGGCGTAACGGTCGTGCTCATAATCCCTCCTGGCGTACGATCTCGTCGGTCAGGGTGCGCGCGTCCAGCGGCAATCCGCCGTAGTAGCGCACGCTGCGCAGCTTGGCCAGCTCGGCCGGATCCAGGTCCAGCCGCATGAGCTGGAGGAGCTGGCCGTCGCGATTCTGATCGATCACGTACACGCGTTCGTGACGCCGGATGAAATCGACCAGATCCCGATTGAAGGGATACGCCAGAAGGCGCAGGTAGCTGGTCTCAAACTGGTACTCGTCGCGCAACTGGAAGCGGCTCTCGTCGGCGGCCCAATTCGAAGTGCCGCAGCAGACCAGGCCGATGGCGGCCCTGGAGTTGTAATCGGCGACGGGCGGCGCGACCGCCCCGCGAATCGACTCGAACTTGTGGGCCAGCCGGTCCATGTTCTGGATGTAGTCGTCTTCGCGCTCGCTGTACTGGGCCTTCGCGTTGTGGCCGCTGCCGCGGGTGAAATAGGCGGCCTGCGGATGCGAGGTGGCGGCGGGCAGGGTGCGATAGCCCACGCCGTCGCCGTCCACGTCCTGATAGCGCGCAAAGCCGCCCAGCCGCTCCAGATCGGCGGCGCTGAGGACCTTGCCGCGCTCGATCGGCTTGTCCGGATAGGCGAAAGGCTCCGCCATCCAATTGTTCATGCCCAGATCGAGGTCGGTGATCACGAACACGGGCGTCTGGAAGCGCTCGGCCAGATTGAAGGCCTCCATGGTCATGGCGAAGCATTCCTCGGGGTTGGAGGGGAACAGCATCGGATGGCGGGTGTCGCCGTGCGAGAGCGTGGCGCAGAACAGCAGGTCACCCTGGGCGGTGCGAGTCGGCAGACCCGTGGAGGGACCGACGCGCTGTACGTCCACGATGACCGTCGGGCACTCGGCGTAGTAACCCAATCCGATGAACTCCGCCATCAGGGAGATGCCCGGACCGGCCGTGGCCGTCATGGAGCGGGCGCCCGCCCATCCGGCCCCGATGGCCATGCCGATGGAGGCCAGCTCGTCTTCGGCCTGGACCACGGCGTAGGTGGCCCGGCCGGTTTCCCGGTCGATGCGGCAGCGCTTCAGGTAGCCGATCAGCGACTCCACCAGCGATGAGGAGGGCGTGATCGGATACCAGGTGACCACGGTGACGCCGGCGAACATGGCCCCGAGGGCGCAGGCCGAGTTGCCGTCGATGATGATCTTGCCCGCGGTCGAGTTCATCCGTTCCACACGGAAGGGATCGGTCTTGGTGAAGTGTTGCGCCGCGTAGTCGTAACCGGCGCGGCAGGCGCCCATGTTCAGATCGGCCGCCTTGGCCTTTCTGGCGCCGAACTGCTTGTACAGCGCCTTGCCGATCTCCTCCATCTCGATGCCGAGCAGGTTCGCCATCACCCCGTCGTAGATCATGTTCCGGACCAGCTTGCGCAGCTTGGCCTCGGGGCAGACCGGGCCCACCAGCTTGTCGAACGGCACCGGATAAAAATGCAGGTCGGACCGGATCTGGTTCAACCCCAGCGGCGCATCGTAGACCACGGCCGCGCCGCTGTCCAGCTTCCGGACGTCTTCCTGGGCCGTTTCCGCGTTCATCGCCACCAGGAAATCGACTTCCTTCTTGCGCCCGACGAAACCGTGCCTGCTGGCGCGAATGGTGAACCAGGTCGGCAGCCCGGCGATGTTGGACGGAAACATGTTTTTCCCGGAGACCGGGATGCCCATCTGAAAGATGGAGCGCATCAGGACGGTGTTGGCCGTCTGGCTGCCGGAGCCATTCACGGTCGCTACCTGGATACTGAAATCATTGATGATTCTGCGATCAGACTCGCCGGCGGACTGCTCGCCCGGGGCGACAAGAGTAGTTGACATCGATCCGCGGTCCTATTCCCTGACAATGGTGAGATGAGACATCCGTTTTCAGTATAACAAGGCAGGGCGCTGACGGCTTCAGGGAAAGGTGGTGAGAAGCCATGGATACCGAGGATGGCGTCCGCTTCCTGCTGGAACAGCAGAAACAACTTACCGAGTCCCAGGTGCTGTCGTTGGACATGCACCATCAATTGGTGGACGGGCAGCGGCAACTCACCAATGCGCTGCGTATGACTGTGGACGGCCAACGAATGCTCGCCGAAAACCTGGCCGAATCGATCGCGACGCAGCGCCAGTTGATGGATTCGCAGCGGCAGATGGTCGACGGGCAGCGTCTGGTGCTCGAAGCGCAGCGCGACCTGCTGGAGGGCCAGAAGCAATTGAGCGTGGCCTACGTGCAATTGGCCGAGGTCCAGCAGGGAATGGCCGAGCTGCACAAGGGCACCGAGGAGGGCCTGGCCACGCTCCAGGAGGCCATCAACGCGCTGATCCGGATCGTGGACGATCTGATCCGGCGCTCGTCGCCGTGACAAGAACCGCTTGCTGACGCGTGCGGCTCCGAACCCACTAGGCCACTACGCCGCGCAGCTTGTCGCTGGAGGTCGGGAAGCGGTCCAGTCCCGCGCCCATCACGTCGTTGCCCAGGGTCAGGTAAAGATCGCCCATCGTACCGGTCATCTTCGAGTGAGCGCCGGTGACCAGCTTCCTGGCGCAGCCGGCCACGATGGCGGGCAGGCCGTTGTTCTTGTGATCGTTGGCCTCGGCGTGCTCGTGGATGAACAACAGGCAGGTACGGTCGAGCAGGTTGCCATCGCCCTCCGGCGTGGACTTCAGCCGGGCCAGCAGGTAGGCAAACTCCTCGACGTGCCAGCGGCAGATGTCGCGCATGATGCGCTGGCCGTCGGGGCCGTCGTAACCGGGCGCCTTGCCGTCGCGATGGGTGTAGTCGTGGTGGCGCGCCGCCGTGTAGCCCAGCCAGGGGAAGCGCGACAAGCCCTGGCACTTGGTGAGCATGTAGGAAGCCACGCGGGTCTGTCCGGTGGCCAGCGCGTGCACCAGTAGATCGGTCTGGAGCTTGGCGCTGCGCGGCCAGTCCTTCATGTCGCCGCCCTGCTCCGGCTCTTCCACGTGGGCGTACTCGGGAGGCAGCGTGGAGATGGCGCGCTCGATATCCCGGATCGAGGACAAGTGCTCGTCCAGGCGCGCCTGGTCCTGCTTACCCAACCCGGACTTCAGCGCGGCGGCGTCCTCGCGCACGGCGTCCAGGATGCTGCGCTTGCGGCTGATCCAGCCCTCGTCGCGCGCGCCGAAGAGGCGGTCGAACAGCTTGTGCGGGATCATCTCGGGCGGCAGCGCGCGGTCGCGCCCGCTCCAGCTCAGATTGCGCTGGATGCTCTCGCCGAAGGATTCCTGCGACACCCCCACCTGCAAGGAGCGGAATCGCGTCTCACCGCCGATGCGCTGGGCGATGAGCTGGTCGATGGAGGCGCCGCCTGCGCCGCGTCCGGTGAAGGATGTTCCGGAAACCAGCGAGCTCATCGAGCGGTGATGATCGTTGCCAGGGCCCGGCATGCGCGCGGAGGGATTATCCAGACCGGTGATGACGTGGATATCGCCACGGAACGGAGCCAGCGGGGTCAGGCACGGCGTCAGGGCGTAATCCGGCCCGGTCGCGGTGGGAACCCAGTACTTCTCGACGACCCCGTTGCCGTTAAACCACAAGACAAACCGCGTCTCGGGTTTGACTGGAGGCGTGGCGCGCCTCGCGCCCTCGGCGGCGGCGTAAGCAACGCCGTTGGGGTCGAACATGGCCTCCAAAGGCGGGAGGGCGATAGCGGTGGCGGCTCCGCTGAGGAACCGGCGCCGGGATACACGAATTCCTTCGGGCATAAGCGCTCGCTTCCCCAGATCATACCGCAAAATGCGCCAGGTCGCATGCAAGCTGATAGAATGAACGGCGGTAGGTGCGCCATGCCTGAAGAACCGAAGCCAGTCCCGGAGGAACCGAAACCACCCGTCGCGACCGAAGCGCCTCCGGGCGAGCGGGACAAGGATGATGTCGGGGACTTCATCACACGCCACGTGCTAGAGAAGGACTCGGTGTTCTTCGAAGGATAGCGGTGCCCGTTCACCAGGAGAGCTTCCAGGCGCCAACGCGGGGCCACGGCGACGTGCTGGACATTACAGACCAGGTGGCCAGGATTGTAACCGGCAGCCGGATTCGCCAGGGCGTGGTCAATGTCTCCGGGCGCGGGTCCACGCTGGCCATTACGACCATCGAGTTTGAGCCGGGCGCCGTGGCCGATCTCCGGCGCGCCCTGGAACAAATCGCACCCTCCAACGACGACTACGCGCACAACGCGCGGTGGGGCGACCACAACGGCTATGCCCATCTGCGCAGCGCCCTGTTGGGAACGGCCCGGAGCTTCCCGCTGAGCGACGGAACGGTTCGCCTGGGAACCTGGCAGCAGATCGTATTGTGCGATTTCGACGATCGCGCCAGACAGCGGGAGATCACCGTCACGGTGGTGGGCGAATAACGCGATCGGCGCCGCTATTCGGCGGCCGAGGCCGTGGCCAGCGCCACCAGCATCTCCCTGAAGCGGAACCCGGAGGCGCGGAATCTTTCGTAAACCGCTTGAATCAAAGGCTTGTCCGCGGGGGTTTCCAGGCGGCCGAATCCGTAGCGGAATACCTGCTTGACGACGCACTCCTGGCACTGGCGGCTGGCGGCGAGCACGCGTCCCAGCTCTTTCGGAGACGCAAACTCCGAGTTGGGAATCCCGCCGATCGAGCCGCGGGTGTCCAGGTCCAGCTCCACTGTGCTGGGCTTCCGCTGCGCCTCCTTTCGGCCGGGCAGGAAGGTGAGTTTCAAACGCTCGCGGCGGGCGCCGATGGCGTCAAACTTCTCCAGACCGAAGCCGATGGGATCGATGAGATTGTGGCAGGTCGCGCACATGGGCTGGCTGAGATGGCCTGCCAATCGCTCGCGGTTGGTCAGGGGCCGGGCCTCGGTCAGCGGCGGCAGATTGCTGTTGATCCCGGGCGGCGGGTCGGGGACATGCTGGCACAGGAACTGCTCGCGCACGAACAGGCCGCGGGCCGTGGGCGAGGTTTCCTCGGGCTTGCTGGTGAGCGAGAGAAACGTCGCCTGGCCCAGCAGGCCGGCGCGATCGGAGGCGGCGGGGAAGTTGACGCGCGCATACTCGCCGGGCGGCACGGGGAACCGATAGAGGCCGGCCAGATCGGCGCTGAGAAATCCATGCTCCGCCGAGAAGACGGACATGAAGTCGCGGTCGTTCCACACCGCGTCGGCGATGAGCAGCCGCGTTTCTTCGGCCATGGCCGCGGCCAGCTCGGGATTGAACATCGGGAACAGGCGGCGGTCCTTGATCGTGGTGAGGACGCGATCAAAGCGCATCCACTGGCCGACGAACTCGTCCAACGCGGACCGGGCGCGCGGATCATCGAGCAGGCGGCGGGCCTCCTTCTCGATGCCGGCCGGGGTGGCCAGTTGGCCCGAAGCCGCGGCGCGGAACAGCGCTCCATCCGGCATGGTGTCCCACAAGAAGTAGGACAAGCGGCTGGCCGACTGGTAGGGGCCGCGCGCTTCGGCATGGAACAGGAAGGCGGGCGACTGCAGCATCGCCTCCACCACCAGTTGCGCGCCCTTCACAAAATCGCGTTCCTTGGCCATCAAGCCGGAGTAGCGCTCCACTTCCTTTGCCGAGAGCGGACGCCGGAAGGCCTTCAAGCCGAACTCGCGGACAAACTGGGCGCGGCACGCGGGGCTGGGCTTGCAGGGAACCAGGCGATGGAGGTCCCCGCCGCGAAACGCGTTGCGCGCCAGGTTCTCGGCGGCCGCGCCGTAGGCCTCGGCCAGCAGCGCGGGGATGCTCTGGGCGTCAGCCTGGTTCTTGAAGCCGTTGACGAAATCCTCCGGTGGAAACTGGCCCGCGGGACCGGTCTGATCGCCGAGCAGATCGCGCACCGTGCGGTTGTACTGGCTGTGCGTCAGCCGCCGCAGCAGGGCCGGCGCGGCCTTCCCCGCCGAGGGCGGCGCTGAAACGCCCGGACCGGTTCGAGCCAGATATCGGACCCAGGCCAGCAGGACTTCCTCCTCCGGACTCTCCGGAGCGATCAGCTTGCCGCCGGTGTGCTTGACACGGTTGGTGGGCTTGAGAAACAGGGGCGACGCGTCGGGGTGCGCGCGGTCGACCAGCACGGCCAGGGAGCGGCCGAAGGCTTCCAAATCCGCCGGCGCGATCTCGCCTTCGGGAAAGTGCAATCGCGTCGCGGAGGCCACGCCGGCGGCGTTGTGGCAGGCGCGGCAGTTGGCTTTTGCGAAGATGGGGAAGAGCTGGTTGAAGGTGGGGGCATCGGACGCTCCGGCGGGGAGCGCAAGGAGGGAAGGCGGAAAAGGCAAAAGGCAAAAGGCAAAAAGCAAAAGGCAAAAGGAATATGGAAGGCTTCGCCGCATGGATGCTCTCGCTTATTATAGCCTTGAGCAATGCCTCCCACCCTCATCGCTCCGGCTGGTACGGCTCTGTGGCGCCGGGTGGCGGTGCTGATCCCGGGCGCGTTGCTCTATTTCCTGCCTCTGCCGGGCCTCCAGGCCGAACAGTCGCACCTGCTGGCGGTGTTCGTGGCCACGATCATATCGCTGGTCGCGCAGCCCGTGCCGATGGGAGTGAGCGTGCTGGTGGCGACCGCGGCGCTGGCTCTGACGCGCACGGTTCCAGCGGGCCGGGTCCTGTCCGGGTTCAGCAATCCTACTACCTGGATGATCTGGTCGGCCTTCCTGTTCGCGCGGGCCGTGATCGCGACCGGGTTCGGACCGCGCATCGCCTACCTGCTGATTCACAGCTTCGGGCGCAGCGCCATCTCGCTGGCTTATTGCCTCTCCGCCGCGACCGTCACTCTGGCGGCATTCATCCCGTCGGACACCGGTCGCGGCGGCGGCATCGTCTATCCCATCACGCGCAGCCTGGCGAAGGCGTTCGGCTCGGAACCGGGTCCCACCGCGGGCCGGTTCGGCGCTTTCCTGATGCTGGCCGGTTTTCACGCCAACTACATCGCGTCGGCCGTGTTCCTGACCAGCATGGCGGCCAACCCTCTGATTGCGGACTTCGCGTTCAAGATTGCGCATGTCGAGCTTACCTGGCTCCGGTGGGCGCTGGCCTCTTCGGCGCCGGCGCTGCTCTCGTTCGCGGCGGCGCCGTGGGTGATCCAGCGCATCTGTCCTCCGGAGGTGCGCGACACGACGGCCGCGCGCACGCTGGCCGGCGACGAATTGCGCGCCCTGGGACCGGTGGGCCGCAAGGAGGCGCGGCTGGTGGGCATCCTGCTGGCGGTGATGGCGGGATGGGTCACTTCACCGTGGCATGGCGTGCAGAATGCCTATGTGGCGCTGGGCGGCCTTTCGGCTATCCTGCTGTGCGGCGTGATGTCCTGGGAAGATTTGCTCGGCGAGCGCCGCGCCTGGGACGCCTTCCTGTGGTTTGGGCCGGTGCTGATGATGGCCGACCAACTCCTGGAATCCGGAGTGGTCGGGGTGCTGTCGAAGGCCGCCTTCGGCCACCTGACGGGCTGGCCCTGGGGAGCGGCGCTGGCGGCGCTGGTGGTGGGTTACCTTTACATCCATTACGCCTTCGCCAGCATGACCGCGCACGCCACGGCGCTCTATCCCGGCTTCCTGACCGCCGCGCTGGCGAGCGGGGTCCCGCCGTTTCTGGCCGCGTTGCCGTTGGCCTATTTTTCCAACCTGAATGCGGGCATCAGCCATTACGGCACCGGTTCGGCGCCGGTGTTCTTCGGACCGGGATACGTGGGCCAGGGAACCTGGTGGAAGGTTGGCTTTCTGATGTCATTGGTGAATCTGGCGGCGTGGCTGGGCGTGGGGCCGTTGTGGTGGAAGCTGCTGGGCCTGTGGTGAGCCGGCGTGATAACGTAAGGGAATCGGTATGCGGGATTGGAGAACGCTGTGGGCGGCGGTTCTGGCCCTCCCCGCGCTGGGAGAGGTGGCCGGAAATGAGGCCATCTATCGCGAGCGGCTGGCCCCGCTGCTGGCGGCTCACTGCGCCTCCTGCCACACCGGCGCCGCCCCGCAAGGCGGTCTGGCGATGACCGGCTTGGCCGGCTTGCTTACCGGCGGCAAACATGGACCGGCGATTGCTCCGGGGTCGGCGGCGGCAAGCCTGGTGGTCCAGTACGCGCGCGGGGAAAAGAATCCCAAGATGCCGCTGGGCGGTTCGCTTCCGGACTCGGTGGTGGCCGCGCTGGCCGCCGCGATCGACGCCATGAAGCCGATTCCGAATGCGGCGCGCGACGCGCACGCGGAGTGGCTCTTCTCCAAGGTGAAGGCGCCGGCCGCGTCCAAGCCCTCCATCGACGCGTTCGTGCGGGCCAGGCTGGAGGCCAAGGGTCTCTCCCCCGCCCCACCAGCATCCCGCCGCGCTCTGATCCGGCGCGTCTACTTCGATCTGATCGGGCTGCCGCCCCCGCCCGAGGAAGTCGACCGCTTTCTCAAGGACGAATCGCCAAATGCCTACGAACAGCTCGTCGACCGCCTGCTGGCCGACCCGCGCTACGGCGAGCGCTGGGCCCGGCACTGGCTGGACCTGGTCCGCTTCGCCGAGTCCGACGGATTCGCAATCGACTCGGAGCGTCCTACGGCCTGGCGCTATCGCGACTACGTGATCCGCGCGTTCAATAGCGACAAGCCCTACGACCTGTTCGTCAAGGAACAGATCGCCGGCGACGAAGTCAACGACAAGCGGGCTGGCGACGACCGGGCCGAGCGCCTGGTCGCCTTGGGATTCCTGCGCATGGGCACGTGGGAGGCGGACGCCAATTTCAAGACCCAGCTCCGCCAGGATTTCCTCAATGAGATCACCGGAACCACCGGCTCCGTATTTCTGGGCCTGACCATCGGGTGCGCGCGCTGCCACGATCACAAATACGATCCCATCCCGCAGCGCGACTTCTACCGGTTGCAGGCCTTCTTCGCCGCCACCCGCATCGACGACCGGCCCGCCGGGTTCACAAAATCGGAGGACCCCGCCGGGGCCGGCAAGCGGCTGCTCCGGCGTCTGGAGGACGAGGCCGAGGAAGCCGCCGAGCAGTTCAAGAAGCTGGAAGAGAAGCTGAAGCAGAAGTACTCCGAAGCCAGGAACCTCAAGCCGGGCGACAAGAGCGCGGCCGATTACCAGAAAGCGCTCAAGGACAAGAAGGATCCGGTGTACACCGAAGAGGAGCGCCGCCAGTGGGCCGAATCGCGGGACCGCTCGAGGCGCCTGGGCGAGTTGCCGGCTCGCCACCGGCCGCTGGCCTATGCCGTTTCGGACGTGACGCCGCCTCACGTCCCGGCCGTCGCCGACACCTATGTCCTGGCGGGTGGCGAGCTGGCCAACAAGGGCGAGAAAGTCGAGCCGGGTTTTCTCTCCTGTGTCACCGGGGACTCCGGTCCGGCCAAGATCCCGTTTGCCGGGGGAAGTTCCGGGAGGCGGCTGGCGCTGGCCGAATGGATCGCCTCGGCGGATAATCCGCTCACGGCGCGGGTGATGGTGAACCGGATCTGGCAGCATCATTTCGGCGAAGGGCTGGTGCGCACGCCCAGCGATTTCGGCCGCAACGGCGAGCGGCCTTCACATCCGGAATTGCTGGACTGGCTGGCCGCGCAGCTCGTCGAGAAGAAATGGAGCCTCAAGGCCCTGCACAAGCTGATGCTCACCTCCAACACCTACCGCCAGTCCAGCGAGCATCCCTTAACGAAGAAATACGCGGAGATCGATCCCAACAATCAGTTGTTGTGGCGGATGAACTGGCTGCGGCTGGAGTCGGAGGCCGTGCGCGACACGATCCTGTCGATCAGCGGACAACTGGAGAAATCCGGCGGCGGTCCCGGCGTGTTCCTGGACGTGGCGTCGGATGTCGCCGAGGGCTTCGAGTTCTTCAAGTGGTTCCCATCGCCGCCGAAGGAGCAGAATCGCCGCACCATTTACACCTTCCAGCGGCGCTCGGTGGTGATGCCGATGATGGAGGTGTTCGACGCCGCGAACATGGCCGAATCCTGCGCGCGGCGCAATGTGACCACGGTCGCGCCCCAGGCGTTTACGCTGCTCAACAGCGATTTCACCCGCCGCGCCGCGCGGCACTTCGCCGAGCGTGTGACGGAGATGGCCGGGCCGGATCGCGACCGGCGGATCGACTACGCCTTCCGGCTGGCGCTGGCGCGTTCTCCGTCGGCGGACGAGGCGGCCCGTGCGCGCGGCGCGGATCTTGAGCGCCTGGGCGTGGTGCTGTTCAACCTGAATGAGTTCATCTATGTGGAATGAGTCCCGCAGAAGGTTCCTGTACCAGAGCCTGACCGGCGTGGGGGGCATCGCGCTGATGGATCTGCTGCGAGCCGAGGCCAACCCTCTGGCCGCCAGGCAGCCGCATCATCCCGCCAAAGCCAAGTCGGTGATCTTTCTGTCGATGCTGGGCGGCGTCAGCCACATGGACACCTTCGATCCCAAGCCCGCGCTCACCAAGTTCGACAACACCGTGATGGACTGGAGCAAGGAGAAAGCCACCGACCAAGCCAACCTGTTCGCCAAGCCACGCCTGATCCTGGGCAGCCCGTTCAAGTTTCAGAAGCACGGGCAGTGCGGGCGCGATGTCTCGGAGCTGTTTCCACATCTGGCCACGTGCGTCGACGACATGGCGTTCGTGCGCTCCATCCAGACCGAGAATGGCAATCACCCGGCGGCGGTCTTCCTCATGAACACGGGCTGGACCATGCCCGGCAAACCGTCGGTGGGCGCCTGGGTGACGTATGGCCTGGGCACCGGGAATCAGAACCTGCCGGGATTCGTGGTGCTGCCCGACTTCCGCTCCATCACCTTCAGCGGCTCGCAGCAGTGGGGCAGCGGCTTCCTGCCCGCCAGCTTTCAGGGGACCATGCTCCGGTGGAAAGGCGATCCGATTCAGAATCTGACGCCTCCCCAGGAGGTGACGCCGCACATGCAACGGCAGGAGATGGACCTGCTTCGCGCCTACAACCAGCAGCACTTGGAGGCGCACTTCACCAATCCGGATCTTCAAGCCCGCATCGACGCCTACGAGCTGGCCTACCGGATGCAAAGCGAAGTGCCGGGCGTGCTGGACATCGCCCAGGAAACCGAGGCCACGCGAACGATGTACGGTCTCAACGACCCGGTGACGGAGTCGTTTGGCCGCCGTTGCCTGATGGCGCGCAAGCTGGTGGAGAAGGGCGTGCGCTTCGTCCAGATCTACACGCCCAGCCAATCCTGGGACAGCCACACGGAACTGGAGCGGCGCCACCGCCAGAATGCTTTGGAAACCGACCAGCCCATCGCCGCGCTGATCCAGGATCTGAAGCGCCGCGGGCTGCTCGACTCCACGCTGCTGGTGTGGATGGGCGAGTTCGGCCGGACGCCGGATTGTCCGGCGGATCTCCGCGACAAAGCCGGACGCGACCACAACACGCGCGCCATGACTATCTGGATGGCCGGCGGCGGCGTCAACGCGGGCACGATCGCCGGCGCCACCGACGAGCTGGGCTTCAAGGCGGTGGAAGACATCTACCGCATGCGCGACGTCCATGCCACGGTGCTGCACCTGATGGGCCTGAACGACCTGCGCCTGACCTATCACCACGCCGGCCGCAACTGGCGGCTCACCGATACCGGCGGGCAAGTGATCCGGCAGGTGGTGTAGACCGCATCATCGAACCGAGAACTCGAAGATGTTTTCCGATAGAACCATGCCGCGGGCGTCGCGAACCTCGGTCTGGAGCTGGTACTCATCGGGCCGCTCCGCGCGCCACGCGACTTCGCCCAGCTTGCGGGCGGAATCCGCCGCCATGGCCGCGTCGAAACGGCCGCCGGTCTGCCGCGCGCCCGCCTGGCTCACGATTCTCCACTCGACCGACGCGCCGGGGATCTCGCGCCACTCGTCGTTGATCGCCCAGATCCAGCAGCGGACTTCCTCGCCCGGCTTCCAGGCGTCGCGATCGTACTCGATGCTGGCCAGCACCGGCGCGAAGCTGCGGCGCACCGTATCGAACACCTTGGTGGGGACGCGGTAGAAGTCGACCGCCGCCATGGTCACCGACGGCCAGATGTCGATTGCGTGAAAGTGCAGGATGCCGCCCGCCTCGTACTTGCGGCGGCGCATCCGCTCCAGGGCGATCTGAAAGAGCCGCGCGACGTAGTTCTGGGTCCGCGGGATGTACTCGCGCAGGCTCATGCCGCCGGGCGGCCCCCAGGCGCGCATGGCTTCCGGGATCTGGAGCTTGTGGAAGACCCAGTCGGCGGCGTGCTCCTCGATCGGCCAGTGGCGGGGGAGGAACTTTACCAGGGACTCATAGTTGGGCAGCGCGGTCGCGCCCAGCTCGGAAACGAAGGCCTCGTTCATCCGGGCGTACTCCCAGATGCTGCCCTCGTACCAGCCGTGATAGACGTGGGCGTCGCCGTAACGGCCCGTGGAGCGCACCACGGGCCGCCGCTGCGGATCGTGCAGGAACAGGCGCGGCGCCAGATGCTTGGTCAAATCGCGGTAGTTTTCCGGATCCTCTTCGTCGCTGGTGGCCCAGACCGCCACCGAGGGATGATTTCGCACGTACTTGATGTGGTTGTCGTAGAGCGCCGCGGCGCGCAGCGAGAAATCGCGGTCGTGGGGATACCAGGCTTCCAGGAAATCCTGCCACAGCGGCACGCCGCGCTCGTCGGCCAGGTCGTAGAACTCGGGGTTGGAGAAGTGGCAGTGCAGCCGGATCATGTTGACGTTCATCCGCAGCATCAGGTCCATGTCGCGCTGGTAGGCGGCGCGGTCCATCTCGGACAGAAAGAGGTGGTAGTAGGAATTCGTGCCGCGGATGAACAGCCGCTTGCGGTTGAGATAGAAGGTCCAGCCGATCTTTTCGATCTCCCGAATGCCCACGGCCAGGCTCCTCGAGTCGCTTCCCAACTTGATGTCCAGAGTGTACAGGTTGGGCTCACCATGGTCCCAGGTCCACCAGAGGCGCGGATGGCCGAGGTGGAGCACAAACCGGGAACCCTCGCCCGAGGCCCGGTACACTTCGTTCGAAGCGAAGTTCCTGGGGCGCAGCACCAGCTCGTATGGACCGGGCGGCGACACCTCCACCTCGACGTCGGCGCCCTCGCCCACCAGTCGCGTGTTGACCGCGACTTCGCGAATCCAGGTGTCCCCGCCCGCGACCAGCCGCACGGACCGGGTGATGCCGAGCGGCGTGATGTCGTCCGGCTTCTGATCCACCGCGCCGTAGGCGCCTTTGATGGTGTACGGGCGGTGCCGCCAGTAGTAGGTCACCGGAGTCCACACGCGCACGCGGATTTCGTTCTCGCCGGCTTGCACG
>JACOSH010000365.1:0-4417 GCA_016178945.1 Acidobacteriota bacterium
CCGCGCCTCCCGCGTGACGGCCGCCGCCTGCTGGACGGCCCGAATGATCTTGTCGTACCCGGTGCAGCGGCAGAGATTGTTGGCCAACCACAGCCGGATCTGTTCTTCCGAGGGGTCCGCCTCACGATCCAGCAGTGCCTTGGCGGCCACGATGAAGCCCGGCGTGCAGACGCCGCACTGGAGAGCTGCATGCTCCAGAAACGCGCGCTGCAAGGGGTGCAGATCGCTCCCCCCGGCGATCCCCTCGATGGTGGTGATCCGGCTGCCTTCCGCTTCCACTCCCAGCACCAGGCAGGAATTCACTACCCGGTCGTCGAGGATCACCGTGCAGGCGCCGCAGTTGCCGTCATTGCAGCCTTCCTTGCTGCCGGTCAGCCCGACGATGTCTCGCAGACACTCCAGCAGGCTCTGGCGCGGCTCGCAGAGGAACTCCACCGGCTCGCCGTTGAGGGTGGTTCGAACGTGACTCTTGGCGTGCATCTTCATCGTGTCTCCCGGGCTCGTTGAATCGCGGCTTCGAGCGCCCTTCGCGTCAGGACCGCGCATAGGTGGCGCCGGTATTCAGCCGTGCCGCGCATGTCGGTGATCGGGCGGGCTGCCGCCCGGGCGATCCCGGCCGCGGCGGCGAGGCTCTCCGGGTTCACCGGCCTGCCCGCCAGCGAGTCGCCCGCCTCGCGCACAAACAGCGGCGTCGGGGCCACTGCCGCCAGCGCGATGCGCGCCGAGCGAAAAGTTCCGTTCTCCACGACCACTTCCACCCCGGCGCCGGCCACCGCGATATCCATTTCATTGCGCGGGATGAAGCGCAGATAGCGCGCGCCGGAGCCCGGCGCGGGCGGCGGCAGGTGAAGCGAGACCAGCAGCTCGCCCGGTCCCAGCACCGTCCGCCCCGGCCCGGTGCAGAAATCCTCCACCGCGATCTGGCGCGCGCCCGCCGGCCCGGCGATCCGGCACTGGGCCCGCATGGCGATCAGGAGCGGCACGGCGTCGGCGCTCGGCGCGGCGTTGCAGAGGTTCCCTCCGATCGAAGCCCGTCCCTGGATCTGCGTGCCGCCGATGAGCGACGCCACCTCGGCCAGCGCCGGATAGGCCTGGCTCACCGCCCGGTCCTGGTAGATCCGGTAGCAAGGAACCGCCGCGCCCAGCGTCAGTCCACGCGCCGCGTCGTAGCGCAACTCATTGAGCTCGCCGACGCGCTTGATGTCGATCACCCAATCGGTCTCTTTCCTTCCGGCGCGGAGCTGCACCAGCAGATCCGTCCCTCCCGCCAGCAGCAGCGCGCGCGGATGCGCCGCCAGCATCCCGGCCGCCTCGTCCACCGTTTCCGGCACGGCATAGTCAAACCATTTCACGGAGTCTCGCCTCGCATAGTCTTCCAGCGTACACCAAGAATCCCGCCTTGCAACATGCCGAGCGCATTGGCACCATAGGTTCATGGCAAAACCATTCGCGCTTGGCCAGCACCACATCGTTGCCTTTGTCGGGACCCAGGATCCGGCCCAGGCAAAGAACTTCTACCGGGACACCCTGGGCCTGCGCCTGGTGAGCGAAGAGCTTCCTTTTGCTCTGGTTTTTGACGCGCACGGAACCATGCTGCGGGTCACGATGGTTCCAAAGCTGACGCCGGCCGGCTACACGGTGCTGGGCTGGCAGGTCCCGGACATTGCCGCGGCCGCGAAAGCCTTGCAGAGCGCTGGAGTCCAATTCGAGCGCTATCCGGGCATGCAACAGGATGAACTGGGTATTTGGACAGCGCCCGGTGGCGCAAGAGTGGCCTGGTTCAAGGACCCCGGCGGCAATATCCTCAGCATTTCGCAACACTGAGGCCGCCGTATCCTTCGCGAGCCGTCGCAATGTACAATTGCATTGAATGAGAACCGTTCTCCTTCCTCTCCTGGCTTGCGCCGCCCTGGCCCAGCCCCAATACGACCTGCTCCTGAAAGGCGGCACGGTCATCGACGGCAAGAACAAGATTTCCGCCGTTCGCGACGTGGCGATCAAGGATGGAAAGATCGCCGCCGTCGCGCCCTATATCGACACCACCAAGGCGCTCAAGGTGGCGGCCGTGGCCGGCCTGTATGTCACGCCCGGCCTGGTCGACATCCACGTTCACGTCTATGCCGGCACCGGCATGCGCGGCGCCTATTCCGGCGACAACAGCGTCTATCCCGACGGCCACACCTTCCGCAGCGGCGTGACCACTGTGGTCGACGCCGGCAGCTCGGGCTGGCGCAGTTTTCCCGACTTCAAGGACCGCGTGATCGATCGCTCCAAGACCCGCGTGCTGGCGCTGCTGAACATCGTGGGCAAGGGCATGGGCGGCGGCGCGATCGAGCAGGACGTGAGCGACATGGACGCCAAAGCCACTTCCGATCAGGCCATGAAATACCGGGACACGGTGGTGGGCGTCAAGACCGCGCATTTCCAGGGTCCGGAGTGGGTTGCGGTGGAGCGCGCAGTCGAAGCCGGCAACCTGGCTAAGATTCCGGTCATGGTGGATTTCGGCACGTTCCGCCCGGAGCGCCCGCATCCGGACCTGGTTCTGAAGAAGCTCCGCCCCGGCGACATCTACACCCACACCTTTCTGGCGTGGGTCCCCATGCTCGACGACCAGAACCGCGTGCGTCAGTATCTGTTCGACGCGCAGAAGCGCGGCGTGTTCTTCGACGTCGGCCATGGCGGCGGCAGCTTCGTCTGGAGGCACGCCGCCCGGGCCGTCAAGCAGGGCTTCCTGCCCAACTCCATCTCCACCGACCTGCACATCACCAGCATGAACGCGGGCATGAAGGACATGCTCAACGTCATGTCCAAGTTCCTCAACCTGGGGATGAGCCTGGACGACGTCATCGTCCGCTCCACCTGGAATCCCGCCAGCGAGATCAAGCGCACCGATCTGGGGCACCTCTCGGTCGGCGCGCCGGCCGACATCGCCGTGCTGCGGTTGGAGAAAGGCGACTTCGGATTCGTCGACGTCTACGGCGCGCGCATGAAGGGCAACCAGCGTCTGACCTGCGAGCTGACCCTGCGCGACGGCCTGGTGGTCTACGATTTCAACGGCCTCACCCGCGAGGACTGGGACAAATTGGGCAACTATGAGGTCCAGACGGACGCCCGCTGGGACGGCACCCTGGGCGCGGTGCGCAACCGAAACAGGAAGAAATAATGACGTCGCGACTCCTGGCCTTCGCCTTGCTGTCCGGGCTGGCCCGGGGTGAGTTGAAGCTGCCGGATTTGGCGCCTGCCGTCCGCTCGGTCGTGCCGCTGGGCGGGCGGCAAGGCGAAGCCGTGGAGGTGCTCATCAGCGGCCGCCATCTCGACGGCGCGACCGAGCTGGCCTTTTTCCTTCCCGATCTGAGGGCCCGGATTCTGTCCGCCGATTTCTTTCTGATCCGCGCCCGCGTCGAGGTTGGCCCGGCCGTGCCCTCGGGTCTTCATCACTTCCGGCTGCACACCCCGCGCGGCAGCCACGTCGGCGTGTTCCATGTCGCCGAGCTGCCGGCGACACGGGAATCGGAACCGAACAACGAACCGGCCCAGGCCACTCCGCTGGCCCTGCCGGCCATGGCCGACGGCGTGATCGACCAGGGCGACGACGATCTCTACCGCTTCCACGCCGAAGCGGGCCAGACCGTGATCTTCGACCTGTTGGGCACGCGCGCCGGCTCGCCGCTGGACGCCGCGCTAGCCGTCCTCGACGCACGCGGCCGCGAGCTTGACTTCATCGACGACTACTATATTCACCACGATCCTTACCTGGCGTTCCGGGCGCCGGAATCCGGCGACTACTACGTGCGGGTCAGCGGCAGTCACGAGAGCGGGTCGAAGCACGCGGCCTACCGCCTGATCGCCGGCGCGATCCCGCACGTCCTGCGCGTGCTGCCCGCCGGCGTCCGCCGCGGCGCTACCCAGGAGCTGGAGGTCAGCGGCGTCAATCTGGATCGCGCCAGCCGCGTCACGCTCGGCGACACGCTGGTTGCCGAGATCCTGCAGGCGGCTCCGGACAAGCTTCGCGTGCGCGTCACCGTGCCCCCTTCGTTTCCAACCGGCCAGACCACCCTGCGCGCCGGTCCCGGCAATGGATTCCCGCTGATCGTCTCCGATCTCGACGAGCGGCTCTCCGCCGCGGCGCGCCGCCGGGCCCAGCCTCAGGCGATCGCCGCTCCCGTGGCCTTGAGCGGCATCCTGGACCGCCGCCGCGCCGCCGACTTTTTCTCATTCGCCGCCCGCGCCGGCGAGCGCCTGGCCCTCGAGGTCCACGCCATGAGGCTGGGTTACCTGCTCGATCCGGCGGTGGCCCTCTACGACTCCACGGGCCGGCAGATCGCCTACCAGGATGAGCCCGCGCCCCAGAACGGCAAGGAGCCGCCCCAGCTCGATCCGTATCTGGTCCATACGTTCGAAAAGACCGGAACCTACC
>JACOSH010000365.1:4426-43691 GCA_016178945.1 Acidobacteriota bacterium
GCGGCGACCCCAACTATGTCTACCGGCTCGCGGTGCGCCCGGTCGCGCCGGACTTCGAGTTCTACGCCCTGGGCGCGTCGGCTACCTTCTACCGCGGCGTGACCAACACTCTGCTGGTGCGGGTCCGCCGGCTGGGCGGATGGGACGAGCCGGTCGAAATCTTCGCCGATAACCCGCCCGCCGGCGTTCGCATCGAGAAACGCGTCGCCGAACCCAGAAACACTCCTACGAAGGACACCTGCGGCAACAACCTGTGGCTGGACGGAACCAACGTGGAGCTGCCCGTCCACGTGGCCGCCGGCGCAGCGCCGGGATCGTATCCGATTCGCCTGCGTGCTCGCGGCAAGAACATCGAGCACGCCGCGACTATCCTGTTCCGCTGGGGCTCGGCTGGCAAGATCACCGGCCCGGTGTCGGACCAGACGCTGCTGGCGACTGTCACGGACCTGCCGCCGGTTCTGCTCGATCCTCCCGAATCGATCACCTTCAGGCCTGGCAAGCCGGCCCGCCTCCGCGTGCTTGTCAGCCGCTTCGACGATGCGAAAACGCCACTCACCTTCGAACTGGCGGAGCCCTCCACCACACTCATCCTGGAGAACAACGTGGCGCCGCCCGGCGCCAACCAGCTCGAATTGCGCCTCCTCGCCTCCACCCCGCAAACCGTGCGGCTGCGCGCCGGCCACGCGCTCTCCCCGCCCATCGAGCTTAAAATGGAGAAAGAATAAATGTCTTCTCCTAATCCCTTTTGCCTTTTGCCCTTTGCCTTTTGCCTTTTGCCTTTTTTCCTTTCCGCCGCGGACCGTCCCCGCCTCAGCTTCGTCAAAGACATCGTCCCCATCTTCACCAAGTCCGGCTGCGCAAACTCCAACTGCCACGGTTCCATCCGCGGGCAAGCCGGATTCAAGCTCTCCCTTTTCGGCTACGAGCCGGACCTCGACTACGACGCCATCATCAAGGACGGACGCCGTGTGAGCCGGAAGCAGCCCGAAAAGAGTCTCATCCTCCAAAAACCGGCTTTCAAAGCGCCGCACGGCGGCGGCCAGCGCTTTCGGGAGGATTCGCTCGAATACGCCGCCATCCTCGACTGGATCCGCGACGGCGCCACCTACGACAGCGCCGGCTCACCCCGTTTGCAAACCCTGCGAGTCATCCCCGAGGAGCAAACGCTCATCGGGATCGGCGCGAAACTCCAGCTCCGCGCCAGCGCCACCTACACCGACGGCCAGACTGAAGACGTCACCCGGAAGGTGCAGTACACTCCCAACGACGAGTCGGTCCTGGAAGTTTTCCCGTCCGGCGAAATCCGCACGCGGCGCGCCGGCGAGACCGCCATCATGGTCCGGACACTCGGCAAGGCGGTGGCGGTCCGCATCGCCGTGGTCGCCAATCCGCCGATGAAGGACTACCCGGAGGTCTCCGGCAATAACTTCATCGACGAACTGGTCTTTGCCAAGCTGCGGCGTCTCAACATCGTTCCCTCCGCTCGCTCGACGGACCACGAGTTCCTGCGCCGCGTCTACCTGGATGCGATCGGCGTCCTGCCCACGCTGGAGGATACGGCGGCCTTTCTGGAGTCCCCGGATCCGCACAAGCGCGTCCGCCTGATCGACCAGCTTCTCCAGCGCCCCGAGTACGCCGAAGTCTGGGCCACCCGCTTCGCCGACCTGTACCGGGTGGGCCTCCTGGATCAGGGTTCGAAGGGCGCCAGCCTCTTGTACAACTGGCTGCGCCAGGCGGTCCGCGAGGACAAGCCCTACGACTTGATGGCCACGGAATTGATCACCGCTTCGGGCAACCTCTTCTACAATCCCACCGCGAACTTCTACTACATCACCGAGCGGTCCGAACCGGACGTGATCGCCACCAACATCAGCCAGGTTTTCCTGGGCGTGCGCCTGGAATGCGCGCGCTGCCACAATCATCCCTGGGAGAAGTGGACTCAGGACGATTTCTGGGGCTTTTCCGCCTTCTTCGCCCGCATGGGTGTCAAGGACACCTACCAGGGCGATGAGAGCCAGATCCTGCTCAAGGATGCGGGCGAAGTGATCCATCCCCGGACCAAAAAGCCAGTCCGGGCCAAGTATCTGGACGGCCCCACCCAGTCCGAAGGCCCCGATGAGGACATCCGGGAGAACCTGGCCGGCTGGATTACGGCCCCGGACAATCCCTGGTTCGCTCGGGCCCTGGTGAACCGCGTCTGGAAGCACCATATGGGGCGAGGGCTGGTGGAGCCGGTCGACGATTTCCGGGTCACCAACCCGCCCTCGAACCAGGCCCTGCTCGACGCCCTGGCTCGCGACTTCGTCTCCCACGGATACAGCTTGCGCCACCTCGTCCGCCAGATTCTCAACTCGGCCGCCTACCAGTTGTCCAGCGAGCCCAACGACACCAACCGGCAGGACGCGATCAACTACTCGCGCTACTACGTGCGGCGCCTCATGGCCGAACAGCTTATGGACGCCCTCGTCCAGATCACCGGCATCCCCGAAAAATATCCCAGCTTCCGGAAGGGCACCCGCGCGATGGCGCTGCCCGAAGGCGCGCCATCCTATTTCCTGAAGACGTTCGGACGCATGCCGGCGCGCGAAAAAATCTGCGAGCGCGACGACCAGCCCGATGTCGCTCAGGCCATGCACCTGATCAGCGGCGAGACCTTGCACAACAAGATCACAGCCAGCGGCGGCGCCTTGGACCGCTGGCTGGCCGATCCGTCGCTCGACGATGACCAGGTCGTCCGCCGTCTCTTCCTGTCCGCCGGGCTTCCGCCACGCCCGCTGCCTCTCTGCGGCGCCTGCGGCCGACGGGAGCGCTTGGAGGATGTCCTGTGGGCCATCCTCAATTCCAAGGAGTTCCTGCACAACCACTGAGGCTTTATGTTTGACCGTCGCGCGTTCATCCAGATCGGTTCGATCGGAGTCTTCGGCCGGCTCTCCTGGGGCCAAGCTTTGCAACTGCGCGCCCAGTCGCCGGCCCCGGCCAAGCGCGACATCTCCGTCATCCATCTGTGGCTCACCGGCGGCATGAGCCAGCTCGACACCTTCGACCCCAAGCCCGAAGCCGACTCCCGCTACCGCAGCCTGTTCAAGCCCATCGCCACTAGGGTCGCCGGCCTCCAGGTTTCCGAGCATCTCCCCCTCACGGCCCGCCAGGCCGATAAGTACGTG
Organism: Acidobacteriota bacterium; assembly: GCA_016178945.1. Taxonomy (GTDB): domain Bacteria; phylum Acidobacteriota; class Terriglobia; order Bryobacterales; family Bryobacteraceae; genus JACOSH01. Next base: position 7,591 of record JACOSH010000365.1, read on the forward strand.
GTCATCCGCTCCCTGAATCACAAGAACGCGGCGCATGAGGCGGCGTGCACGCTTATCCTGAGCGGCCACGAGCCGCTGGCTACGCTGCAGGTCCCCTCGGTGCAGTCGGTGGTATCCAAGGAACTGGGACCGCGCGGCGAATTGCCTCCGGTGGTCTCGATTCCCGGCGCGACCGGCAGTTGGGAGAAGGCCGGCTTCATCGGGCCGCGCTACAATCCCTTCAACGCGGGCAATCCCAATCAGGAGAACTACAAGGTCCAGGACATGGACCTGCCCATGGGCATCGATTGGGCGCGCGTCGACCGGCGCCGGTCGCTCCTGGCCCTGGTCGACGAAAAGTTCCGGCGCATCGACACCACCGGCATCGCCGAAAGCATGGATTCCTACTATCAGACCGCTTTCAACCTGATGCGCTCGGAGAAGGCCAAGCAGGCTTTCCAGATCGACGCCGAGCCCGAAGCGCTGCGCGAAAAATATGGCCGCACCTCGCTCGGCCAGGGAGCGCTGCTCGCCCGGCGGCTGGTGGAAGCGGGCGTGCGCTTCGTGACGGTCTCGCGCGGCTTCAACACCTGGGATCACCACAACAACATCTTCCCCACCCTGGCCAACGACTTCCTCCCCGAGCTGGACCGGGCCTACGCCGCGCTGCTCGAAGACCTCCACCAGCGCGGTCTGCTCGAAACCACGCTGGTCATCCTCACCGGCGAATTCGGCCGCACTCCGGAGATCAACGTCAACGCGGGCCGCGACCACTGGCCCAACGCCTTTTCGATGACCATCGCCGGCGCGGGCATCGCGGGCGGCCGCGTCTGGGGCTCGACCGACGAGCGCGGCATGTTCGTCAAGGATCAGCCGGTCGCGGTCCCCGACCTGGTGGCCACCATCTACCACAAGCTGGGCATCGACTACGAAAAAGAGTACCTGAGCAACATCGGCCGCCCCGTCAAGCTGGCCGACAAGGGGAAACCCCTGGCCTTCCTGGTGTGACGGCGCGTCCAATCCATGCCCGCCGAGCCGGCGAAGGCGGCCCGGACTCAAAGTTTCGAAGCAAGGCCGGCCGCTCCGCCCCGTCCCTTGGTAGCGAGGGCGAAACGGACCTCTCGGGCCGCGTCTTCCCGGTCAACAATCCTTACGCTGCGAAAGCCCGCTGACAAGAGCATCTGGTGGATCTGTTCCGCCGGGCGGAACGTGTAGACTGAAGCGGGGAAGTCCCGCCGCGCCTGCTCGCTCTCGGGCCGGAAGCCCAGCACGAATCGTCCACCGTCTTTGAGAACTCGCCGCACTTCCTGCATGTGGGAAATGGGCGCGGTCCAAAAGTACACCGGGTGGACGGAGAATGCTACCTCAAAGGACTCGTCCTCAAAGGGCAGGTGCAGGCTGTCTCCTTGGCGAAGGTCCACGAGCCCTCTGTCAACCAGGGCCTGATTGCGGCGTCTCGCCATATCCAGCATGGACGGGGAGGCATCGACTCCGGCGACCAGTCCTCCGCGCGTTAGCTTGGCGGCGGCAGTGATGGAGCGCCCATGGCCGAATCCGATCTCCAGGACGCGATCGCCGGGGCGGATCTCGAGCAGCTCCAGGGCAGCTTCGTTTTCCCTGCTCGTCTCCCAAGCCATGAAGGCTGCCAGGAGACGCCCAAGCCATCCCTCAGGCCGACGGCCCAGGCGTGCGACGCACTCAGGCCGGCGCATCGCTCTTCCCTTGCGACCGGTCGCATGATCGGCTTCGGAGGACGGTTCGAACGCCGGCCAAGTAGGTCAGGCACGCTCCCAATACCGTCGTGCCGAAACCTACGCTTTGCTCGTTAATGCCGGCGATGCAGCTCCTGGGTATGACGAACCCGTAGCCAATCACCAGCGTCGGAAGTACGAATCCCAATAATGGGAAGAAGTGCCGTAACTTCATAGTTTCAATCCTGATGCCCGCCTTCCCTCCGGCAGCGCATAGGCGTGGACGATCGCGTCCACGACCACTTCCTCGGCGACTGACTCGGCAACCGCGCCCGGGTGCGGGTCCATCCGGCAATGCATCGCAAATGCGGCCACCAATTCGAGGATGAGGCGAGCCGCGGCCGCCGGGTCCGGCGCTTTGCGGAGTCGCCGCGCCGACATCCGGCGCCGCAGGTAGCTCGCAAGTTGGCCGAGCAGGCGTAGCCGGTGATCGCCAAACCATAATTCCCCGAGAGCCGGCCAATCCGCGGCGCAGCGCTCCAGGAGCTGGAGAGCAAGCCAGTGTTGCGAGGTCTTGCGGTAGAGCTCCCGGACGACGGTCTCCAGCTCGCGCTTGGGATCTCGCGCAGGCGCTCCGTACGCCTTCTCAAGCGCCGGAAACTTCACCTCCCTTTCGAGAGAGACCTTGATGAATTCGAAAGTGCTGCCACTGGCTGGGGTCTTGATGGGGAAGTCCCCGGTGTTAGCAAGGAACTCCGGCGCTATTGCGGCCCGGATGACCAGATCGAAAAGCGCCTCCTTGCTTTCCACGTAGAGGTAGATTGTGCCCGGCGCCACCCCAATGGCGGTCGCAACGTCCGCGACCTGCGCCTGCCGGTAGCCTTTGGCCAGAAACACGGTGGCGGCCCCCTGGACAAGTTCGCGTAGCCGGTTTGGGTTGCGCTGGCGGGCCATCTGTAAATGAGTGACTCATTCATTTATATCAAACTTCGCGGGGGATGTCAAGATCCTGGCCGTGAGGAGCCAAAGGTCCCCGTGTCCGCCGGGCGAGCCGTTTCGCCGGGAACGGCGCCTCCGGAGGGATCGGGCCAAGAATTGGGGGGAGCCGGCAGGGCAGGGCAAGAGGGTGGCCTGGTGGCGGCCTGGCCCTTGACAAGCCCTCCGGCATGATTACAATATTTCGTATCTCGCTTATGCAACCCGCTTGTGAGCACAAACGCACGGTGATCCTGGCCCGGCGCGAGGGGGTCGATTATCTGGAGTGCCTGGACTGCCGTCTGGTTTTTGAAGCCGAAGATCTGGAGCCGGTTTCCGCCGATGAGGAGGAGGGCTAGGAGCCCGGGTCAGGCCCACTTCTTCAGTTCCAGCTTCGCGATCGCCTCCCGGTGCACTTCATCCGGTCCGTCCGCCAGCCTGAGCGTGCGCGAATTGGCCCACATGGCCGCCAGCGGGAAGTCCTGGCAAACCCCGGCGCCGCCATGCGCCTGGATCGCCCGATCGATGACCCGCAGCGCCATATTCGGCGCCACCACCTTGATCATGGCGATCTCGGCGCGCGCTTGCTTGTTGCCGACCGTGTCCATCATGTGGGCGGCCTTGAGAGTCAGCAGCCGGGCCTGGTCGATCTCGATGCGGGACGCCGCGATATCGGCCAGGATCGTGCCCTGCTCAGCCAGCGTTCTTCCGAATGCCACGCGCTGCTTGACGCGCTTGCACATCAGCTCCAGCGCCCGCTCGGCCTGGCCGATCAGCCGCATGCAGTGATGGATGCGGCCCGGGCCCAGGCGTCCCTGGGCGATCTCGAATCCCCGGCCCTCGCCCAGTAGGATGTTCGACGCCGGCACCCGCACGTTGTCGTAGCTGACTTCGGCGTGACCATGCGGCGCGTGGTCGTAGCCGAACACCGTGAGCATGCGCCGGATGGTGACGCCCGGAGCGTCCATGGGGACCAGAATCATGGACTGCTGCTTGTGCCGCGCGGCCGCGGGGTCCGTCTTGCCCATGAAGATGGCGATCTTGCAGCGCGGATCGCCCGCGCCCGAGCTCCACCACTTCAGGCCGTTGAGGACATAATGGTCGCCGTCGCGGACGATGCTGGACTGAATGTTGGTGGCGTCGGAAGAGGCTACGGCAGGCTCCGTCATGGCATAGCAGGAGCGGATCCTGCCCTCCAGCAGCGGCTTCAGCCAGCGTTCCTTGTGCTCGGCGGACCCATACCGCTCCAGCACTTCCATGTTGCCCGTGTCCGGCGCCGAGCAGTTGAACGCCTCCGGCGCCATGGCCGAGCGGCCCATGATCTCGCACAGCGGCGCATATTCCAGGTTGGTGAGCCCGGCCCCGTATTCGCTTTCAGGAAGGAACAGGTTCCACAGACCCGCGGCGCGCGCCTTGGGTTTTAACTCCTCGATCACGGGAACCGGCTGCCAGCGGTCACCTTCGCCGATCTGCCGCTCCCACACCGCTTCGTTCGGATAGATGTGCTCGTCCATGAACGCCCGCAGGCGTTGCTGGAGCTCTTTGACCTTGGGAGAGTATTCAAAGTCCATGGGTATCGAAACGGTGAGTATATCATCAGCGGTATACAATCATCTGGATATGATCCGGTTGACAGTGATCGCCTTCCTCCTCGCCTCGGCTCTTACCGGACAATCGCCCGGCAGGCGGCAATTCGAGGCGCGCTGCGCCTCCTGCCACGGCGCCGACGGCGCGGGCGGCGAGCGCGCTCGAAGCATCTTGCGCGGACGCGGAGGGCGCGACCTGCGCGAGTTGATCCGCAACGGAATTACCGCCGCCGGAATGCCTGGCTTCGCCCTCAGCCCGAAGGACGAGGCGGAGCTGGTGGCCTTCGTGCAGGCGCTCACCGCGCCTGCCGCCGGCAGCTCCGTTGAAGGCGACCGTTCCGAGGGGAAAGCCTACTTTTGGGACGCAGGGCGCTGCGGCGAGTGCCATATGCTCCGAGGCCGCGGGGGGACCATTGGACCGGATCTCTCCGAGATCGGCCAGAAGCGCACCTTGGGCGAGCTGGAGCACGCGCTGCGGGTCCCGGGTTCCGCGTTCGCCTTGCGGGTGAGGCTGGCCGGGGGCCGCTGGCTGCGCGGCGTGGCTCGAAACGAGAGCAATTATGACCTCCAGCTCCAGGATTTCCAGGGCCAGTTTCATCTGCTGCGCCGTGGGCAGATCGCCGAAGTGATTCGCGAAGACCAGCCCCTGATGGGTCCGGTTCCCGCCGCCCGGATCCCGGATCTGCTGGCCTACCTGGTGCGGCCGGAAGAGCCTGCCGCGGCCGATCTGGCGCCGTCCGGCCAGCCCCGTACGGGGGAATGGCCCACCTACCACGGCCATCCCAGCGGCAACCGGCACAGCCCGCTCGACCAGATCGCGCCGGGCAACGTAGCGGGACTCTCGCTCAAGTGGATGTTCCCGATTCCCGGCTCTCAACACCTGGAAGTCACGCCCGTGGTGGCCGGCGGAGTGATGTACGTCACCTCGGCCAACGAGGTCTACGCGTTGGATCCGGCCACTGGCCGGCAGATCTGGCGATATGCGCGGCCCCGCACCAAAGGCCTGGTCGGCGACGCAGCGGGCGGAATCAACCGCGGCGTGGCCGTGCTGGGCGACCGGGTCTTCCTGGCGACCGATCACGCCCACCTGATCGCGCTGCATCGCGTGACCGGCGGCCTGATTTGGGACGTCGAGATGGCCGACTACCGCCAGCATTATGGCGCGACATCCGCGCCGCTGGTGGTCAAGGACCTGGTCATATCCGGCGTATCCGGGGGCGACGAGGGCGCGCGCGGTTTTGTGGCGGCCTACAAAGCCTCCACCGGCGAACCGGCGTGGCGCTTCTGGACGGTGCCCGCGCCGGGCGAGCCCGAGGCCAAGACCTGGGCCGGCCGCGCTATCGAGCATGCCTGTGCCACCACCTGGTTGACCGGCGCCTACGATGCCTCCGCGAATTTGCTCTACTGGCCTACGGGTAATCCCTGCCCGGACTACAACGGCGACGAGCGCAAAGGCGACAACCTGTACTCGGATTCGGTGCTGGCGCTCGATCCGGACACCGGCAAGCGGCGCTGGCATTACCAGTTCACGCCCCACGACCTCCACGATTGGGACGCCCAGCAGACGCCCATGCTGGTGGACGCGGAGTTCCGCGGCCGCCGGCGCCAGTTGCTGGTTCAAGCCAACCGCAACGGGTTCTTCTATGTGCTGGATCGAATCAGCGGCGAGCTGCTGCTGGCCACGCCGTTCGTCCGAAAGCTGACCTGGGCCAGCGGCGTGGGCTCCGACGGCCGTCCCCAAGTGCTGCCGGAGGCGAATCCAACCGCCGGCGGCACAAAGGCCTGCCCGGCCGTGGAAGGGGCCACCAACTGGATGTCCACCGCCTACCATCCGGGCACCGGCTTGTTCTACGTGATGGCCCTGGAGAAGTGCACCATCTACAGCAAGTCCTCCGCCTGGTGGGAGCCGGGCCAGTCCTTCTACGGCGGCGCGACGCGCGAGGTCCCCGGCGAGCGCGGCCGGAAGTATCTGCGGGCGCTCGATCTGCAATCGGGCAAGGTGGTTTGGGAGTATGAGCAGATCGGGCCGGCCAACAGTTGGGGCGGGGCGCTCTCCACGGCCGGCGGCCTGGTCTTCTTCGGCGAGGACAGCGGCGCTTTCGCGGCGGTTGATGCCGGAACCGGAGAGCTGCTCTGGCACTTCCAGACCAACCAGCGGTGGAAAGCGTCGCCGATGACCTATCTGATCGACGGCAGACAATACGTGGCGGTGGCGGCGGGCTCGAACATCCTGGCGTTTGGGTTGTAAGCCATCTCCGGCCCAGTCAGGTTCATCACGGTTGACTGGCGGCCTGGGCCAAGCCTCGTAGCGATAAGGCGCGTTTGGGGGCGCGGGCCAGCGCCAGATCGAACTGCGCGCGGGCTTCCTTGCGGCGTCCCTGCGCCAGCAGCGCTTCGCCGAGCAGCTCGTGCGCCGGTTTGACGGGAATCGGCGGGCCGTAGTCCAGGGCCATGGCGTCTTCCTCTTTGGCGGCCTGCTCGAGCAGCGCGATCGCGGCCGGGCCCTTGCCCCGCTTCAGGTGGATCAGGGCCTCCAACTGCTTCTCCATGACGGCGGCGGCCCGCAGGCCGTTGGGTGAGATGCCCGCGCTGAAGTCGGGCTGGTGGCAGACCGGGCCGGCGGCGATTTTGACCAGCGGCGCGCGGCGGGTCCTCATCGCGACCAGGATCTTGCCGGCATCCTGGAGCTGGCCGGCCTCAACGGCGCTCCAGCCGCGGGCGAACAGGTCGCTGGCGGCCGCGGAATACTCGATGCCCGTGGTGTCGACGGCGAAGCCAGCCGCGTCCCACTGCCGGGTCTCGACCACTTGCGCGGCGCGCATCAGGGCCAGGTACCAGCGGGCGCTGGGGGTGGGATCCTTGGCCGCCGCCTGCTTCATCTTGACGAGCATGTTTTCCGCGTCGCGATGACGGCCCTGCTGCAGGTACGCGTAGGCCAGCCAATTCAACGAATGGTAGCCGCGGCCGTTAGAGGCCCCGAACGACGCTTCGTTGGAAGCCACCACGTCATCCCACATGCCTAGCGCCAGGAAGATGTGCGACGGCATGTGCAGCGCATGGGTGGCGGCGGGCGCGATCTTGGAATAGGCCCGCGCGGCCGGAAGGCCTAGGGGCGCGTGGATGGGATCGTCGTAGGAGTGGATCAAGTAGTGGATCGCCCCGGGATGTCTCGGATTCCTGGAGGCGACGTCCTGGACGATGGCGGCGGCTCGCATGTAGGTGCGGAAGTCACGCTCGCCCTGGACGCTGCTCAGGATGGACAACGAATAGAAGCTGGCCACTTCCAGATCCTCCGGCAACTGCTGGTGAAGCTGGCGCATGGCCTCCATGTAGGCCAGGTCGCGCGCGCCTTTCGTGCCCTCTCCGTACAGGGCCTCCAACGCCCCCAAGAAGCCCTTCTCGCGCTTCGTGGGCGCCTTGGCCAGGCGCGTTTCGGGCGTAGCGCCCAGTTTGCCCAGCGCGGCGCGAGCCTTGTCCAGATCCTGCTCCATCCACAGGCCGTGGTTGAAGGTCATGGCCTCGCCCCAGTAGGCCAGGGCGAAGCCGGGGTCGGCCTTCTGGGCTTCCAGGAAAGCCCTCTCGGCTTGCGGGTACTGGAAGTTGTGCAGCAACAGGACTCCGCGGATGAAGTGGGGCTGCGCGGCGGGGGCGCCGGAGTTGGGGAAATCGATGACACCCAGATCGTCGCCCGGCAGCGCCGCCAGAGCGAAAAGCAGCAACAGACAGACTCTCTTCATCGGGGTTCCTCCTTCGGCAAGAGCCGGATCATTCCCAGGTTGATGGTAAAGATGCGATCGTCGGGTGGCGCCTGCCAGGCGGGCGAGGCCGCGATCTCGATGGTGTAGGTGTCGGCATCGGGCAGATCGGCTTCTACAATGAACAAGCCGGCCCGATCCAGCACCTGCCTGGCGGCCATCTGGCCGTTGGCCGTCACTTCGATCCGGACCGGCTGGCCCTGTTCGAACGATCGCTCATGCGCGTTGCCGCGAATGCGCACCCGCTGGGGTCCGGGGCGCACGCGTTCAAGCCGCGCCGAAGCGCGCGGGCCGATCCAGCGGTACTTGCCGCCGAAGACGCCTTCCAGCTCGTACCAGCCGTCCAGCAGGCGCCTCTCATGGTTGGGAAGGCAGAAGTCGATCGCGTCCGGCCGGTCGCCGGGATACAGCTCGGCGCGCTCGGCGGCCGGCAGCAGCGTGTACACGCCGCCCTCGTTAGGCGCGCGAGATCCGCAGCGCGGGCAGACCAGGGTGTCGGCGGCGTCGCGTTCGAGCGAGGACCGGCAGTCCGGGCAGCGCAGAAAAAATTCGAAGCCGGCCATCGAGGAAGCCTTCAGCGGCGCGTGACCCTCCTTGCGGCAGACCGCGGCCAGCGTGCCGCCCAGCAGCCGCGCGGCGCGCCACTCCGAGCCGTGCGGGTCGAGCCGCACGGCCAGGCGCTTCACCAGGCGCTCTCCCCAGCCGCGCTCGGGCACAAAGGTCTCATATTCATGGGCCGCGAAGTGCTTGGTGATCAGGTGGTGCCAGTCGCTGAGGTACATGCTGTGATTCTGGCGGATGCCGAAGTTTTCCTCCTGCTGCGCCCCGATAACGTCGCGGACCAGGTATCCCAGCAATCCCCAGTCGTGCAGTTTGCGCTCCCAGGGCTTCATCAAGTTGTAATACGGGGCGCGGTACAGCCGCAGCGAGAGCAGACGCAGCAGCGGCTCCTCGGCGAACAGGAAGATGCCGCCCGGCGCCAGCACCCGCTTCACTTCCAGAAACACGCTCTCCATATTCATGAACTGGCTGAGCATCTGGAAGGCCATCACGAAGCGCAGCGTGCCGTCCTGAAAGGGAAGGTTGGCCGCATCGCCGGCCACCCGCACCGGAGCGCGCGACAGGCCCCATTGGTCCATCAGCGCGATGCCGTAGCGCAAAGCGTCCGAGGAGATGTCCAGGGCGAATCCCTCGGCGCCGAATTCGTTGGCCAGCAGATAACTGGTGTGACCGGCGTTGGCCCCGATCTCCAGGAAGGGCGACATCGGACCGATGAAGGCCGAGTGGTTGCGGATCACCGCGCCGCGCCGCTGGTTCTCCTGCTCGTAGGCGGCGATGGCGCGCTCCGGCTCGCCCAGCGAAGCGAAGTTGTGAAACTCCACCTCGGCGCGCTTGACCGAGAAAGACTGGGCGCCGGTTGAGGACACGGGCATCTGTCTCCCTATGGTAACCTGACAGAGAAGTCCCGTCTCGCTACCGTAACTTTGCCTGCGCCGTTTACGTTCCTATTCATATGAGGAAGGCCCCCCGTTCTGTCCTCTTTTTCGTCCTGGCCTCCGCCTTGAGCGCCGAGGAGTGGCCGATGTATCTGAAGAATCCGGCGCACACCAGTCACAACAAGACGGAAAAAACCCTGGGTAAGGAAAGCGTCCGGAAGCTGGAAGCGGCCTGGACGCTTCCGGTGGGCGCGCCGCTGGCGGCGGCGGTCACGGTTTCAAACGGCGTGCTCTACGTGGGCGCGTGGGACGGCACGTTTCGCGCCGTCGACGCCCAAGAAGGGCACGTGTTGTGGCAGACCTTTGTGGGAGTGGCGCCGGCCCCGGAGCAACCGGAATGCTTTCCCGGCGTCGGAGTGACCGCGCAAGCCGCAGTGTCCGAGGAAGTCGTATATGTGGGCGGCGGCGACTCGGCCGTCTACGCCTTCCAGCGCGACACCGGGGAGCAGCTTTGGCGGGTCCCGCTGACGGACCCTTTGACCGGCTCGTATCTGTGGTCCTCGCTCACGCTGTACAATGGCGCGCTCTACGTGGGCGTCGCCTCGCTCGGAGACTGCCCCCTAATGCGCGGCCTGCTGGCGCGGATCGACTTGAGCGACCCGTACCACCCGCTCATCAAGTACCTGGCGCCCGAAGGCGACGTCGGCGCGGGCATCTGGTCGACGCCGGCCATCGATGAGCGGACCCATACGGTCTATGTCACCACCGGCACCGGCGAGCAGGACACGGAGACCGGCAACTGGGGAGGTACGCTGCTCGCGCTGGACGCTGATTCGCTGGAAATCAAGGGGTACTATTTCCTGCCGACCAACTCCACGGCGGACGACATCGAGTGGGGATCTTCGCCAACCGTGCTTCAAACCCTCGACGGCGACCGCCTAATCGCCGCCACCGGCAAGGACGGGATTCTCTATGCGCTGCATCAGGAGGACCTGTCGCCGGCCTGGGCAGTGCAGATCGCCCTGGGCTGCATCTGCCCGGAGTGCGGCTGCGGATCGCTGTCGACGCCGGCCTTCGACGGCAAGCTGCTGTACGTGGGCGCCGGCGCGTCCCCAGACGCCGATCTGGAAAACGGCTCGGTGTATGCGATCAATCCGGACGGCGGCGTCGTCCTGTGGAGGCAACTGCTGGCGGGCGCGGTCATCGCTCCGGTAACGGTCGCCAATGGCGTGGTCTATGTGTCCACGCTCCGGGGCCTGGAAGTGTTTGACAAGGACACCGGCGAGAGGCTCTGGCGCTCGGAGACGCGCTCCGGCCTCTACAGCCAGCCGGTGATCTGCGACGGCACGGTCTACTCGACGTTCGTAAGCGGGAACGTGGTGGCGTGGCGCTTGCCTCCCTCCCCCTGATACAGTACGGGGATGCGAAAATCCCGCTATGTCCTTCTCGCCCTGTCCCTGGCGGCGGCCCTCGCGCAGCCGCCGAAAGTGACCAAGGAGACCGTGGAGCGCTGGATGACCGAGCTCTCCAATTGGGGCCGCTGGGGCAAGCAGGACCAGTTGGGCGCGCTGAACCTGATTACGCCGGCCAAGCGCAAGCAGGCCGCGGCGTTGGTCAAGGAGGGCGTGCCGGTCTCGCTGGCTCACGACGCGCTCCGGGAGCAGGACCGGGCCATCGACAACGGCTCGCCGTTCGGCCACGTGATGACCCACACTGGCCTGAAGCCTCTGGGCGACTTCTGCCTGGACACTTACTCGGTCAGCTACCACGGCTACGCCCACACCCACATGGATTCGATCTGCCACATGTTCTACAAGGGGAAGATGTACAACGGATACGCGCAGAGCGAAGTCACCGAAAAGGGCGCCGGTAAGCTGGCCATCACCAACATGAAGAATGGGATCTTCACGCGCGGCATCTTGATGGACATCCCGCGGCTGAAAGGCGTGAAATACCTGGAGCCGGGCACGGCGGTCTACCCCGAAGATTTGGAGGCTTGGGAGAAGCGCGCGGGCGTGAAAGTCTCTAGCGGCGACGTCGTGTTCCTCCGCACCGGCCGCTGGACGCTGCGCGCGGAGAAAGGCCCTTGGGACATCGCCAACAAGTCCGCCGGGCTGCATGCCTCCTGCGCGAAATGGCTGAAGTCGCGCGATGTGGCCATGCTGGGCAGCGACGCGGCCAGCGATGTGGCGCCCTCGCAGGTGGAGGGCGTGAAGCAGCCCATCCACCAGCTTGTGCTCATCGCCATGGGCATGCCGATCTTCGACAACTGCGACCTGGAGGCGCTGAGCGAGGAGGCGACCAAGCGCGGCCGCTGGGAGTTTCTGATCACCGCCGCGCCCCTCCCGGTGCCGGGCGGCACCGGCTCGCCGCTCAACCCCGTCGCGACGTTCTAACAGCAATCAGCAATCAGCTATCAGCGCTCAGCTATCAGCGATCAGACTGACTGCTGAAAGCTGACGGCTGATCGCTTTTATGGACCGAATTCTCCGCCTATAGATCGATGGCGACGACTTCGTGGTCGAGGATGGAAGGCACGGTGAGCTGCACGTATCCGCCGGATTCTTCCACTTTCGGCGACTGACCGCTCACCAGAAGCTGGACCCGGCGCGCCTTGCCCGGCGTCCTCACCCGGACCTTCTGCTCGCCGACCGGAATCAGCTCGCGGAACGGGCCCTTCATCATCATCGGATTGGTGAGGTTCACCAGGTGCACAGTCATCGAGTCCTTCTGACGCCAGATCGTTACGTCCAGCACTCCGGGCCCGGTCACCGTGACGGGGCGCTCCTCCTGGGCGGCCCAGTCGACTGCATTGGCCATCAGCTTGCCGTGGTCGACGCTGAGCACCTCCCAGAAGGTGCGGTCGATGTCCCAGGGGAAGTACACGACCCGGCCTCGGCCGGTTTCGCGCAGGTAGACTTCCGGAATATCCGTCTTCGGCACCCGCGGGTAGACCTCTTCCATGGGCAGATCTGGATAGGACGGGATCAGGGTCAGCGGCGGATTCGGGAACTTCTCCAGCGCGCCCACGTCGACGCACGAGACGCCGTTGATGATCCGGCCGGCGTCTTCCAGCCCACGCAGAAGCGGGTGGGATTTGTCCTCCAGGCGCAGGTAGGAATTCTGCATCGGCCCCTCGATCCGTCCCTTGAACCAGACGCCGAACAAATCGGACAGCCCGAAGTTGCGACGGCGGACGCCCCACTCGTCGTAGAGCGAGGTCTCGAAGGTCGCCACCAGGCTGCCGCCGCGCTGGACGTATTCGCGGAGCTGGCGGCATTGTCCCGTGGAGAGCGCGGCGATGTTCGGCAGGATGAGCGCCTTGAACTGATCCACGTGAGCAGGGTCGAGCAGCCGGTCGTGCACCATCTCAAACGGGATGCGGGCTTCCACCAGCGCGTGATAAAAGCCCAGCGTGTGGTGCTCGACTTTCTCGGCGGCGCGCGCGCCGCCATAGAATTGCGCCGTCTGTTGCGAGTACACCATGGCCACCCGCGCCAGGGGCGCTTCGTTGCGCAGGTAGCGCTCGTCGCGATGAAGGCGCGTGTAAATGTCCTCCACCACCTTCAACCAGCGATGGTCGTGGAGCGTGCCGGAAAACTTGGTGAACCAGGGGCGCAGGCCGTTGGCCACTCCGTCGGCGACCCAAATGCGAATCTCCGCCTCGCTCTGGACCGAGTCCTTCCAGCGGTAGGGCTCTTCCACGCCGACGCTGAAGATGCCGCCGACCGGCTTGCGTCCCAGGGTGGCCCGATACTCCTTGCCGTTCTTCCCGTTGGACCAGGGCGCGGCCACGCCGCGGCGCGCCTGCCGGTCGGCGAACAGGATGTCCGACAACTCGCCGATCGTTTTCATGTCGAGCGGGCTCAGGGCGCCGCCGCCGGCATTGGCGATGTACCGCGCGCCGGGGTTGATCTTGCGGATCTCGGAATCCCACAGCCGCCACAACTCGAACAGCCGCTGCTGATGCCACCCCAGGTAGGCGCGGCGCGCCGGATCCTGCGGGTCGGCGCCGCGCGGCAGCTCCATCCCGGCGGCCGCTTTGAAATTGCGGCGGCAGTGCTCGCAGTAGCACATCCCGGATCCCGCCCAGCGGTTCGAGAAGATGCCGTCCACCCGGTAGCGCGACATGATCTCGCGGTGGACTTCGGTCATGAACTCGAAGTTGTAGGGCCCCAGGGCGCAGGTCACCCACAGTTCCGGCGCCGCCCAGTGGCGGCGCCGTTTTCCCTCAGCGTCGACGGCAATCCAATCCGGATGCGCGTCGTATGCGTCCTGGTGCACGGCGTGAGGATCGGTGCGGGCGATGACCACCATGTTCATCTGGCGGCAGCCCGCCAGAAGCTCGCCGAACGGATCGCCGCTGCCCATCCAGGCCGACCGGTGATGCAGCGGAATCTCGGTAGGATAGTAAGCGACGCATCCACCCGCGCTGAGGCAGGCCGCGTCGGAGTGGGTGCGGCGGAAATAGTCGAGCCAGAACCGCCGGTCGAATTTGCCAGGGTCGTCCTCCACCAGCGTGAGTTGCGCCCAGCGCATGGGGCGGTCAAACCAGCCGGGATCGGCCGCGGCGGCCTGGCCCGAAGCGAACGCCGCGCCGCCGGCCGCTTGCAGAAAGCTCCGGCGCGAGGGATGCAAAAGATTCAGGCTCATTCCCCCTCCCCAACCAGTCAAGGACTGTGAGGACAGTATAACCCCTGCAGTGTCCTACATACCGGCCTCCTGTGCGGCCGAGCCACGGGCCGCCGGGGTTCATTGAATTCTCCTGAAAACCTGTACACCGTGAACGCCCTTGCCCTCCACGGCGGCATACACCAGGCCCTTGCGATCCACGGCGGCGGTCTTCACGCCCTGCTCGCCTTCGGCCGTGGCGGGCGCCCAAGCCGCCACATAGGCGCCGCGGCTGTCGTAGACGGCGATCGCGTTACGCCCATCCCGGCGCCGCGCGGCCACGTACGTGTTGCCTTCGTGGTCCGTGGTCATGCTGTGGAAGTGAATCCAGTCGCGGAAACCGGCGGGGGCAAATTCGAAGAGGAACTTCCCCTCCGGGGCGAAGCGTTGAACTGGTCCATAGTAGTTTGAGACGATGATGTCGCCATTCGGGGCTATGCCCATTCCGTGCGGATCGCGAAACTCGCCAGTGCGAAAACCCTTCCGGCCGAACTGGAAGAGGAATTTGCCGGAGGGCTCGAACACGCTCACCCGGTTGTTATCCACATCCACCACGTACAGTCGGCTTTGATCGGGCGAAAAATCCAGGCCGTGGGTCCGCAACAGTTGTCCGGGACCGCTGCCTTTCTGTCCGAAGGCGCGCAGAAACTTGCCCTCCGGACTAAAGACTTCGATGCGGTGATTGTTGGTGTCGAGGACGAAGATCTCGCCGTTCCGGTGCACCCGTGCGTCGCGCGGCGCGCGAAACGCGCCGGGTCCGCCCCCGGGTCCCAGTCCGATCTCCCCCAACCATTTGCCCTCGGGTGTAAACCGGTGCACGCGCGATCCCACGCTGTCCACGACGATCACGTTGCCGTCCTTGTCGAAGCACAGTCCGTGGGCTTCCTGAAGAGGGTACGGCATACCCTTCGGATTCAGCCAGGAACGGACCAACTGGTACTGGGGCTCCGGGGACGAGGGCGTCTGGAGCGGGTCCGGGAAGCTGAGCAGATCCACCACTTGCTTTCCGTTCTCGAGAATCTTGGAAACGGTGTATATCCGCTTGTCGCGTCCGACGGCGATAGCCTGGGCCCAGGTTGGCCGCCGCCCGTCGGGGAGGGAAATAGCGCCATGATCGGTGTACTGACGAGCCGGAATGTCATAGGTGACAAAGCGCATTTCTTCGCCGGCGGGGGTTCCGGTGAGGAAATAGAGGGTGTGGCCATCGGGTCCCAGGGTCAATCCAAGATAGCCGTAGGAGAAGGAGTCATACAGACCGCTGGTACGCGTTTTCTCCGATGCGATGCGCTCCACGAAATCGAACTGCTGGGCCAGAGGATCGAAGCGGAACAGAAAACCGGTGTTTCCGTGGGTCCCGTAGAAGGAGTTCTCAGATTTGTACCAGACGGTCTGACGCCAGTTGTAGCCCATGTGGCCGGGTTGGTCCGGGTCCCACTTGCCGAGGACATCGCGGTTCGCCCGGCCGCCTTCCAGATGCTGGAGTTGGTCCGCGGCGGGGTCATAACGAATAACGTCACCCGTTGCGGTGGTGAAGAACGCGAAACCGGTTCGTGGGTCTACGGCGATGGAGCGGCAGATCACCCGGAAGGCGGAGCCCACTCCTTTCTCGCCATCCCCGGCGGTAGCGCCATAATTCTTGAGCTTCTGGCTTTCCAGGTGATAGGACAGGAACAAGCCCGATGGCCAGGTGAGCCCGTAGAGTCTGCCCCGTTTCGGGTCCATGGCCATGGTGATGATGCCTTCGCTATTCGGGGCCTTGGCCAGATCCGCGATCTTGCGGGTGGCCATGTCGTACGCGAGGAAGTGCCCGCCGGGGTAGGGCGCGAACCCTGCCGGAGGCGTCCCAGCTAACTCCTTCTTTCCGGCGTGCTCGTAATAGGCCAGATGGGTGGCGAAGTAGAGCTTTCCGCCGTGCTCATGGAAGCTGACGTGACTCTTGCCCTGCGGGACGGCCTTCAGGCCTTTTTCACCGGCCGCTTCGGTCAAATCCGCCAGGTGAGACACCTTTCCGGTAGCCGGATCATAGGAAAACACCTGTGCGCCCACGTCAATCCTGTGAGAGCAGAGGACGTAGTAGATCTTGCCATCGCTGGCCGCGGTGACGGCGTTGTAGTTGTCGTCGCTCTGAGTAAATCCGGAATCATGCCATCGAGCGGCGAGGACACCGATAGGGCTGCCGTGGGGAGGAGCGGCCGCTTTTTGGGGATGAGCAGCAAGGATGAGCAAGGCCGCTACAAAGAGAAGCCGCATTGCGTGGAAGCTCCTGATTCGTTCAGCCAGTTGGCCCTTGAGAGGCGGCGGCATGTTGTTCAAAGCGGAAGTCCCGCAACGCTCCTTCAAAGAAGACTATCAGACCCTTCACCGAGGCGCTGGCTCCGGGCTCAAGATCGGGAAAGCGCGGATCGGCGTGCATGCACGGGTGGTTGGGATTCGCGATCAACGACAGGGTGTCCTTGCCCCAGGTCATGGCCACCATGCGTTCCCCTTGGTTGGACCGGGTGACGATCCACGGTTGATCCGCGATCGCCTTCCCTTTCGTTCGCCATCCGACACGATAGGCCGCGGATTCGTCGCGCCGGGAGGTCAAGGCTTCGGACAATGGAGTCCAGCCGGATCCTGGCAGATGGACGAACTTATTGCTTCGGGTGAAGTCCGCAAACTCCCGTATCCCGCGCAGGTACGCGCAGGTCTGCAGCGTGAGGTTCGTCAGGGGCTCGCGGCTCCCGTTGCGGATGTGCAGCTCCAGTTCGACCACCGGGCCGGCCAGCTTCTCGATGCGCCCGCCAAAAGCGACGCCGTTCAGCAGCGTCCGTTCGAACGCAATCCCACGGGAGGTGGCGCTCCAAGGCGCGGGGGGCAGATCCGGGAAGAGCTGTGGCAAAGGAGGATTGACGTGGCTCAGAAAGAGCAAGCCGCGACTCGAGAAGATCGCTTCCGGGAAGTCAAGCCAGAGGTAATCCTGGCTCGGCCACGGTGGGCTGATCCAGGCGATCTGTTCGAAACGGTAGTGAGGCCGCCACTGTCCGGGCACGATCCGGATGCCCTTGGCGTGAGTCTCGTAGGTCTCCTGGCCGGGCATGACGGTTGCGCCGGCTCCGAGGCTCATCGCCGCGAGAAATCCGCGGCGATCAAGCTGTTGGGCTGTGCCCATCAGGCGGCGGTCAGACTTTGACATGTCCATGCACTTCACCTCTCGATTCAACGCACCGCACTGGCGCCCCTGACCAGCTTGTCGAGAACCATCCGGATGACGGAGAGCTCGTCCTCACTGGCGGCGACCTGCGGGCTTCGCGGGGGCCCAATCGGGATGCCCGAAACCATCTCGATGGCGCCTCGAAGGATGGGAATGGGGTTAATCCGCCCGTTCTGGTTCAACGCCGCGAACAACGGCGCCAGTCGGATCCGCTCCTCATCCGTGAGGGCGTAGAACTCACCCGTGGTTCCAGTCAGAATCAGGGAATGGCAAAATCCTTTGCGGATGACGAAATCAGCCAGCTCCGCGAGGGCTTCCCAATGGACGTCTTCGTTGGCCCGGAAGGGCGTCACCAGTGGCGCCACGACGCGCCCCAGAATGTCCAGCAGCGTTTTCATCCCACCTCCACGATGGTCCTTCGATCACCGGCCGGCGCCGCCGTGCTCCCGGAGATACCAGCCATGTCCCGCGCCGCTTCGCCCACGAGCGCGCCGAATTCCTGCAATCGGCCTTCGGTGATGCGGGTTCCTGGACCGGAGATGCTGATCGCTCCCAACGCTCCGCTCGACGGCTCGACGAAGCCCGCGGCCGCGCACAGCACCCCTTCTTCGTGCTCTTCCCGGTCCAGCGCGAATCCCCGGCGCCGGACGTGCGCCAACTCTTCCTCCAGCCGGTTCAGGCTGGTATTGGTATGAGGCGTGAATCGCGGCATGCCGCGGCGGGCGGCGATTTCCCGCGGCTCTTCGCCGGGCAACAAGGCCAGCAACGCTTTGCCGAGCGAGGTGCAATGCAGCGGCGCGCGTCTCCCTTGATCCCCTCGGGTGTGAAGTTGATACGGCGATTCGATCGCCGCCACCACCAGCAGATCATCATTCGATAGGATCGCGAGCTTCACCGTCTCCTTGGTCTCGTCCGCCAACCGGCGCAGGTGAGGCAGCGCTCTGGTCACCAATTGCGTATCCCGGGAGAACAGCAAACCGAGCTCGAAGACCCTTGGTCCCAGACAGAATCGCTTCTCCTCGTCCTGCGTCACAAAACTCAGACTCTGGAGTGTGCGCAGCAGATTATGGGTCGTGCTCTTCGGAATGGACAAGTAGCGGCTGAGGTCACTGACGGTCAGTACTGATCCAGCGGTGCTGAACGCACACAGCAGCTCCAAGGCTTTCCGGACTGAGGCGACCTGGTAGTCCCTTGCCTTTTCGGCTGGTAGGTCCATACAGTATGGATTATTGGCCCTAATTCTGAACCTGTCAAGTCTTGACAACACCTTTGCGGTGCCGTAGAATCCCAGTAATCGATTCAGCGCATCAGATAGACTGTTCAGCTAAACTGAACAAAACCGGTAGTGAATTCGCTCCTGGAGGTTTCGAATGCAACTCTCGACACTGCGGGCTGTCCTCAGCGTAGCGGTGGGGATTTTTCTGTCGATTCGGCCTGGCTTGGTCCTGGGCCAGTCAACGGCGGGCGACGTCATCGGAACGGTGCGCGACGCGAGCGGGGCAGTGGTCCCCAACGTATCGGTCGCGCTCGTCCAGGAGGAAACCAACTTCACCCGGAAGACAACGACCAACACAGAGGGGAGCTACGAATTCCGCATTCTGCCGCCAGGCGCTTATACGTTGACCGCAGAGGCCCCGGGCTTCAAGAAGTACATCGGGGAACACATCCCGCTGGTCTCCCGGCAGGTGCTCCGGGTCGACATCTCCATGGCTGTGGGTCAAGTGAGCGAAAATGTGACGGTCGTAGCCGAGACGCCGCTGGTCACCACCGACACGGGAACGTTGGCCGAAACGCGAGGATCCAATCTCCTGAATGAAGGGCCGCAGGGAACGCCCATCATGACCACCTTCGGTAACAACACCCTGAGGCACTCGCTGTTGGTCCGCGGCAGCGGTGAAGCGGGTTACAAGGCGGCCGGGAGCCGGGCGGGACAGTACGAGGTGTCCGTGGACGGCAACGCGGTCGAGACCACCTACACCAACATTACGGTCCCGTACCAGGCGCTGCGGGAAGAGAAGGTGACCGTGGTCGGGGCGCCGGCCGAGTACCGGACACCGGTGACCCTGGATGCCGTCACGCAACAGGGCGCCAACCGGCTGCACGGGGCGGTCACCTTGCAGTTCTCCCACGACCGCCTGAATGCCCTCGGCGCCATGTCCCCTACCTCGGCGCGTCCCGCGCAGTTCCCTCACCACCAGTGGAACTTGACCGCGGGCGGGCCCCTGTACATTCCCAAGGTTTACGACGGGCGAAACCGGACGTTCCTGTTCTTTTCCGGCGAGCGGGCCACGCCGTCGGATGTCAGCGTCGCGTTTGGCCGCCTCGTGACGGTCCCCACCAACGGAATGCGGCAGGGCGATTTCTCCGCCTACTTCGACGCCACTGGCAAGGGCTCCAGGCCGCTGATCGATCCCCTGTCGGGCCAGCCCTTCACCGGTAAGATCATCCCCAAAACACGCTGGAATCCAGCCGCGACCAAAGCGGTGGAGCTGTTTTTTCCGGCGCCCAACGTTGCCGGCATCAACCCCAACATCCCGCTCAATAACTTCAACGGGCCGTCCGGGTCGAAGTTCAACTGGCACACGCTGTTCGCGCGCATCGATCAGAAGCTCTATAGCCGCAACACGTTTGGCTTCAGTTACACCGAGAGCCCTATCAACAACGCCAACACCGAAGCCCTGCCTCGTCTCGGCAGGTACGTGATCGCCGGACATGCCAAGCAATTCAACTGGACCGACACGGACATTGTCTCCCCCAGCATCGTCAACGAGGTCCGCGTGGGGTACTTCATCTTTGACAATGAAAGGTGGGGCAACGATGGCGGAACGCTGGGCGACATTACGACCGCGCTGGGAATCGATCTGGGCGCCGACGCCGCCTTCCGCAATGCCCGCCGCCAGGCGCCGCAAATCGGCATTACCGGCCTCACCGGCATCAGCAGCACCTATGCCGACGACCAGCGGGTTCAGCGCTGGATGCACGTGCGGGACAACCTCTCCATTCAGAAAGGGAGGCACAGTTTCAAGCTGGGGTACGATCACCGCTTCAAGCGCGATGATCGTCTGTCCGCCAACAGCGCCATCGGCGGGGCCCAGTCTTATACCGGCAGGTTCAGCGGCGATCCCTTCGCCGATTTCCTGCTCGGCATTCCGGATGGGTCCGCACGGTATACTCCCGGCGTGGAGTGGTTGCGGCGGCGTTACAACGAGCTGGGAGTCTACCTGCAAGACCAGTTCAAAGCCACTTCCAGGCTGACTCTGAACTTCGGAGTCCGCTTTGAGCGCATCAGTCCGAGGACAGAAACCAGCGGCGCCTATATCAACTTCGATCCGAAAACGCTGGCGATCATCTTCCCGGATGACACCTCGATCAAGCTGGTTCATCCCGCGTTTCCCGCGTCCTTCAAGAAGGTGACGGCGGCCCAGGCGGGCTTCCCGGAGCGCCTGATGAACCCGTCGGTGGCCTGGATTCCCCGGTTCGGCTTCGCCCAGCGGCTGACCGACCGTGGAAACATGGTCTTGCGAGGCGCATACAGCGTTTTCTCAGTGGACGCTGGCTGGTCGAACAACAACTGGAGGTTCATCGACAGCGGCCCCTTCGCTCTCTCCGAGACGTTCGTGAACACCATCACCAACGGCGTCGCCCTGGTGACTTTGAACAGACCGTTTCCAAACCTCGTGGGCCAGGGGCCCAGCACGATCAGCGTCTCCGGCAGGAATCCGGACATCGGGACACCCCTGACCCAGCAGTACAACCTCATGCTGGAACGTCAATTGATCGGCGCTTGGGTGGCGCGCCTCGGTTACGTCGGCTCCCGAACCACCCAGATCTGGTACAACCGCGACCTCAACCGTCCGCCCGCCAGCACCATTCCCTTCACCTCCAGCCGCCTGCTGCACCCGGAGTTCCAGAGCATCGGCTACCTCGACAAGGGTGGAAATGGCTGGTACAACGGCCTGCAAGCGGGACTGGCTCACCGCTTCTCGAGCGGGCTGGAGGTTGACGGCCTGTTCCAGTGGGTCAGCGAGATCGCCGACGTCGGCGAAAGCGGCACCAACACCACCGGCTTCACCTTGGAGAACCCCTATTGCCGCGGTTGCGAAAAGGGAAAGATCACCGTCACCGACAGCCTGGATTTCCGCGCCAACATCATGTACCAGCTTCCCCTTGGCCGCGGAAGACGGTTCGGAGCAGGTTCGGGGCGAATGATCAACGGCTTCATCGGCGGTTGGGCGCTCTCCAGCATCATCGATGCCCGGAACGGACGTCCGAACACCGTGACCTTCTCCGGCAGGGACACCTCCAACACGAATCTTCGCAGCGGGCGGGCCGACGTCGTGGGGGGCTGCAACATTCGTCCCGGCGACGGCAGGAGCGGACCCTACCTGAATACCGCCTGCTTCGCGGTTCCCCAGAACGGGACCTTCGGCAACGCCAGTCCCTCGGTCTACCGCGACCCGGGTTCATGGGAAGTGAGCGGCGCCGCGTACAAGTACTTTCCGCTTTTCCGCGAAGGCATGAAACTGCGGATCCCTGTTCAACCATCCCACCTGGAGCGGGGTGTACAACAACATCACCGTCCCGGCCACCTTCGGCAAGTTCATCGGGCAGGGCGCGCCGGGGCGCTGGACCGGTCCGCGAAGCATCCTCTTGCAGGCGCAGGTGCAGTGGTAGCTGGTGAAGGGACGGCGGCGCGGATCCGGGCGGACGCGGTCGGAAAAGCGCCCCTGATGCGGAGCCAGGAATCGGCGCCACTGATACGTCACGTCATGAAACACCTGTTTTCTGCTCTACTTGTTCTCGCTATCGCGCCCAGAACCGAGGCAGAGGTCTTTCTGCGCAAGGCTGGCCAGGCGCAGTTCCCCATCGGCAGCTACGAGCTGCCGGGAACCGATGCAGCGCTTCGCGCCATGGCGGAAGCCGGCGTCAACCTGATTCGTTGCCGCGACAGGCGCGATCTGGACCGGGCCGCGGCGGTGGGCGTCCAGGGGTGGATTCCACTCCCGTTGCACGCCGGGACCGCCGGCGGCAGGCTGCGCGCGATGATTGAGGGGGTCCAGGACCATCCGGCGCTCGCGGTTTGGGAAGGCCCGGACGAGATCGTATGGAACTTCACAGCCAACAGCGGGCTGTTCCGCAACGGGACGTATCCGGCTCGGGATGAATGGTGGCGCCAGACGCCCCTGGCCGTGGACTACTCCGAGCGGGAAGCCGCCAAGGTCATGCCGAACCTTCGCGCGGCGGCGGCGCTCCTCCGCCAAATGGACATCAGGAAGCGGCCCCTCTGGATCAATGAGGCCGCGCGTAGCGATCTCAAGTTCATCCGGCAGTACATCGATTCGATTGACATCACCGGCTGCGACAGCTATCCGATCCACGCGGCCAATCGTAACGCTATCGCGGTCGCCGACTTCACCGAACGCTACAAGCGGGCAGGCCGGGGCCGCGCCGTGTGGATGGTGCTACAGGGCTTTGCCTGGGGCGAACTGGCCGGCCGCGACGAACCCGTGACGTATCCGGCTTTTGACGAGACGCGGCTCATGGCGTGGGCGTCGATCGCGCGCGGCGCCAAGGGTATCCTTTATTGGGGCATGGACGCCGCCCCGCCCAGACCGGCGTTCCGCGAGTCGCTCTACGCGATGACCAACGAACTTGCCTCGCTCGATCCGTTCCTCACCACGCCGGAGGCGCCCGGTGTTCGTGTTGACCTGATAAACTCGGAGGGCTTCGACAGCCCCTCGCGCGGTGTGCGTCTGCTGTGCCGCCGTTCGGGCCGCGACTGGCTGGTGGGGTTGGTCAATGAAGACAATCGCCCTCATATGGGCGTCGTCGTCACCGGCTTGCGGGAGATCGGCCGGCTCGACCTGCTGTACGGAAAGGAAACCGCCGAGGTCGTGCGCGGAGAGTTCGTCACCCGGATGCTGCCCTACGAAGTCAAGGTCTTTGCGACCAGCCGCAAGTGGGAGTCGCCGCGCAAGCAGGGAAGGGATTTCGTCCAGCCGTAGCCAGGAGCTTCTTCGCCGCAAGGAGGCCGTGTGAGCGTACCAGATCGCCAATGGTGGATGTTTTGCCTGTTCCCCGCGATTACCATGTCGCTGGGCTGGGGCCTGCGCGGCTTTATTGGGGGAGGTCCACTGGGCGCCATGATCCCCGGCGCTCTGGTGGCGATGGCCCTGTCGATGCTCCTCGGCCGCGACGCTTCCTCGAGCGGGCTCATCGCGGCGTTCGGCGCGATCGGCATCGGCTTCGGTGGCGAGATGACCTACGGGCAGACGGTCGGTTTCATCATCAAACCGGAGACGTACGCCTGGGGACTCGCCGGCCTGACGCTGAAGGGCGCGGTCTGGGGCCTGCTCGGCGGCGCGGTGTTGGGGACGGCCCTGGTCGAGCGGCGATTCACCCGGACCCGGATTGCCATGGCGCTGGCGTCGATCATCGCCGGAACCTACGCGGGCTGGAAGTGGATCAACCAGCCCAAGCTGCTCTACTTCTCCGATCCGGTGAACAAGCCCCGCGCCGAAATCTGGGCCGGACTGCTTCTGGGAGCGCTGCTGTTTCTGGCCTGCCTGCGGCTGGCGGGCGACGCCAGAATTCCGGCCGGATTCGCGCTGGCCGGATTCATCGGCGGTGGAATCGGGTTTGGCCTGGGCGGAACTCTCATGACGCTCGGAATGCACCAGCCTTACCTGCAGCGCTGGAATCCGTGGTGGAAGATCATGGAGGTGGTCTTCGGATTCTGTTTCGGGCTGGGGCTCGGCATGTTCGCTTGGCGTCGCCGGCAGGAGCTGGCGGCCGGCGAACCCGTCGAAGCGGCGGCTCGGGCGCCGCGTATCTGGCTGCTGATCGGGGGCGCTGCCGTCGTCGTGGTGGACCTTTTCCTGGTGGAGTCCAATGTGAAACTTCGCTACTCGTACGTCGTGGCGGGTGTGCTCGTGTTGGCGGCGCTACAGGTGGTACGGAGCCTCACCTGGCAACTCGCGGTGACCGCCACATATTGTTTCGCGGCCATCGATTCGGTCAACTATTACTCCCGTGTTCGCAAGCTCGGTGATCCCACGGTGGGATGGGGACTCGCCATTGCGACATCGCTGCTGCTCGCCTCCCTGCTCGCGCTGCGTCAGCGCCAGGCGAAGCCGCTGCTGCGGTGGTCGTACCTCTGGCTGACCTGGGCCTGCGTCGCCATCTCCTGGATCAAACTTCTCTTGCACCCCGATCCGGTGATCGGCGTGCCGGTGGAGATCGCCTTCACGCTCGCCGCCCTGCTGCTGACGTGGATCAGCGCAGGCACGCGGGCTGGCCGCGCGCTGGTTGGGGCCGCCGCGGCGTGCCTGTCGATCCCAGGCCGGTGGCCATGATGTGGCCGCTGGTGGAGGCGCTGTTGGCTGACGGAACGCAGAGGCGTTTAGGGGGCCAAGCCGCCCGGACTCGTCGAAGGGATTGGCCGGGAACGTCGCGGAGGGCCGGGTGAGGGCACAGGAACGAGGGGTTGAAGGCCGCCGGATCAGCCGCCGCCTGTTCCTGGCCGCGCCGGCGGCCGCGGCGGGTTTCAGCGCGCCGCCCCTGCCCATGGTTCCCTGGATTTTCCTGCAGAGCCCGATCGAGCGCTGGATGGCGGACTACCGGCGTACGTTCGACGCCTGGGCGGAAGGCGGCGTGCGTGGCATCGCCATCGGGTACATGCGTTTTGCCCAGAGCGACGGCGCTTCGATTCCGGCCTTCGCCGCCGACCCGCGCATCTATCGAGGCTTCGGCGTTGATCCTCCCGCCGCGCAGCCGCGCGATCCCGCCAAAGAGAAGCGTCTCCAGGCGATGCTCGACGATGCCGCCGCTCGCGGTTGGGAGATTCTCCTCTTCGGTCTCGGCCGAACTGGCGGCTCTCGGCCGCTCGCCGGCGACCCGTTCGATTCCATCGGATTCGCCGCCAGCGCGCAGGACGCGATGAACGCCTATCCCCAGGCCCACGGCGTCATCCTCGACGGCCCCGGCGAACATCACTACGAGCTGGCGTTTCATCACGGCGGCGAGCTGTTCGAAATCCGCGAAGCGGAGAAGCCCCGCCTGGCCGTTCTCGGATACGACGTCGGCCGCATGGAGCGCGGCATCGCCCATTTGCGCGCTCGCTTCCATCACCTGACGCCGTCGATGGTGCGGTTCCATTCGCCGGGCGGGTTCCTCGGCGGGCTGGCTCTGTTCGATCTCAATGAGGACGCCCTGTACTGGCTGCGCACGCGGCAGGAGACCTCGCTCGGCTACCTGGCCGCCGTGCGGCGGCGGATCGATCAACTGAACCGAAAGGTGAAGCTCGGAGGCATCCCCCGTGCGCCGGCTTTTTCCGTTCTCACTTCCCAGGACTACCTGCGAATCCATCCTTACTTCGACTACCTCCTTCCCAAGCACTATTTCTGGCATCGCGGGTTCGATGGCATGTACGGCACCGTGGCCCGTTGGGTGGCAAAGATTCACGAGTGGAATCCGGGCCTGACGGAGCCCGACTGCTTCGCCGTGGTCAAATCCTGGTTCGGGATCGACCTTCCCGGCATCCACACGCTCCAGGATCTGGAGATGGGTTTTCCGGACGAGTTCTTCGCCAGGCTGGTCTACGCCGAAACCCGGCGAGCGCTCGATGCCGTCAACGACGACAGCAAAGTGATCGCGTGGGTTTCTACCGGCCGGCGTCCTCATGCCGGCGATCCCATGCCCGCGCAAGACCTGTACCGCATCCTGGTTTCGTCGCAGCAAGCCGGCCTGAAGCGCTTCCTATTTCATCCGGATCCGGACCTCGGCGTGGCCGAATGGAGCGTCATCTCCGGGTTGTGCGGGAAGAGGTGGAAGGAGACTCCCGGCGGCTACTGGCCGCCCGATACGCCCCGGCCCGATTCGTTCAACGGGGGGAGAAGGCCGCCGGTCGCCCAGTGAGACCGGACAGAACGGGTTGCAAGGTCTTGCCGGGCGGTGTACCTGCCAAACCTGTCAGAGAGAGTGAGGACAGCATAACCCTCCGAAGCCTTCCGCGGGAGAACATCAAAACAGATACTTCAATCCGAACTGCATCTCCCGGTTGTTGATCACCGTCGAGCTGATTCGCCCGAAGTCGGCCGAGCCCAGGCTGCGGCTGGGGGCGTTGAACTGGGCCGTGTTGGAGAAGTTGAAGGCTTCATATCGGAATTGCAGCTTGTGGCCTTCGCGGACTCGGAATTCCTTGAATAGCGCGAAGTCCCAGGTCTTCTGCGCGGGAGCGTCGAACAGCGAGACACCGGCGTTGCCGTAGCCCTTGGGGCCTAGGTACAGGCCTTCGCCCGCGCAGCCGTCGCACTTGGAGCGGACGAATGCGGCGGTGTTGAACCAGCGGTCGATGGTGCGGCCCTCCATCACGCGGTCGACCTTCTGTCCCGGCGCGATGTGGGGGCGCGGCGAGCCTTGCGGTCCGGTGTTCTGCGAGTCGCCGGTCTGGGCGACGGTCACCGGAAGTCCCGAGGTGAGCTGCAGGATGCCGTTGACGGCCCAGCCGCCCAGAATCCAGTTGCGCGGGCCCCGTTCCTTGCGGAACCAGGGTAACTCCCAAATGTGGCTGAACACGAAACGGAAGCGCTGGTCGATCTGCGAGCGCCCGTAGTCGGCCTTGCGATTGCGGGGGTCCTGGGTGTAGTTGCTGCCGTAGGGGCCGCCCTCGTTGACGCTGTAGCCGATCGAGTTGGCGCGCTGGTAGTTGAAGGCCGCGTGGAAGGTGAGACCCTTGGAGTAGCGCTTCTCGGCGCGCATCTGGAGGGCGTTGTAGTTGGCGCTGGTCCAGGTCTCCAGGCGCCGCACGGTGCCCAGCGGCAACAACACCTCGGGCTGGCGGGAATCGGCATAGAACTGAATCGGACGCCGCGCCTGCACAGCGCCCAGGCCGGGGTCCGGGTTGTTGTCGTTTTGCACGGGCATATCCAGGTTCGAGGCCTGGCTGCCCACATAGCCGATGCCGGCCACGAAGTCCCGGCCGAAGCTCTTCTCGATCTCCGCCGTCCACTGCCAGATGTCGTTGTTCAAGTAGAGCGACCGCCCGCCGCGATCCGCCTGCAGATTGCCCAGCATGACGACGGCCTGCGGCCCGCCGCCCACGGGCGATCCGGCGAAGGGGTTTTCGATAGTGGCGGTGGGGCGCCGCGTGTCGTTCTGGAAGACGGTGGAGCCCGAAAACGGCGGATTCAGTCCCAGGATGTTGAAATTGTTGGTCTGCTGCGGGCTGTAGAACTGGCCCGATCCCAGGCGCAGCACCAGGCTGTCGCTGAGCCGGTAGACCAGCCCCAGGCGCGGCATGAACTGGGTGAGGCTGATGTCGTACAGCTTGGCCGAGGCGTTGGGGTTGGGCGTCAACTTGGGTACGGGGCGTCCATTGACCACTCGCACGTCGTTGGTCTCGAACGAAAGATTGCGGATGCGCCCTCCGGCCTCGGTCACGGCGCCGTAGAAGTCCCAGCGAATTCCGTAGTTGAGAGTGAGGCGAGGTGTGACTTTGAAGTCGTCCAGCCAGTAGAGGCCCAGTTTCTGCTGCCGGATCTCCGAGAGCGGCGCGCCTTCGGCCGAATTGGCGTTCAGCGGATAGCCCAGTAGAAAGGCGGCGAACGCGTCGGGGATGTTGGCGATGTCGCGCGTGAACGTGACCTGGCCGCGCGGCAGGTTGGCCGCCAGGTTGTCGACCGGGCTGTTCCGGTACTGGCCGCCGAATTTGAAATTGTGTTTGCCGCGGTTGACCGTGACGCTGTCGGCGGCCTCATAGGTTTCGTTCACGTTGAACGTGACGTTGCCCGAGCCCGTGCCGGAGAAGCCCGTGATGGTGATGTTGGGAAGCCCTTCTTCGAGCGGGGTGAGTGTGCGGTTTCCGTCTCCGACCACGCGGAAGTCGAAACCCAGATCGCGGTGCGTGAAGCCTGTGTTGGTCTGAGTGGCAAGCTGGTTGGCCCGGATGCGGTTCAAGCCCGCCCGCAAGTCGTTCACCACGCGGGGACTGACGATCTTGGTATAGCCGAAGCCCGCATTCTGAGCGCGGTAGCCGACCACAAACCGGCTGACGCGCTGCAGCGGATTGTTATCCCAGGCCGATTCGACGACGACATATCGTCCGAAAATGCGGTCGTTGTCGCTGAGCCGGTGATCGACGCGGGTGAGGTATTGATCGCTATTCAACTCCTGGTCGTTGGTGCCGGCCAGGTTCAGCGTGCTGTTGGCGGCTTTGGCCTGTTCGTCGATGTTGGGATAGGGAATGAATCCGCCCTCCGGGAACGGGCTGGTGTTCTTGAAGGTCAGGATGTTGGTGGACACTTTGCTGATCAGGCTGGCTGGAATGACGTTATTGGGGAACGGCGCGCCGTCCCCGGGCAAGCCGATGGCCAGCGACGCCGCGGGGTTGGTGGCGCCGGGATACCAGCGGTTCCTGGGCTGCAGCAGCTCGGAGAAGTCGCCGCGGCGCATGGCCAACGTCGGAACGGCCGCGCGCGCCGGCGTGGCGCGGACTTCCCGGCGGCCCTCATAGTTAACCAGCCAGAACGTGCGGTCCTTGATCAGCTTGCCCGAGGCCACGCCGCCGAACTGATTGCGGCGCAGCTTGTTCTTGGGCTGGCCGGGCGCCAGGAAGAACCCACGCGCGTCCAGCAGGTCGTTGCGCAGGAATTCAAAGGCGGCGCCGTGAAGCTGGTTGGTCCCAGATTTGATCGCCACGTTGGCTTGCGCTCCGGAGTTCATCCCGTACTCGGCCGAATACACGGCGCTTTGGATCTTGAACTCCTCCACGGCCTCGATGGAGGGAGAGAAGAGCATCGCGCTCTTGAACCCATCCACCGCGGCCACGCCGTCCAGCGTGATGTTCTGATTGATGTCGCGCTGCCCGTTGGCCGACAGGCCCACGATCTGGCCGGGCATGGCGCGGACGCCGATGGTCTGCTGTCCGTCGATGCCCATCCGGCTGGTTCCGTATACCACGCCCGGCATCAAGGTGGCCAGTTGCCCGAAGTTCCGCCCGTTCAGCGGCAGTTCGACTACGCGTTTATGCTCTACTACCGAGCCGAAGGTGGCGTCTTCTGTGTGCAGGAGCAAAGGCGCGCCCGTGACCTCGACGGTTTCCACCTGCTGGCCGACCTGCATCTGAAAATCGATGCGCGCCTTCTGCTGCAATTGCAGCTCGATGCCGCGGCGCAGCTCGGTCTTGAAGCCGGCCGCGGCGCAGGTGACTTCGTAGTCGCCCACTTCCAGCAGTGGGAAGACATAGTTGCCGGTTTCATTGGTAGTGGTCGTGCGCACATCGCCGCGGGCCGGACGCCGTGCCGTGACGGTGGCGCCGGGGATGGCCGCGCCCGAGCTGTCGGTTACTAACCCCAGGATCTGCGTGGATTCGGTTTGAGCCGCCGCGACCGCACACAGCCCCAGCCAAAGCAAGTTCCGCATGACGCCTCCAGTGGCCGCCATTATATCTCCCGCACGGCGGCGGGGCCCCCTGTGGGCAGGTTTTGGCGGCGGTCAGACCGACTTCCCGCCTAACCCGAAATAGACGGCCGCCGCCAGCAGATGGCGATCATTACTCCAGATTTCAGTGAATCCGGCCTCCCTGGCCGTAACCAGGTGCACGGCGTCTCCGGCGCGCACATGGGTGGAGGGCGGAAGCGACTTGGCGACTGCCTCCACGGCATGCAAGAGCCGCTCGGACAAAGGCAGTAGCGTCCAGATGCCGTCGCGAATGTCGTCGAGAAAGAGTGCCCGCCATTTCGCGGCTTCGTGAACACCGATCTTCCCTTCCCGGATCTGCCGCTGGAATACGCATGCCATTTCGGCGATACAGAGTGAGGAGGAGTACAGTCCAGAAGCGCCTCGGGCCAGCTTCCGCACCTCCCTGCCCTCCGGCTCGTTGAAGTAGCACTTCGCCAGGTACGCCGTGTCGAAGTACATCCTCACCGCCGGTCCTCCTCCAGGATGCGGCCGCTATCCATCGCTTGGGGAAGCTGGGCAATCCGGCGCTCACGGTTCGGCAGGCGCCTGCCCGCGGGCAAGACCTGGAACGGGCGCAACTCGGCGACTGGCACGCCCCGCTTCTCGATGACAAACGTCCGGCCTTCCGCCACTTGGCCGACGATGGCGCTGGTTTTCAGGTGGAGGTCCCGGACAGTTGCCCGCTTCATGTTACACAGTGTGACACGGGCGGGCTGCGGCAGCAAGCCTACGCGCTACACCAGCACCTTGCTGACCACCTCGCCGTGGATGTCGGTCAGGCGGAAGTGGCGGCCCTGGAACTTGTAGGTCAGGCGCTTGTGGTCCACACCCAGGCAGTGCAGCAGGGTGGCCTGCAGGTCGTGCACGTGCACTGGCTCGGAGGCGATGTTGTAGCTGTAGTCGTCGGTCTCGCCGATCGTGAGGCCGCCCTTGATGCCGCCGCCGGCCATCCACATCGTGAAGCAGCGCGGGTGGTGGTCGCGGCCGTAATTGGTCTCGGTCAGCTTGCCCTGGCAGTAGACGGTGCGGCCGAACTCGCCGCCCCACACCACTAGCGTCGAGTCCAGCAGGCCGCGCTGCTTCAAATCGGTGATCAGGGCGGCCGACGCCTGGTCGGTCGCCTGGCATTGCAGAGCCAGATCGCGCGGCAAATCGTTGTGCTGATCCCAGCCGCGCTTGTAGAGCTGGACGAAGCGCACGCCGCGCTCGATCAGCCGGCGAGCCAGCAGGCAGTTGGCGGCGTATGTGCCAGGCTTCTTGGAATCCGGCCCGTACAACTCGAAGGTGCTGGCCGGCTCGCCGCCCAGGTCCATCAGCGACGGCACCGAGGTCTGCATGCGGTAGGCCATCTCGTACTGGGCGATGCGCGTCGCGATTTCCGGATCGCCGAAGGCTTCGTACCGCAGCCGGTCGATCCGGGTGATGGCGTCGAGCATGCGGCGGCGCGTATCGGTATTGATCCCCTGGGGGTTCGACAGGTACAGGACCGGATCGCTGCCCGCCCGGAACTTCACGCCCTGGTGATTGGACGGGAGGAATCCGCTCCCCCACAGCCGCGAGAACAACGGCTGATCGACGTTGAGCGCGCTGGACTGCGAGATCAGCACTACGAAGGCCGGCAGGTCCTGGTTCTCACTGCCCAGCCCGTAGCTGACCCAGGCCCCCATGCTGGGACGCCCCGGCTGCTGGCTGCCGCTCTGAATGAAAGTGATGGCCGGATCGTGGTTGATCGCTTCGGTGTGGACGGTCTTGAGGATGGCGATGTCGTCGGCCACTCTGCCCAGGTGCGGCAACAACTCGCTTAACCACGCGCCGGACTGGCCATGCTGCCGGAACTTGAACAGCGACGAGGCCACCGGCAGCGAGCTCTGGCCCGAGGTCATCCCGGTGATGCGTTGTCCCATCCGGACGGATGCGGGCAGCTCGGCGCCCTGCGCTTTCTTGAGCTGCGGCTTGTAGTCGAACAGATCCATCTGGGCGGGCCCGCCCGACTGGTGGAGGAAGATCACGCGACGGGCCTTGGGCGCGAAGTGCGGCAACCCCGGAAGGCCGCCGCTCTTGGGTGCGCCTTCGGTGGCCCCGTCCGAGGAGGCCGGTCCCAGCAACGACGCCAGCGCGGCCGTCCCGATACCCAGCGTGCCGCGGCCAAAGAAATGCCGCCGCGTCATCAACAGCTCCAGTTCTTCCCGCGGGCTCATGCCGTCCTACTCCTTGGTGATCGTCTCATCCAGATTCAGGATCACGCTGGCGACCGTGGTCCAGGCCGCCAGTTCCACCGGATCCAGCCCAGCCTCGTATTTCGACGCGCCGACTTCGAGCAGCCTCTTCGCCAGGTCCGGATCGCGGCGGTACTCCACTATCTGTTTCCGCGCCACCTCACGCAGCGCCTGCGCTTCTTTGGCCGTGGGCTTGCGAGCCGTCGCCCGGCGGAACGCCCAGGCGATGCGCGCCGTCTCGTCCTTGCCCCCTTCCTGAATGGTCCGCTGCGCCAGCGCGCGAGCCGCTTCCACGTACGTTGGATCGTTCATCAGGACCAGCGCCTGCAGCGGCGTGTTAGTGCGCAGGCGGCGGGCCGCGCACTTCTCCCGGTCCGGCGCGTCGAAGGTGGCCAGCGAGGCGGCCGGCGCCGTGCGCTTCCAGAAAGTATAGAGGCTGCGGCGGTAGAGATCCCGGGTTGTGCTCGCCGGGTAGGCCTGAGCCGAGAACACATCGCCGTAGGCCACGTCCTCCCACAAGCCCTTTGGCGAATAGGGGAAGACGCTGCGCCCGCCCAACTCCGGATCCAGCAGGCCGCTCGCGGCCAGCGCGTTGTCCCGCACCATCTCGGCGGGCAGGCGGAAGCGCGGCCCTCGCGCCAGCAGGCGGTTCTCGGGATCCTTGTCGAGCACATCCGGCGTGACCTTGGAGGCCTGCCGGTAAGCGGCGGAGGTGACAATCAGCCGCTGCATCGCCCGCACGTCCCAGCCGGTGCGGATGAATTCGGTGGCCAGCCAGTCCAGCAGATCCGGGTGGCTGGGGGCTTCGCCCTGCGAGCCGAAGTCCTCGGTGGTCTTGACCAGGCCGAGGCCGAAATACATCTGCCAGAACCGGTTCACCGTGACCCGCGCCGTCAGCGGGTGCGACGGATCCACCAGCCATTGCGCCAGCCCCAGCCGGTTGGACGGCGCCCCCGGAGGCAGCGGCGGCAGCGCCGTGGGAACGCCCGCGTTCACCTTCTCGGTTTTGTTGCGATAGTCGCCGCGACCCAGGATGAAGGTCTCGCGCGGCTTCTCCATCTCCTCCATGATCATGGTGGTCGGGATCTGCTTGTCGAGCTCGGTCTTCTCCCGCCGCAGCCGCTTCAACTCGGCGTAGGCGAGGCGGGTGGGTTCGGGAGCGTCGCGGGTAAGGAAGTATTCGCGCAGCCGCTCCTTCTGCTCCCTGGAACGCTTCCCGTTTGACAGCAGCGCCGACCGGATTGGATCGTGGATCGCCAGATTCTCGATCTCAGGGGCCTCGATCGGGCGGTTGTACACGCGCAAGTCATCCAGACTGCCCTTGAAGGGCTGGCCGAGGGCCTTGTCGCCGATCGCCAGCGGGGAATTCGTGCGGATCGGTCCCGTCAGGTTGTCCCGCAGGATGTCGATCTCGCGTGGCTTGCCGTTCACCCAGAGCTGGAGGCCCGCGGCCTTGCCGGATCCGTCGTAGAGCAAGGCGATGTGATTCCAGTCGCTCTGGAGCAGCCGCTGCCTGGTCTGGATGCGGATGGCCTCGTCGGGCCAGCGATGGATCAGATTGACCTGCACGTTCATGCCGCGCCGTTGATCGCCAATGTGCTGCGATTCGTCGTAGACGATCTCCCAGCCCCGGCGGTCCACGGCTGCGTCGAGCTTCTGCAGGACCGTCATCTCGCGGGAGGCGCCGCTGCGCGCCCACAACGACACCGTGAACTTGTCTCCGCGTTCGAAGGCGCCGGCGTTGCCCAGATCGGCCTGGGTCTCGCCGCTCCAGGCCGACGAGCGGCCCGCGATTCCCTCGCCGTAACTCACCTCTCCCCGCACGATCCGGCCGTGCTGATAGAAGCCGGAAGTGTCCGCCAGGTGGCCGTCGAACTCATAATGCGCGACCAGTCCCTCCCGAGTGGGCCGCGGCAGCGTGGCGGCGCGGATCTTCTCCCACCGGATCTGCTCGATAGCCAGCAACTCCTCCGGGAGCGCCTTCGCCGTTTCGGCTATCCGCGCCTTCAAGGCTTCCTCCCGCTGCCGCTGCTCCGGACTGGGCAGGGCCAGCAGCGGTTCCGCGTTGCCGGTGCGCCCGTCCAGGCCTTTCTCCGGAATGGTGTTGAAGAAGGCGAAAAAGCGGTAGAAATCTCTCTGCTGGATGGGGTCGTACTTGTGATCGTGGCAGCGCGCGCAGCCCAGCGTCATGCCCAGCCAGGCGTTGGCCGTGGTCTCGACGCGGTCCACCACGTACTCGGTCTGATACTCCTCGGGGATCGCGCCGCCCTCGAAGT
Source organism: Acidobacteriota bacterium (assembly GCA_016178945.1). Taxonomy (GTDB): domain Bacteria; phylum Acidobacteriota; class Terriglobia; order Bryobacterales; family Bryobacteraceae; genus JACOSH01. Next base: position 41,828 of record JACOSH010000365.1, read on the forward strand.
TGATCATGTGGTTGCGATTGAACCCGGTGGCGATCTTCTGATCCTGGGTCGCGCCGGGCAGCAGGTCGCCGGCAATCTGCTGGACGGTGAACTGGTCGAACGGCAGGTTGCGATTGAACGCCTCGATCACCCAATTGCGCCAGGGCCACATGTCGCGATGGCTGTCGATGTGGTAGCCATGGGTGTCGGCGTAGCGGGCGACATCGAGCCACATCATCGCCATGCGCTCGCCGTAGCGGGTCGAGCGAAGCAGGCGGTCGACGGCCTTCTCATAGGCGCCGGGCGATTTGTCCGCCAGCAAGGCGTCTACATCGGCGGGCGAGGGCGGCAGGCCGGTCAGATCGAAGCTCACCCGGCGCAGCAGCGTGATCCGATCGGCGTCCGGCGATGGACGCAATCCCTCCCGCCCCAGGCGCGCCAGAATGAAACGATCGATCGGGTTCTTGGCCCAGGCCGGGTTCTTGACCTCGGGCAGCGGATGCCGCTGCGGTGGCGAATAGGCCCAGTGGGTTTCCCATTTCGCGCCTTCGTCGATCCACTGGCGGACCAGTTCCAATTGCCGGGCCGTGAGTCCCGGCTGGCCGGGCAGGGGCGGCGGCATGCGCCCCGCCTTCGGATCCGCCTTGACGCGCTGGTAGAGCCGGCTCTTGGCGCTCGACCCGGGAACGATCACCTGGTAGCCTCCCCGGTCGGCAAAGGCGCCGTCTTTGGTGTCGAGACGAAGGTTGACGGCCCGATGCTTCTCGTCCGGACCGTGGCAGGTGAAGCAGGTGTCGGAAAGAATGGGCCGGATGTCGCGGTTGAAGTCGACCGCCGCCTGGGCGGCCAACACCGCAAAGAGCAAGCCAAACATGCCGCGTGCACCCATCGAAATCAGTATAGGACAAACCGTCAGCGCGCGTCGTAGAGGTGATTGGCGCTGGGGTAGGTGCTGCTAGTGAGCCGGCAGGCCGGGCCTTCTCCATAGAACTCCGGAATGTGGAAGGTCTTGGGCGGCGCGTAGACGATGTCGCCCTCCGCGGCAAGCAGTGGTTGGGCGATCCCCTCCATGATCCACTGAAGCCGCCCGCGCAGGACGATCCAGAACTCGGCGAAGTCGGCGTGGAAATGGCCGCGGTCGCTAGGCTTACGTGGCGGGTTGTCCTTGGCATGGCCGTAGATGAAATTCCCGCGGACCCGGTTCTTCCGCTGGGCCGGCTCGGTCCACGCGCTCTGTCCCCGATGGGCGCCTTCCAGGTCCTCGATGTTCACATGGATGCGGTCGGGCTTGCCGCCCGGGCTGGGGACATCGGTCGGATTGGGGCCGGTTTGAAGGCGCACGGGAATATATTCGATTTCGTCCTTTCCGGCCCCCGTTGGCGGGGTCTCAAACACGGAGGTCGCGTCGGCCAGAGTCACTTCGAAGCGGATGGCCGGCTCGGTTCCCACCACTTCGAGAGCATGCAGGTGACGCTCCGGTGCGTACACATAGGAGCCCTTGCGCGCCTCGATGGTCTGGAACCGGCCTTCCGGTCCCTCGATCTCGAAGCGGATGCGGCCTTCCTGGACCACCCACCATTCCGGCGCGTCCGGATGCAGGTGGCGAATCACCTTCGATCCCGGCGCCGCCGAGATCACCCAGGCGCGCGAGTTGGCGTCGGCGATTACCAGCTCGCTCCAATTAGTGCGGCCATAGTGCTTGGCCTTCAGATCGGCCAGCCGCGTCAGCGGCTTCATGGGCGGCTGGTAGGGCGTGGGCCGGACCGGCTTGGGGAACCAGAACACGCGCGCCGGCGGCGCCTGGGCCAGCAGCAGCGGCGCAAGCAGTGCGGGTAGAAGCAGTCTCATTGGTAGATGAGTGTATCAACCCCGCTGGGCCCAAGTG
>JACOSH010000366.1 GCA_016178945.1 Acidobacteriota bacterium
CCCTCCACGATCGGCCCCGGCATCGCTGCCATCGGTCCGGGCATCACGGCGCTGGTCAACCTCATCAGCCTTTTCCGCCAGGACGTTGAGATTAAGGTCACCGACATCACCCCGGATGAAAAGGCCTTAGTCGCACTGCTGGCTGGCAAATTGCGCGATCGAAAACCCGAGTGTAAAGCCAAGGTTTACTATCCGGCAGCCTTGCCTGTAGGGCTGCTCAAGACAACGCGGGAAATCGACAAGTTCCTGGCCGACATTGAGACCCAGCGTGAGGAGGTCGCCGCGCTCAATCTGAAGCGCATCGGCGAGAAGCCGGCCGCGGAGAAGGAAGCGGCCGACAAGAAGAACGAAGCGGAAGAGTTCGACAAGAAGATGAAGGAGCTCGCCGCGCGCCGCAAGGCGCTCGAGGACAAGAAGGCCCAGGCGGCCAAAGAGCCGGATCCCAAGAAGAAAGAAGAGTTCCGCAAGGCGAATGAAGCCGAGGAAAAGCAGTTGGCCGCCGAAGAGGCCAAGTACACCAAGGCCGAATTCATCAAGCTCTATAATGCGGCTGTTTCAGCGCAAGAATATCTCGATCGGCTCACTCAGCTTCTGGCTCTCTTCGACACCGCGCTTAAAGCGGTTGACGCGTTCCGGACGTCTCTTCTCAGAATGGACGAACCCTCCGGCCTGGCGCAGATCACCAAGCTCCAGCGCGCTGTCGATCCCAAAGTCGCCTCCAGAGCCGGGAGGTCGATGAAGCTGCACGTCGACAACCAGGAAGCTCAAAAGATCCGCGTCGTGCGCAAGAAGGGCGGCCGGCGCTGGCTCATCGAGCTGCCTGAAGTCATCGTCAAGTTCCGCCCGTCCGTAACCGCCGTCGCTGTCGCCGCCTATTTCAAGAAGCACTACGACGTCGACTGGGAGGAACTGGGCGAACCGGGACGCTATCTGGTCCGGGTCAAGAACCCGATCGAGACGCTCGCCCTGTCGAATGCCCTCAACTTCACAAGAGCCCTGGTGGAGTATGCGGAGCCGAACTTCGGGTATTTCAAACCAACCGGAGGCGGTCCAGTGGAGCATCCGAAGTGGCCGCCCAAACTGACGGCGCCCGCCGGCGTGCGCTTCCCCGACGATCCGGGCTTCCCCTCCCAATGGGCGCTGTGGAACCGTCCGGACCAGGCGCTGCCCCACGCGAAATCGGGCGCGGACATCCGGTTCCAGCCGCTGTGGCAGCAGTCTGTGGCAGGCCTCGCGCAAGTGCGCGTCGCGGTCCTCGACTTTGCCGTCGACGTCGAACATCCCGATCTTAAGCCTAGTATTGACGCAAACGGAATTTACGATGCCGTTCGGAATGTCAGAGGCAAGCTGAGTCCGTCCCCCCCCGATTCCCGCCCCGACGCCGATCACGGCACGGCTTGTGCCGGCATCATCGGCGCCGTCATCAACAACCAGATCGGCGTCAGCGGGATCGTGCAGAATGTCAAGCTTCTGCCCATCCAGATGGCGATCATCGACACGCAGACCGGCGGCACTGTCATTTCCGCGTCGTCGATTGACCGCGCCCTCACCGCGGCAGTGAGCATGCAAGCGGATGTCATCAACTTCAGTTGGGGTACCACCGCCGAGCTGGAGGCCGAGGACTCCCAGGCGGTCAAGGACGCCATCGCCCGTACCGCGCAGGGTCGCGGCCAGAAGGGGATCCTGTTCGTCGCCTCCGCCGGCAACAATGCCAAGTTTATGGGGCCCGAGTTTCCCGCCAGCCTGGACGCGGACGACAACAATGTTCTCGCAGTCGGGGCCAGCAACTGGTGCGACGAGATCAAGACGGCCGCCAGTTGCGACGGCGAACAGGATTGGAGCAGCCAGACCATGCTCGGGAATACCATCTTGGTCCCGGGTGTGCGGATCCTCACCACTTCGTCGGTGCGCAACCCGCAAGACGCAAACGACCCTCGCAACTACCGGGCCAACTTCAATGGATCCTCGGCGGCCAGTCCCTTCGCGACCGCGGTGGCGGCCTTAATCCTTTCCGCTCACCCTGAGCTGACCGCTATCCAGGTAAAGAAACGTCTCTGGGATACCGCCGATGAGTTGGCGCCCGGCAAGCCCTATCGTCGCCTGAACGCTTGCAGAGCACTCGGTCTCGCTGCTTGCGCGGCCGCTTCACCGACGGGCCGCCTTGTGCCTTCCCTGCCCGCTGCGGACCGGGTATAATTGAAGCTGGAGGGTGGTTCTGGCTGCCCGAATGCTCATCCTCGGGGGAGTTCTCGCGGCTTCGCTTTGCGCCGCGCAGCCTAAGAGCCAGGTCTCGCGCGCGCCGGCGCAACGACAGTTCCACGCTTACTCCGCGCTTCGCCCCTTGACCGACGATGAGACCCGCGAGCTCTCAGAGGTCCTGCGAAAGTCCGGCTGTCAGCGCCTCGACAACGTGGTTCTCCAGCAGCACGGCCTTGTGTTGATCAAACAACCGGATCCTGCTCTGCTCGAGGTCGACTTGAGCCGGATTGATGCTCTCCAGCCCGTTTCGGTAGTTCAGAAGGACAGGCTCCTGGTCATCTCCTCTGGCCGCTACATGGTGTTTTTCGCTCCGGCTGTCGCTGTCCCGGAAGCCGCGGCCAGACTGGAGCGCTCGAAGTTCGAAATTGTCGAGAGGCCCGAGGGATTCCAGCATTTTTTTGTCGTCCGCCGTCTTGCGGATTCCTCCCGCGTCGCCGACCATCTTGCGGAGTTACGCCGAATCCCTGGCGTCAGCCGAGCCAATCCGCAGAACGTGTTCATGGACATCAACTAGGCTCCAGCCGTGCGACCGGCGCCTCCGGCGCGTCCACACCGCCGGCTACTCGCCGCCGGGATCGTCCTTCCACCAGCTTTCGATCGAGCCGCGGTAGCGGGAATACAGGTACGACGTCAGCAGCAGCAGCGCGCCGAGCGCCGCAAAGGCCAGAATGCGGTGCAGCCGCATCATCGTCCACACGTCCCAGAGGTACAGCTTGGCCACCACCATGGCGATCAGGCTGAGGCCCATCAACCGGTTGACGCCGGATTGCCGCAACACGCCGATGGCGATCAGCAGCACGGCGTAGGTGGCCAGCAGAACGGAAATCCCCGCGCTTTGGACACTGGCCAGATTCCCGGGCGCGGCCGAGCGCTCCGCCCAGCCGATCACCTCGAGACTGAGAACCCAGAGCGCCGCAAAGTGCCCGCCGATGTAGGCGGCCAGCGCCTGCGTCCCCGTCCCCAGCCACCGGACCGAGAGCCAGAACGCCGCCGCTGCCGTCGCGAAGGTGAGGAAACGCCCGTTCAGGATCGCGGTATAGTCGCGGCCGCTCACATAGATCCAGCCGTCGATGAACAGCAGCCGGACCAGTACCAGGGCGAACACCGCCGTTGCCGCCCACCTCAGTTTGGGGGCCCCGGCACGCAGCGCGATCCAGACCAGGACCGCGCCTTCCATCGACCAGGCCATGGTGATCCGGTAACTGGAGAACTGAATCGGCGCGGCCAGCGTCAGCAGGCAGAGCGCGACCCCGAGCGACAGCACCACCGGCCGCGGGTCGCGTTCTTCCTCGCGCATCTCGCGCCACAGGTAGTAGGCCAGGGAGAGATAGGCGGCGGCGATGGCCTCCGCGAACCCTCCCAGCCAGCCGTGGTAGCGGGCATGGAGCAGCGCGTAACCGGTCCCGAAGTAAGCTGCGCCATTCAGCGCCAGCAGCAGCAGCTCCGGCGCGTCGAGATCGGACTTGCGCACCAATACCCGCCACTGAATCCAGGCCAGGAACAGCAGGAAGCCCGCGGTGAGAAAGAGAAAGACAGGGGCCACTGCGGCGTGGGCGTCTTGCCAGATCTCATAACCGATCCAGAAGGCCGCGAAGTCGACCGAGGCCAGGGCCACCCACTGGCGACGGTCGGCCAGATAGAGCCCGGCCGCCGCCAGGGCCAGCATCGACAAGGCGAAGGGATGCGGTTGGCGGGTCCAGATCTCCGCCATCACCAGCATCGCGGCAGCCTGCGATCCCAGCACAATGGCCTGGATGGGCCGCGAGGCGTAGAGTGCGTAGAAGGCGAAGGCGAAGACCGCCGCCACCACCTGCTTTTCCGTGCGGAAGCGATCGGCGAACCAGGACCCGTACAGGAGCACAACGCCCGCGAAGGACAACCACTCCAATCGCCGCCAGTCGCGCTTGCGGGCCACCGCGACCGCGCCCAGGTTGAGCGCCAGCAGGTAGCCGAACAGGACCCAGGGGCGGTCCTCGCGGGTGGCCAGCAGGATGGGGGTCAGGTCGCCTCCCACCAGTCCCAGCGCCGCGATGGCCAGGGCCTCGTAGCGCAAGGCCAGCGCGCCCGCCATGGCCGTGGCCGTAATCATCAGGACGATGGCGACGGCCGTCGATACCAGGTGATAAAAGCCGTAGGCGGCGTAGTAGCTGAGGTAGAGAATCGAGATGCCCGCGCCGCAGATGCCCTGCGCGTAGGTGGTGTGACCGCGCCGCCACATGAGATCGCCGAAGGCCAGCGCGGCGACGGCGGCCAGAATACCCAACAGGACGCGGCCGGCCGGCCCGATCCAATCATTGTCGAAGGCGTACTTGAAAGCAAAGCCGACCGCAAAGATTACCGTCAGTGCGCCCAGCCGGTTGGCCCAGGCCAGGCCAACCCGCGTCTCCAGGCGGGGCTGCGGCGGGAGCGGAGGTGGTTCGGTGGCCTCCGCCACCGGCGCCGCGATCTCAGAAACCATGACCGGTTGCGGTGGAGGCGGCGAGGGCGGAGGCGGCGCCGGACTCTCGGCCTTGGCCAGCCCCAGGGCCTCCTCGATGCGCGCCAGGCGGCGCTCATTGGCGTCCACGCGTTTGAGCAGGCGGGCGATCGCCTCGCTCAACGCATCCATCCGGCGCTCGGCGTTCGAGTCGGCCATGCGAAGGGCGTGTCGCCCCTACTTCTTGGGAGGCGGCAACTCGCGCGCCTCCACCGCCGACTGAAAGCCCGTCCGGTTGTGGCTGCCGTCGCAGAATGGCTTGTTCTGGGACTGGCCGCATCGGCAGAGCGAGATCGTGGTCCGGCCCGCCAACCCGAATTCCAGGCTGGCGGCGTCGCAGATCGTGAACTCCCCTTCCAGGCGCAGCGGCCCGTTGTTGATAACGGTGACCTTGGTGTTGGGCATCAACTGGATGGTAACAGAACGCCTACTTCTTCGGCTCCTTCACATCCTTCTTGCCCTCGTCGATCACGTCGCCGAACTTGATGTTGGTGTCGCTCTTGAACTGCTTGTAATCCTCGTACTTCACCGTCATCTTGATGAACGCGGTGCCGTTCTGAAAGCGCAGCGTGTCGTTGGCGATGGTGTAGGTCGGAAACCAGTACTTCCCGTCGATCTGCTCGCGATAGGTTTCAAAGCGCGGGAACTGCTGGTCGGTACCCTTCTTGAGCAGGCCGACACCTTTGCCGTAGGTTTTCACGATCTGCAGGTCGCGATCGTCCACCCAGATCTGCCCCTCGAAATAACGCTGTCCGGGTTCCATCTTCTTCGGCTTGACCGCGAACTGGTAGCAGGGGATTTCGTCGGCCTTCTGTTTTCCCAGGAAGCGGATGTCGTACTTGTGGATCTCATGGGTAGTCAGGACGAAGGGCTGGACGTTGCGCAGATCCTGTTCGTCTTCCGGACTGATCTGGAAGTTCCGCAGCGTCGCGACCGGGGCGCGGATGACTTTTTCGGTCCGCTTGCCCTCGGTAGAGAAGATGATGTCGGACACCATTTCGAACTTCCCGACCGTCATCCCCGACTCGGTGAGGTCCAGGACGCGGACCGACTGCCGGTAGGTGTAGTTCTCCCGGGCCTTGGCGAACTCCGCTTCCTTGGCGGCGAACTTCTGGATAATCTCTTCCGGGTTCGCGTCCTTGGTGTCCGCCCCCCAGAGCCCCGCCGCGGCCGCGGCCAACACGAAAAGCGATCTGCCCATACTGCCCTCTCTCTCTCATCAGACGCCGCCTCAGCGGCGCGGGTTACCGGAACAGGTGTCAGGTGCTAGGTGGCAGGTGTCAGACACCTGGCCCCTGTGACACCTAACACCTCACACCTGACACCTGACACCTGACACCTGACACCTGACACCTGACACCTACTTCATCAACCCCTTCGCGATCGTCACAAGCTGAATATTGCTGGTCCCCTCGTAAATCCGCCCGATCTTGGCGTCGCGAAACAGCTTCTCGACCGGGTAGTCCTTGGTTACCCCGACTCCGCCATGGATCTCGATCGCCTTGGACGCGACCTTCTCGGCGATCTCCGAGGCGTAGTATTTGGCCATGGCCGCTTCGGTCACGAAGGGTTGTCCGGCGTCTCGCAGCCGGCAGGCATTGTACACCAGGAGCCGCGCCGCTTCCAGCTCCGTGGCCATCACCGCAAGCTGGAATTGAACGCCCTGAAACTCTGCGATGAGCTTTCCGAACTGCTTCCGCTGCTGGACATAGGCGCGAGCGTGATCGAAGGCGCCGCGCGCCAGCCCGATCATTTGCGCGCCGATGGCGATGCGGCCTTCATTCAGGGTCTCGATGGCGACCTTGTACCCTTTGCCCACCTCTCCCAGTACGTTGGCGCGCGGCACGCGGCAGTTGTCCAGGATCAGCTCGCAGGTGGAGGAGGCGCGGATGCCCAGCTTGTCCTCTTTTTTGCCCACCTGGAAACCGGGAAAATCGCGTTCGATGAGGAACGCGGTGATGCCGCGATGGCCGGCTTCCGGGTTCGCGTTGGCGAACAGCAGGAAAAGCCCGGCTTCGGCGGCGTTGGTAATCCACAGCTTGCGGCCGGTCAACAGAAAATGGTCGCCCTGATCGACGGCCCGGGTGGCCAGCGCAAAGGCGTCCGAACCCGAGCCGGCCTCCGACAGGGCATAGGAAGACACGGTGTCGCCGGCCAGCCGCGGCAGATAGCGCCGCTTCTGGTCCTGATTTGCCCAGCGGAGAATGGCATTGTTGACGATGGTGTTCTGGACGTCGACGATCACCCCGGCCGAAGGATCCACGGCCGACAATTCCTCGACGGCCAGCAGGCACTGAAAAAACGTGCCGCCCTGGCCCCCATACTCTTCGGGGATCTCGATCCCCATCAGGCCCAGCTCGAAAAACTGTTGCAGGATCTCCTTCCGGAACACGCCGGCCTCGTCCATCTGGCGCACGTGGGGCGCGATCTGCTCCTTGGCGAAGCGGCGAACGGTGGATTGAAACAGACTCTCTTCTTCGGACAAGACCGTCAGGGCGCGAGCCGGCGCCTCGGTCACGCTGGCGATAGAGGCCATGCTCTCAGTGTAGGGGAACCGGCGGGCGATGGCAAAAGGCGCCGCGCTCGATTACCCTCATAACATGAACCGCCGTTTCTTCCTCCTAACCAGCGCGGCCGCGGCGCGGCCTCTCCAGACCCATGCCCTCCGCGGCGGCATCATCGGCAGCGGGGGCCGGGGGCGCTACCTCACCGCGCAGTTCAAGGAGCTCGGCGTGGAGATGGGCGCCGTCTGCGACGTCTATGAGCCCAATCTCGCCGCCGGCCTCAAAGCCGCCTCCTCCGGCGCGCGGCCCTACGGCAACTACCAGCGCCTGCTCGAGGACAAGTCCATTCAGGCGGTCGTAGTGGCCACGCCCGACCACTGGCACGCCCGCATGGTCATAGATGCGGTCGAGGCCGGCAAGGACGTCTACGTCGAGAAGCCCATGGCCCACACCATTGCCGAAGGCTTCCGCGTGATCGAAGCGGTCCGGCGCACCCGGCGCGTCGTGCAGGTCGGCATGCAGCGCCGCAGCTTTCCCCTCTTCCAGGAGGGCAAACGCATCGTGGAGTCCGGCGCGCTGGGCGACGTGCGGCTGGTCAACGCCTGGTGGCTCAACCACCAGCAGGGCCTGCGCCAGGCCACCCTCCAAGGCAAGCTCGATTGGACCCAGTGGCTGGGCACCGCGCCCCGGCGCGAGATGGACACCACGCGCTTCTTCAACTGGTATTACTTTTGGGATTATTCCGGCGGCCTCATGATCGGCCAGGCCGCCCACGTGGTCGACGCCATCCACTGGTTTATGAACTCCACCTATCCGAGGGCCGTCACCTGCGCCGGCGGCAATTCCCACCTCGCCGGCGCCGAGGTGCCCGAGACCACTTCCATGCTGATCGAGTATCCGGAGGACTACCTGGCCGTGTTCACGGTGGGCTACAAGGCCATGCGCTACGCCGCCATGAACGACCAGATGAAGCAGTATCACGGCTCCAAGGCCCGCCTCGACATGTCGCGCGAAGGTTACGCTTTGTACCCGGAAAGCACCCAAGCCGTACCGATGCAGCCCTCCCTGTCCAAGAGCCAGCCCGGCAGCTTCGAATCGGCCACCCGCGCGCATATCCGCAACTTCATGGAGTCGATCGCCGCGCGCCGGGACCCCAACGCCACGGTGGAAATGGGCCAGCACACCAACGTCGTTCTGTGCATGGCCATGGAGGCGCTGCGCTCCGGCCGCCGCATGAAGTGGAACCCCGCCCGCCGCGACATGGAGGCCGATTGACACGGAGATCGGTTCTGTTATAACGTCGCCCTTCGGCGGGGTGTTCCCGCCCGGAGGCTGCGTATGAACAAGCGAGATCTGGTAGAAAAAATCGCCGAAGACGCTCACCTCACCAAGGTGCAAGCCGGCAGGGCGCTTGAGGCATTGGTCGAAGGCGTGCAAAACAGCCTGAGCCGGGGCGATCGCGTGGCACTGGCCGGACTGGGCACCTTCGCCCTCACGGACCGTAAGGCCCGCTTCGTCCGCGCTCCCAAAGGCGGCGCCGCCATCCAGATTCCGGCGCGCCGCGTGGCCCGCTTCACCCCCGGCATCGAGCTGAAAGCGGCCATCGGCGCCGCCCCGGAGAAACCCGCCACGGCATGAACTCACGAATCCTCGCCATCCACGCCCACCCCGACGACGTGGAGATCCTGGCCGGCGGCACGATGGCGCTGCTGGCCCGGGCCGGCCACCACCTGACCATCGTGACCATGACTCCCGGCGACTGCGGCTCGGCCGAGCTGGAGCCCGAAGCCATCGCCGCCGTTCGCCGCGAGGAGGCGGCCTCGGCGGCGGCGCTCATCGGAGCCGAGTATCGCTGCGCCGAGTTCCGCGATCTCACCATCTTCAGCGACGCGGCTTCGCGCCGGCGCACCGTCGAGATCCTCCGCCAGACTCGTCCCGATCTGATCCTGACCTCCTCGCCGGCCGACTACATGTGCGATCACGAAGCCGCCAGCGAGCTGGTGCGCGACGCCTGCTTCGCCGCCCCCGCGCGCAATTATTCGACCGGCGATCCGCGGCCCGCGCCGCCTCTAACGGCCATCCCCCATCTCTACTTCATGGACCCCATTGGCGGCGTCGACCGCGACGAGCGGCCCATCGCGCCGGATTTCTATGTGAATGTCGCCTCCACCTTTGCCGTCAAACGCAACATGCTCGCCCAGCACCGCAGCCAGCGCGAGTGGCTGCTCAAGCACCACGGCATCGACGACTACCTGGAAATGATGGAACGCTGGACCCGCCAGGCCGGACGCCGCGCCGGCGTCGAGTTCGCCGAAGGCTTCCGCCGCTACAAAGGCCACCCCTACCCCCAAACGCCGCTGCTGGAGGACTTGCTCGGCGGCGCGGTAGTGGGCTGAGCCAGACGCTACCGGGCCACTTCGTCCACAATCTTCATGAGTAGCCGGGTCCCCGCCTCCAGATTCGTCACCGCGATGCGCTCATCGTTGCCATGGGCGCGGCTTTCGCCGTCGCGGGCGAACACCGGGACGCCGTAAACCGCCATCCCTTTCCGGCGCAGAAACGCCCCGTCGGTCGCTCCCCGCGACATGTAGGGAACCACCACCGCGCCCTTCCCCATCTGGGCAAACACCCGCTCCATCGTCTGGTAGAGCGGGGTCGTCAGCGAGCTGGGTTCGGTGGCCGGCATGGTCTGGCCGCTGGCGGGCGTCACTTCCACCGACGGATCGTTGATGATCCGCCGGAAGCGCGCTACGATCTCCTCCCGCGTTTCGTCCGGCAGCCGCCGCACATCCACCTGCGCCTCGGCCCGGTTGGGAATCACATTGATCTTCAGTCCCGCCGTCAGCATGGTCGGGGAGACGCTGGTGCGCAACTGCGCGTCCAGCTCCGGATCGCGCTGGCGCACTTCGTTGGCCGCGCCCACGGCCGCGCTTCCGTCAAACCGCGTCAGGTAGGGCCCGAGCCAGCGGAAATCCGCGATTTTCGACATCTCGCGGAAGTAGCGGCGCGTGGTCGTGTTCATGCGCACCGGCTGGTCCGCCTCCGCCAGGCGCGCGACCGCGCGCGCCAGGTGCACCACCGGATTGTCCGGACGCGGCAGCGAGCCGTGCCCGGCCGTCCCCTTGGCCGTGAGCGTCACCCGCGTAGGGATTTTCTCGCTGGTCTGGATGTGGAAGATGCGCGCGCCGCCCGGTGAATCCAGCGCGTAGCCGCCCTCGTTGAGCGCGAACTCCGCCTCGATCTTGGCGTAGGCGTTCTCCACCAGCCACTGGATTCCGGTCGAGCCGGCCTCCTCGTCCGACTCCGACAGCAGGATCACGGTCCGCCGCGGCTTCACGCCGCGCCGTTTCATCTCCACCATCACGGCCAGCTCGGCCGCCAGCAGCGACTTGTCGTCCTGCGCCCCCCGCCCGTAGAGGTAGCCGTCGCGAAACTCTGCCGAGAACGGGTCCACGCTCCACTGCGTGCGGTCCGCCGGCACCACGTCGCTGTGGGCCATCAGCAACAGCGCCGGCGACGTGTCCGTGCCTTGCAGGCGCGCCACAAAGTTCAGCCGCGCCGCATCCGCTCCCAGCAGCTCGCTGGGGATCCCTTCGGCGTCGGCCGCCTTCTTCAGGTAGCGCGCCACCCGCGACTCATTCCCCGGCGGATTCGTGGAATCCAGCCTCAGGATATCGGCCAGATACCGCCGCGCCCGCTCCTCCAACGTCTCCGCGCACAGGCACGAGCACAGCGCGGCCACCAAAAAGACACTCCCCTTCACCTCACGACCCCCAGCCCGGACCTTGACCCCTGGCCCCTAGCTCTCTTCCGTCTTCTCGACAAACCGCTCTACCTGCAACCGGTAGATGGCCGGCTTGCCATGCTTGTCACTGTGAAAGTATATCCTTTGGCTGTCCGGCGAGAAAATGGGCGCCACCATCAGCGGGTCGCCCGCCTTGTGCTCGCACACGGTCAGCTCGCGGCGCGTGACGCGCAGCAGGATCAGGACGTGCGGGGAAGCCTTGTTGCGGCTGGCCCCGACGAACACCGAGGCATCGGCGTTCAGCCCGAAGTGGACGAACTGGCTGGTGGGCGCCACCAGCTTGTCCAGGTTTTCGTCCGGGGTCAGCTCCCGGATCGCGTTGAGCCGGTTGCGCTCCTCCGGCAGGCTCAGGTAAAGGATGGTCTTCCCGTCGTTCGACCAGAAAGCCGGTCCGATCTTGCCCGCCGCCGTCTTCAGCCGCCGGTTCTGGCGCCCGTCGAAGTTCACCAGCCACAGCGCTTCGTCGCCCTGCCGGTACAATACCTGCGCCCGCTTGGGACGCGCCACGGGATCGGAAATCACAAACGGCGCTTCGGTCAGCGTGGCAGCGCCTCGCCGCGGAATGCCTGCCAGCACCAGGCGCGAGCCGCCGTCTTTTTGTTCCGCCAGTACCGCGCTGAGCCCGTCCCCCGTAACGCTCATGCCCGGGCATCGGGTCCATCCTTCCGCGACGGTGTAGATCTCGCGCTCCTTGAGGCTGGCCATCTGAATCTGCCGCAGCACCCCGCCGTCGAAGCAGCAGAAGCCACGCTCCTCCGGCAGCAGCGTCGCCGAACCCGGGTCCAGCGCCTCCACCTCCGTGAGTTGGCGGCACTCCCCGCTCTTAAGATCCATGCGGAAGACCTGGTGTGAGCCGGTCCGGTCGCTGGAGAAGATCAGGAAACCGCCGCGCCGGGCCATCGCGCGGTTGTAGTAGGCCGGCAGGTGGCTGGTGTGGGCCGGATCGGTCAGCCGCACCACTTCGAACTCGGTGGCCGGGTCCGGGAACTTCCGGAAGTCGGAAGGGAAGACCTTGTGCCGGTCGAGCTCGGCGCCCATCCCGGAGGCGGCCAGGGTCGATAGGAACGTACGGCGGCTCCAGGCAGCCCGTCGATCCTCCATATCCTGATGGTAGCAGTTTCCGGAAGGGCCCCGTTTTGAGCTTTCAGCTTTCAGCTCTCAGCGATCAGCTTGGCCACCCCTGGGCCTTGCAGCCTGGTCGCTGAAACTGAGTGCTGAACGCTAAGCGCTGATAGCTAACATCTAGAACACTCCAAACTTCTTCTTTTTCGCGGCCGGCTTGGGCGCCGCTACTGCCCGGTCGATCGCTTCCAGCGCGATGGGAGCCATCACCCGGTAGCCCGCGCTGTTGGGGTGCAGGCCGTCGTCCGCCAGGTCGCTCTTGAGATACCCTTTGTCGTCGGCCAGCGCCGGGAAGTAATCCGCGTAGACGTAGCCGCGCTGCTTGCAGAAATTCTGGATCCACCGGTTCAGCGCCAGGATCGTGGCCGGCGGGCGGGCCTTGGTCATCTCGAAGCGGGGGCTCACGTCTTTGTGGTAGTCGCTAACAGGCAGCACCGAAGCATAGATCACCTTGACCTTGTAGAGATCCGCCAGGTCGGCGATCATCGTGAGGTTGCCGTAGATGGTGGAGAGCGGCACGCCGCGGGCGATGTCGTTGGTGCCCCCCAGCACCAGCACCGCAGCGGGCTTGCGGTCGATCACGTCGGCTTTCATCCGTGCCAGCATCTGGCCGGTGATCTGCCCGCTGATGCCGCGGTTGACGAAATCGCGTCCTGGAAAGTATTCGTTCAGACGCCAGGCGTCGGTGATCGAGTCCCCTAGAAAGACCACTCGCGGCTGATCGGTCGAGGGACGGGGCAGTTTCTCATTGGCCTCGTCGTAGCGGCGGAGATTGTCGCGGTCCGCGCCGCGCAGCAGAGTTTCTTTCTGATCGAGCAGGGCGCGGAAGTGCGATTCGACGCGGTCTACCGCGTCCCGCAGCTCGTTGAACTGGCGGCGCCCCTCTTCCGGGAAGGGGTAGGGTTTAGGCAGCGAATCGGACAGCGCCAGGTAGGCCCGCAGATTCACCAGCAGATCGTGGGTCAGACCCGAATGTCCCTGGGGGCCGCTCTCCAGGTTGTAGAGCGCCTGGCGCGCATTCTCCAGCACCGGCGCGCCGGCCCGCGCCAGCCCGGGCACCGCGGCCGAGGTCGACTCGATCAACTGCACCGCCCGCTTGTAGAGCGACGCCGCATCCGCATTCGCCATCAGCGCGTTGGGCTGCGCCTGCGCCGTCCACGCGCACAGCGCCGCGGCCGCGGCCAGCCATTTGGTCATGATTCTTGTTTCTCCAATTGCAGGGTGATGGTGCCGATGTGAAACTGCAGCCGGACCTGGATCTGCACCGGCACGCGCCGCGCGTCGTCCGTGAGCCAGACATAGACCCGCCCGGATCGCCGGTACAGCACATTGTTGAACAGGAAAGCTTCGTGGCGGATGGTCTTGTGCGGACCGCTGGGCGTCTTGATCGTCTCGCGCTGTTGCGCTTCCACGCGCGCCGGAACGCTCTTCTTGCCGTCGCTCACCGGAATCTGCGCGGATTGTCCCGGCTCCAGCCGCAGAGCGCGCAACCGCTGCAGCGCGCCGGAGATCTCGTGAACGCATTCCGGGATGTCGATCTCCTGGGCCAGCAGCACCGAGTTCCTGGTCAGGTCCCGCTCCAGGTAGCTGGCCTTTTTCCGCTCCCGGTCGAAGGTGATCCGGGTCTCGCGATTCCGACGGCCTTCCTGCGCGGTCAAGAACGACGAGGAGGCGCAGAAACCGGAATCCTGAATCGCCGAGTAGTCGTCCCGGACCTTGAACAGCTTGGAGACCAGGCCCGCAGACTCCAGGTGGACGGCAGTCTGCCAGCCCGAACCAGACGGCGACCGGCTCACCCTGGCCTTCCCCGCCGTGATCAGCCGCCACTCGACGGTGTAGTGCAGCGCTTCGCCGCCGGGTGCGCCCTCCTCCGCCTGCCCCGAAAGGCGCGGCAGGCACAACAAGACGCAGAGGCCCGCCCGCGCCCACTTCGGCTCCCGGAGAAAAACCATGTAACAGGCCAGTGTCTCACAGAACGGCGTAGCTGCAAGCGGTCAGCGATCAGCCGCGGGACCGCGCCGCGGCCGGAAGGTCCGGCTGAGCGCTGACCGCTGTGTGCTGATAGCTTTCTACTTCGCCAGCGCCGCGGTCCCATCATCTTTCCACCGGGCGGATGAAACAGGATCATCCCGGAAGGATTCGCCGCCAGCTTCCGTTCGAATAGCTGCGTGTCGTTGCCGGTCCCAAACGCGGGATAC
>JACOSH010000367.1 GCA_016178945.1 Acidobacteriota bacterium
GGCCAATCTGCTGTCGCTGGTGGAGCGCGGCAAGTCCACTTTTCCTCTGGTGGGTTTCGGCGCCGTGCCGCCCGGCACGTCGCTGAGCCTCTCGGGGACCCAAACCATTAACGCCGCCAGCAACGCCGGCATCTACTCCGGCTTCGGCGGCTGGGAAACCGGGGACGGCGCCAACACGGGCCTGATCCATTCCTTCCAGACCAACTGGACCACGCTCAAGGGCGACCACAGCCTCCGCTACGGCGCGGACTTCCGTCTCTATCGCGCCTTTGCCGTCCGCCTGCCGTTTGACGTCGCCCCTGCCTTGTCCTTCGTCTCCACGTATACCCGCGGTCCCCTGGATACGTCGGCCGCGTCGCCGGTCGGCCAGGAGCTGGCCTCTTTCCTGCTGGGACTGCCCGAAGGCGAGATGCGCCGCAGCGCCAGCTACGCCACCCAGGAGAAGTATCTGGGACTCTACCTGCAGGACGACTGGAAGCTTACCCGCAAGCTCACCGTCAACCTGGGCCTGCGCTACGATTACGAGAGTCCCATGACCGAGCGCTTCGATCGCTCGATCAAAGGATTCGCCTACGACGCCACCAATCCCATCGAAGCCAAGGCTCGCGAGGCCTACGCGCGCAACCCGCTGCCCGAGCTGGCCGCGGCCCAATTCCGGGTACGCGGCGGATTGCAGTTCGCCGGCGGATCGAACGGTCGATCGCTGTGGGACGTCCAGAAGAGCCACTGGATGCCGCGCATCGGCCTGGCCTGGCAGCTCGGCCCCAAGACCGTGATGCGCGCCGGCTACGGCATCTTCCTCGACACCATCGGCACCAACCGCAGCGCGCCCTACCAGTACGGGTTCACGGCCGTGACGCCGCTGCAGGTGTCTGTCGATAGCGGAGTCACCTACGTCGCCGGCACGGGGAATCCTTTCCCTGGCGGACTGGCCCCGGCGCTATCCTCGCCGGGCGGGCTGACCACCCAGCTCGGCCGGCCGCTGAGTTTCTATCCGTCGAGCCGCCTGAACCCCTATGCCCAGCGCTGGAGCCTCGGGTTCCAGCGCCAGTTGGCCGCGGGCATTCTGCTGGAAGCCGGCTATCTCGGCAACCGGGGCACGCGCCTCCAGATCGCCCGCGACATCAACGCCATTCCCGGAAGCGCGCTCAGCACCTCTCCCGAACGCGACCAGCGCACCATCGACTTCCTCAACCAGTCGTTTTCCAATCCCTTCTTCGGCCTGGATCCGGTTTTCACGCGGAACATCTCGCGCTCGCAACTGGCGCGGCCCTACCCGGAGTTCGGCAACCTCCAGGTGACCGAACCGATCGGCTACTCCTGGTATCATGCGCTGGAGATCCGCGCCGAACGGCGCTTCGCCGCCGGCTTCACCTTTCAGACCGCCTACACCTGGTCGAAAGCGATGGAAGCCACCGAATTCCTGAATTCCTTTGAGACCGCGCCGTACCGCACCGTCTCCTCGTTCGACCGTCCCAAACGCTGGGCCTTCAGCGGGATCTATGAGCTGCCCTTCGGCAAGTCGCGAAGGTTCCTGGGAGGCTGGCAGTTGAACGCGCTGATCCAGCACCAGTCGGGCGCGCCGCTGGATTTCGGCAACCTGATCTTCCGCGGCAACATTCGGGACATCGCGCTGCCCTCGGACCAGCGCTCCGTGGATCGCTGGATTAACGTGGATGCCGGCTTCGAGCGCGCCTCGGCGCGCCAACTCGCTTCCAACGTCCGGACCTTCCCGCTGCGCTTCGCCGGCGTGCGCGGGGACGGGCAGATGAAGTGGGACTTGTCGGCGATCAAGTACTTCCGCTTGACCGAGCGCGCCAAGGTCCAGTTCCGCGCGGAAGCCTACAACGCGCTCAACCACCCCAATTTCGAGAACCCGGCCACCAACAATGTCACGGTCTCCGGGTTTGGTCAGGTCTCCAACGTCGCCGGCACGGCCCGCCAGTTCCAGTTCGCGGTGAAGGTGACGTTTTAGGGGAGGCTCACCACGGGAGGCTCACCACTCCGAGTAGGGCGTGCCTTCCAGGCTGGTCTTGTCCGACCCGCTCTTGACGTCGAAGATGCCCGGCTCGGTCTGGTTGGCGCTGCGGCCGGCGTCCTCCATCTCGACCTTCCAGCTCGTGTTGCTGCCGGTTATGGGATCCACCGGGATGGCGCGCAGGTAGCCCTCGCTCACCAGGTCCTGCAGCGCCTGCGGCGCCTTCTGCTTGTCGTAGGTGTATTCGTCGATCACGTTGCGCAGCGTGAACAGGTTGCTCTTGAGCACGCTCTCCTTGGTGCGCTGGAGCGACTTGGTGTAGATCGGGATGGCCACCGAGATGATGATCCCGATGATCGCCATCACGATCAGGATCTCCACCAGGGTGAAGCCGGCTCTACCACTCCGAATACGGTGTGCCATCGGCTGCCTTCTCCATCGTCTTGCTGAACACGTCAAAGACGTTCTGCCCTCCCCAGGAGTTCGACTTGGGATCGTCCTGCACGCTGCGCTTGCCCCAATCCGTGTTGCGCGTGAACGGGTCCTTGGGAAGGCGTCGCAGGAACCGGATCTTCTGGTCCACCTTGTTGGCGAGCTTGACGCCGTCCACCAGGACCTCCAGGGATTCGGGGTATCCGTTGGAGTCCGCCTTCACCGGTCCCAGCTCCCCGCGATCGGAGGCGTCCTTGTAGCGGTCGATGGCGGTGCGCATCTCGCGCAGCGCCCAGCGCAGGTCGCGCTCCTTCTCGCGCCGCACCTTGGAGCGCGCCATCGGCACGGCCATCCCGGAAAGCAGCAGCAGGATCGTGAACGCCACGATCAGCTCAATCAGGGTCAGCCCGCTTTGTGTCTTCCTCCGCATCGTCTACTTCACGGTGATGGAGAGCCGGGGCGCCTGCCCGCCGGTATCTTGCAGCCGCATGTTGCGAAGCTGCAATTCCTGGAAAATCACCTCAGTGGTTCCCTTCCCCACGGCTTGAAAAACAAAGGTGGCCAGGTTGCCAGAGCCCGACACGCCGCCCGCGCACGGCAGCAGCGACACGGTGACCTGCGCCTCGCCGACATCGTTGAGGATGTTCTTGATGGCCGGCCCGGGCTTCAGCCCATCGAGCGACAGCAGGTTGCCCGGCGACGCATCCGTCAGGTGCACCACCTTGGGATCGTACTTGATGCGCATCGGGACGGCGAACAGGTCTTTGACGTCTTCGGCTACCAGGGTCGCGGTGATCGCTCCGCCCAGCGCTCCCTCCGCTTGCGGCGGAGCAAACGTCAGCTTGGGACCGGTCGCGGCTTTGGGCGGCTCGGGCGGTGGCGGCGCCGTCACCGGAGGGGCCAGCGGGGTGGGCGCCGGGCCTGCCGGCGGCGCGCCAGGAGCGGGAGCCGCCGCAGCCGCCGCTGCCCCGCGCCGGGACGCATAGCTCAGCTTCACCACCTGATCGTTGCCCACCGCGATCCCCTTCAGGTTCTGCTCGGTGATCTCGGGGGCGCGCACGATGTGCGGAATCAGCACGAAGAGCAGCTCGCTCTCATTCTTCTCGATGGTTTCTTCGGTGAACAACCGCCGGATCAGCGGGATGCTCGAGAGAAACGGCACGCCGCTCACCGATTTGTTCTCCTGCACCTGCATCAGCCCGCCCAGGATGTTGACCTCACCTTCCTTCATCCGCACTTCGAAATTGACCTTGCGCTGGCCGATGATGGGCTGCTCGATGCCGCCCAGGTTGATGCTTTCCCGCCGGTTGGAGATGTCGACCTCCACCTTCAGGGAGACGTCGTCGACGCCGTGGATCTTGGGCGTGATGTCCACGTTCACTCCCACGTCGATGAATTGGAATTGGGTATTCACCAGCGGATTGATGCCCACGCCGCCGATGCCCGGCTGGAAGCTGCCGCTGGCGATGGGGACCTTCTCGCCGATCTTCAGGCTGGCCTTGGCGGCGTCGGCCGCGCGCACCTGCGGCGACTGCAGGATGCGCGTGTTGGAGTCCTTCATGATGGCTTGCAGCGCGCCCAGCGGCGCCGTCACCGCGTACTGGCCCAGCGAGATTACCCGCTGGCCGGACACCGAGGTGCTCGTGCCGCTTCCGGTGGTGGTCGTGGGGGTGGTCGTGCCCGTTCCCGTGCCCGTGCCGGTTCCTGTGCCGGCCGGCGCCGTGGTCGCGCTCGGCCCCTTGTAGACGATCGGTGTATTGATCCCGCCCCGAGCCGCGTTCATCGCCAGATCGCGAGACCGCGTCCGGCTGGCCTCCATCACCAGAATGTCGATCACCACCTCCGACCGCGGCTTGTCCATGTCGGAGATAACTTTTTCGGCCAGCGCCACGCGATCGGCTTCGGCCCGCACCAGGATCGCCATCTGCGAGTTGTAGGTAAACAGCCGCCGGATGTCGCAGATCCCGCGCACCGCGGTGGCCACCTCCTGCAGTTCCTGCGGCGTGTTGACGTTGGTCAGGTAGAAGACCTTCATCACCTGCTCTTCGTAATCGCGCCGCTTGGTGGTGTTGTCCTGGGTGACAAAAATCGTGTTCGGCGACAGCGCTTTCCAGAACGACTTGGTGAGCACCGCCAGGTGATCCAGCGCCTCTTCCAGCGTCGAATTGGTGAATTCCACCGACTGGCTGCGGGTGGCGCCCTGGGTGAAGTCCTGATCGAACAGCACATTGACCCCGGCCAGCTTGCCCACGGTCTCAAACAGCACCCGGGGCGGCTGATTGTTCATCTTCAGGTTGATCGCCTGCGGCGACAGCGGCCTCAGCTCCGGCACCGCCTGGATGCGCTCGATCCGCTCCTGAATCTCCTTCTTGGCCGCGTCGGTCGGGGTCAGGGCCCGTTCGTCGGGAGTGGACTCGGTCTTCTTTTTCTTCTCACGCTCGATCATGGCCCGTGTCCGCCGCACTTCCATCTCGGCGATCGAGGAGCCGGAATCGATCCGGTACGCCTTCTCGAATTCCGCCAGCGCCTCGTCCAGCTTTCCTTGGGCGCGCAATTTCTGCCCCTGATCGACGTGGAACTGGGCAGCCTGGAAACGCACGCGCGTGGTCGCCAACTGGTAGGCCGCGTCGGTGGGATCTTCGCTCAGGGCCTGCTCGTAGAGATCCAGCGCCTGGTCCCAGGCCTTGCGCAACTCCGCCTGCTTGCCCTGCACCAGCAGGCGGTCCCCTTTCTTGGTCCGCGCGGGCAGCGGAACGATGGCCAGAAACACCCCCAATACAATCGCTAACTTATTGCTAAATCGCATGTTAGTGTTCCTGTGGTAAAATAGACATAGCTCATCGAGGAGTTGGCCACCTGACATCATTGACGCTCGATCCCCGAGAGGCGTTGAGTTCAAATTGGCAGACAAAGACTTTCAGTTCAAGATCTTGAGTGATAACCGCCCGGCCAGTCACAACTACTTCCTGATGGACCGGTTCGAGGCTGGCCTGGTCCTCACCGGCACGGAAGTCAAGGCCGCCAAGTCCGGCCAGATCCAGTTGAAGGATGCCTACGCCTCGGTGGAGCGGAACGAGGCCTGGCTCCTCAACGCCCACATCAGCGAATACTCCCACGGCAACCGCCAGAACCATCTCCCCGTCCGCGGCCGCAAGCTGCTGCTCCACCGCAAGGAGATCGACCGGCTGCAAAGCATCATCCGGGAGAAGGGACTGTCGCTGATCCCCACCAAGGTTTACCTGAAAGGCGGCCGCATCAAGTGCGAGCTGGCCGTGGCCAAAGGCAAGAAGTTTCACGACAAGCGTCAAGCCGAGCGCGCCCGAACGGCGGAAGCCGAAGCCAGGGACGCGATTCGAGCCAGAAAGGCAAGAGACTAGTGCAGACCGAATTGAAGCGCGTACCGATCGAGACCATCCCCTGCGACGCGGCCATCCTGGTGGCCTTTGAGGACCAAAAGGATCGCCTGCCGGCGATCGTTCAGGAGCTGTACGAGTCCAAGGAATTCTCCGGCAAGCCGCTGGAACTGGCCTTGGTCCACCGCCCCGCTGGATTCGCCGCCAAGCGGCTCCTGCTGGTGGGCGGCGGCAAGCCCGACAAGTTCTCCACGGCCGACCTGCGCAAGGCCGCGGGCGGCGCCGTGCGCCATCTGAAATCCAAGTCGATCAAGGAAGTGGCGGTATTGCTGAACGGCGGCGTGGCGACTCCAGAGGGCGTGGCGGCGGCCGTCGAGGGCGCCATCCTGGGGAACTTTGATCCGGACGCGCACAAGAGCGAGAAAAACGGGAACAAGTCCGTGGACCGGATCACCGTGGCCGTTCCCGGAGGCGGCGATGCACTGGAGGCCGGCCTCCGCCGCGGCCAGATTTTGGCGGAGTGCCAGAACTTCGCGCGCGAGCTCATCAACGAGCCGTCGAATCGCTTGACTCCGACCGTGCTGGCCGGCCGCGCCCGCCAGATGGCCTCCGAGCAGGGCTTGGGCTGCGAGATCCTCGACCAGGACCGCATGCAGCAACTCGGCATGGGGGCGCTGCTGGGAGTCGCCCAGGGCAGCGCCGAGCCTCCGGCGCTGATCGTCTTGCGCTACCGTCCCGAATCGCCCGCCCCCGGGGGCGCTCACCTCGGACTGGTGGGCAAGGGGGTGACCTTCGACTCGGGTGGCCTGTCCATCAAGCCCGCCGACGGCATGGAGAAGATGAAGTACGACATGGCCGGCGGCGCGGCCGTCCTGGGGGCCATGCGCGCCATTGCCCAGCTCCAGCCGGCTATCCCGGTCACCGCCTTGATCCCCACGGTCGAGAATATGACCGGCAGCCGGGCCCAGCGTCCCGGCGACATCGTGACCTCGCTCTCCGGCAAGACCATCGAAGTGCTCAACACCGACGCCGAGGGCCGCCTGATTCTCGCCGACGCCCTCACGTACGCTCAGCGCCTGGGCTGCACCCATCTGGTCGACGCCGCCACGCTCACCGGCGCGATCGTGGTGGCGCTGGGGCACATCAACGTCGGGGTTTTTTCCAGCGACGACGAGTTGCGCTTGAAGGTGATGACCGCCGCCGCCGCCGAGGGGGAAAAAATGTGGCACATGCCGCTCGACGACGACTACAAGGACTACCTGAAATCCGCTTTCGCCGACCTGCCCAATATCGGAGGCCGCTGGGGCGGCGCCGTCACCGCCGCCATGTTCCTCAAGGAGTTTGCCGGCAAGACCCCCTGGGTGCACCTCGACATCGCCGGCACCGCCTGGCTCGACGAGGCCAAGCCGCACATGGCCAAAGGCCCGTCAGGAGTATGCGTGCGCACGATGGTCCGGCTGGCCCTAGGCTGGTAACCGAGCAAGCGATTCATCCGTGGCACTGCCTGCAGGCCAGCTCCTTTCTCATTTTCAGATGCCGCGCGGACGTGGAGCCGTGCGAGTGGTGGCACATCTGGCACTCGGCCAGGGTTTCGGTATTGTGCGAGTGGGCCGCCGCAAACGGCTTGGAGTCGTGACAGGCGAAGCAGCTTTGGGCCAGGGTCGCGCCCTTGAAATCCCAGGCGCCGTCTTTGACGGCGTGGCACGTGTCGCAGACCGCCGCCGGCGGGTGCGGCTTGAAGAGCTTCCAATCCGGGGCGTTGGCGGCGCCGGGCACGAAGAAGGAGACCTTCCGCTCGGCGCCGCCATCGGCGAGAATCAACTCGTGAAGACCGGGCCCTGGCTTGAGCGTGGCGGTGAGAGCGGAAGGGCCCGGCTGCGTCGTCAGGATGGGCTTGCCGTCCAGCCGCAACTCGGCCTTTCCGGAGCCCCGCGCCACGATCACCAGCGGGGCCGCGATTACCGATTGATCGGCCGGGCGAAAGATGTGCGGTCCCGCGGGTTCCTGGCAAAGACAGAGCGAAGCCGCCAGCAACAGAACGGACCCTACAGGTCGATGCGGCATATGTAGCCGGCCGACGAACTGTTGTTGCTGGTCCCGCCCGGGGCGATGCCCGCGTCGCAATAGTAGAGGTGCCCCTTGTACAGGCACATGCCGTGCGGGTCGGGGTCGTCCTTGGAGAGCGTGACCACTTCCAGCAGCTTACCGGTCTTGGCATCCAGCTTATGAATCACCCGATCGGTGGAGTGCATGCACCAGATGGCGCCGTTGTCCCAGGCCAGGCCGTGGGCGCGGCCCAGGTGCACCGGGATCTGGTGGAGCACTTCCCAGGTCTTGGGATTCACCTGCGAGAGCTTCTGGATCTTGAGCGACGTGATCCACAGCGTGTCGTGCGAATACTCGAGGCCGTGGACCCCGCCGCCGCCGGGGATGGGGTGGCGCGAGACCGTCTTGCCGGTATGCGGGTCCACCTGGACGACCGCGCCCGTGGCCTCATCGGTCGGCTTCGGCGCGCGGCCGATGGCCTTGCCGTTGGCGGCCATCCAGAGGTAGCCCCCGCCGTAAGCGATGCCGCTGGTGTTGGAGGACTCGGTCTCGACGCTGCGGAGCAGCTTGCCGTGCCAGTCCACCAGGTGCGCGCGGTCGGTGGTCTGCTCGCCCACCCACAGACCTTCGTCGGTGGTTTCCAGCCCGTTGGGATGGCCGTCGGGCGACTTGAACAGCTTGTGGACCTTGGCCGGGCGGGCCGGAGCATCCACGGCGGCGTAGGCGGCGCCGATGCCGGCGGCCAGGAATTCTCTGCGTTTCATCGGAAGTTACCTCCTCGAATGCGCACCAGACCGCGGTCGATGGCCGGGAGGTTGGGGACTCCGGCCAGACCCATATCGAGCGCCAGTTCGGTGCGCAGCAGCTCCAGCACTCGTTCCACGCCGGGCCCGCCGAAGGCGGCCAGGCCATACAGATACGGACGCGCGATACAAATGGCTTTCGCGCCCAACGCCAGGGCTTTGAGGATGTCGGTGCCGCGGCGGAAGCCGCCATCGATCAACACCGGGATCCGGCCGGCCGCGCCCTCGACCACTTCGGGCAGCGCCTCAATGGTGCCGCCTACATGATCGAGTTGGCGCGCGCCGTGATTGGAGACGATCACGCCGGACATGCCGGCTTCGACCGCCCGCTGGGCGTCCTCTTTGGTCAGGATGCCCTTGAGCAGAATGGGCAGCTTGGTGAGCTGCCGCAATTCCTTGACGGTCGCCCAGGTCGGGGTCGGGAAGGGGCGCTCGGGATACTGGGCGGCTTGCTCCGGATTGGGCGAGCGCGGCAGCTTGCCTTGGGCATCGCGCGGTGGGACGCCGGTTTCGCACCAGCGCCGCTCGAACCGGTTGTGGATGTTGCGCTCGCGGTGCGAGACGTACATGATGTCGGTGGTAAAGCAAATGCCGGAGCAGCCGGAGGATTCCAGCCGCTTCACGAAGGCTCGCATGGTTTGCGTGTTGCGCAGCTCGCCGCCCGTGGTGAGCTGGAAATGCACGGGGCCTTTGCCGGCTTCGACCAGTTTCTGGATTCCGCCGTTGGTGATGTGGAGCGCCTTGGCTTTGGCGGCGGCGGCGGCCACCAGGTTCTCTCCGTCGGCGTGGAAGCAGTTCTTGCCGCCGGCCGGATCCAGCAGGATGGGATAGTCGAGCCGGAGGCCGAACAGCTCCAGCGAGAGGTCGATCTTGTGGACATCGACCAGGGCGCGCGGGCGGATCACAATCCGGTTGAACCCTTCGCGGTTGTCGCGGAGGGAGACTTCATCTTCCGAGCCGCCTTCCAGGTAGTCCCAGGCGATGGGGTCGAGCTTGGCCTTGGCCAAAGGCATGAAGTCGAAAACATTGGCCGGCTCCAGCAGCGGTTCGCCGGTCTGGGCGAAGGCGCCCGCGCCAAACATCCCGGCCAGTTGGCGGAGGGCGTGGCGTCGTGTGAGGCGCGTCATGGTTCTGATGCAGTATTCTATCATCGTGGGGCAGGTCCAAGGCCTGCCTTGCAGATTTCGGGACGAGGAGGCATGGTGCGGACAGGGATCATCCTGCTGGCGCTGGCGGCAAATGCGCCGGCGGCGGACGCGACCTTCGAGCAGAAAGTCCGGCCGCTGCTGGCGGCGCACTGCGCGGAGTGCCACGCCGAGAAGGTCAAGACCAGCGGGTTCTCGGTGCTCAACGCCGAGACCCTGATCGCCGGCGGCAACAAGCACGGACGCGCCGTGGTGGGGGGCGATCCGGCCGCCAGCCCGCTGGTCAAGATGCTCAAGGGCGAGTTGACGCCCCGCATGCCCTTCGGTAAGGCGCTGCCGGATGCGGACATCGCGGCCATCGAAGGATGGATCCGCGCGCTGGCCCCGGCCAAGGCCGCCGATCAGGCCGGGAGCTGGGCGTTCCAAGCGCCGGTCAAACACGATCCGCCGGCGGTCCGGCGGGCCGGCTGGGTGCGCAATCCGATCGATGCGTTCAGTCTGCGCAAGCTGGAGGAGCGAGGGCTGGAGCCCGCGCCTCCAGCGCACAAGCGCACCCTGGCGCGCCGGGCGTACTTCGACCTGGTGGGGATGCCGCCCTCTCCCGATGAGCTGCAGGCCTTCCTGGACGACACCTCGAGTGGCGCCTACGCCCGGCTTCTCGACAAGCTGCTGGACGATCCGCGCTACGGCGAGCGCTGGGGCCGCTACTGGCTGGACCTGGCGCGCTATGGCGAGACCAGCGGCCTGGAAGGCGACGGGGCCATCGGCAACGCGTGGCGGTACCGCGACTGGGTCATCAACGCATTCAACCGCGACATGCCCTACGATCAGTTCGTTCTCAAGCAGCTTGCCGGCGGGGACGAACACAGCCAGACGCGCAACAACTATCAGCCCGACATTCAGGGACATGTTCCGGTGGCCTTCCTGCGGTTGGCGCCGTGGGACCGGTCAAACCTAGTGGCCGACGAGGTGCGGCAGAATTACCTGAGTGAAGTCACCGCGACCACGGCCTCGGTGTTCATGGGGTTGACGCTGGGCTGCGCCCGCTGCCACGATCACAAGTACGATCCCATCCCTACCCGCGATTTCTACCGTATGCAGGCGTTCTTCAATGCCATCCGGGTGGAGGATGTCGAAGTCCCGCACAAAGACCAGGCGATGGCCGAGCGCGCCGCGGCCCGGATCAAGGCCAGCGAGGAGGCGCTCAAATCCGGTCCCGACGCGCGCGAGCTGGCCGAGATGGAGAAGGCGCTGCTGCCCCGGCTGGTCGAGAAACGCGCGGCGGAGGCCAGGAACCGGGAGCTCACCACGGAGGACCTGCGGCTGGAGCTGCGATGGAAGGGGCAGACCACCTACACCCCGCCGGAAGTGGAGCGCCACCGGGAGCTCCGGGAGGCCGCGGACC
Source organism: Acidobacteriota bacterium (assembly GCA_016178945.1). Lineage (GTDB taxonomy): Bacteria > Acidobacteriota > Terriglobia > Bryobacterales > Bryobacteraceae > JACOSH01. Next base: position 11,163 of record JACOSH010000367.1, read on the forward strand.
GGACCCAGGACCTGGAGGAGAAACGCGCCCTGGATGCCTTTGAGAAGGATCTTCTGAAGCGGCTCCGGCCGTCGGACGACCGCTACCAGGCGCTGGGGATCGAGGATCTGCGCGCGGAGCTGGGCCGGGAGAAGCCCCGCTACTTCACCGAAGCCGACAAGGAACGGCATCGCGAGTTGATGGGCAAGAAGTCGCTTCTCGAGCGGAGGATCGCGCGGCTGCGGCCGCGGGTGTTGTCGATTACCAATGTGCCCGGTCCGCCGGCCGGACCGGGACTGCCGCTGACGCATGTGCTGCGGAGCGGCGATTATCGCCAGCCGGGCGAGGTGGTCGAGCCGGGCTTCTTGAGCTCGATCACGGGCAACTCCCAACCGGCGGCGATCGAGAGCGACCGCTACCGGCAGTTTCCAACCCGCGGGCTGCGCATCACGCTGGCCAAGTGGATCGCGCGGGCGGACCATCCGCTCACCGCGCGGGTCATGGTGAATCGCATCTGGCAACAGCATTTTGGACGGGGGATCGTCGAAACGCCCAGCGACTTCGGCCGCAACGGCGCGCGTCCCACTCATCCGGAGCTTCTGGACTGGCTGGCGCTGAAGTTCATCGAAGAAAAGTGGAGCGTCAAGGCGATGCACCGGCTGATGATGACCTCGGCGACCTACCTGCAGGCCGCGGAGAATCCGGCGGTGCGCGACCCGGCGGCGGATCCGGCCAACCGGCTGTTGTGGCGTTATTCGCGGCGGCGCCTGGATGCCGAGGCGATCCGCGACAGCATCCTGTATCTGAGCGGGCGGTTGAATCCGGAGCGCGGCGGGCCCAGCGTCTTTCCGCCGCTGCCGGCGGACCTGGCCGATTTTGCCCGCTACGGCCGCAC
>JACOSH010000368.1 GCA_016178945.1 Acidobacteriota bacterium
ACCGGGATCGGCTGCGACTGCGGCGTCACGCGGCGGTTGAAGAGCTTTGCATAATTGATAGCCATAATGGTTTTCCTTTCGATTTGTGCGCCGCCAACTTTCGACACACTGATTTGATTTCACTGCGGACAAGTTGGCTCCGCCGAAGCGGTGCAGAGCTTTCACGATCTGCCCCAGAACTTCGAGACCGCGGTCTACAAGCGCCCGGACACCGATCCAGTCGACAACGTCGGCTTTCCGGCCTTCCTGCACCGCTTCGCGGCCGACCTGGTCCATATCCCCTTGAACCGGGTCCCGCTGTTGATGCCCCGGCCTTATGTGGTCACCATCCACGACATGAGCAGCCTGCTGTTTGAGGAACGCAAAGGGCCGCGCCAGGACTGGCATCGCTTTCGCTTTCGCACCGGCCTGATGCGCGCCGAGCGCGTGATTGTGGTATCGGCCGCCACCCGCAAGGATGTCGAGAACCTGCTATTTGTTCCGCACGACAAGATCCGCATGGTGTACAACGCGCCCAACCCGGAGTTCTTCCGGCATCGCCACGTGGCCGACGCGCGCGCCGCCGGACCGGAGGCCGCCGCGCTGGAGCGACGCCGCATCCTCGAGCGATACCAGATCCACTACCCGTTTCTGCTCTACGCGGGCAGCATCCGCCCGCAGAAGAACGTCCCGCGCCTGGTGGAGGCCTTTGCCGTGGCCCGCGAGGAACTCGAGCAGCGCCCGGAATACAAAGACCTTCACCTGATTATCATCGGGGACGAAATCTCGGACCATCCCGAGGTCCGCCGCACGGTGATTCAGAGCCGCGTCGAGCACGTGGTGCGTTTCCTCGGCTTCGTCCCCTTCGACACGCTGCGCACCTTTTACGAGTCGGCCACGGCCTTCGTCTTCCCCTCGCTCTATGAGGGCTTCGGACTCCCTCCGCTGGAAGCCATGGCCTCCGGAGCTCCGGTCATTACCTCGTCGTCGAGCTCGCTGCCGGAGGTGGTGGGCGATGCCGCCATGCTGGTGAATCCGGAAAACGTCTTCGACATCGCGCGCGGCATCAAAGAAGTGCTGCTCGACCCGGAGCTGCGCGCCCGGCTGGCCAAAGCGGGCCAAGTCCACGCCGCCAAGTTCAGTTGGGAACGCACCGCCCGCGAAGTCCTGGAAGTCTACCAAGAGGTGACACACAAATGAACAAATCCCTTCCAAATCCCTTTTGCCTTTTGATTTTTGCTTTTTGCCTTTTGCCTTTTCCGGCCTCCCCCCAACCCCCCTCCGTCGAGCAACTGAAATCCGAGGCCCTCGAAAGGGTGGACTCCCGCCGCCTCTTCACGCAGCAAGTGGTCGACTCCATCTTCAGCTTCGCCGAGCTGGGCTTTCAGGAGTTCTCCACGGCCGCCTATGTCACCGGCCTGCTGGAGAAGGAAGGCTTTCAAGTGACGCGCGGCGTGGCCGGCATGCCCACCGGGTTCGTCGCCAGTTGGGGATCGGGCAAGCCGGTGATCGGTTTCATGGCCGACATCGACGGCCTGCCGGAGACTTCGCAGAAGCCGGGCGTGGCCTATCACGCGCCCCTGATCGCGGGAGGTCCGGGGCATGGCGAGGGCCACAACGCCGGCCAGGCGGTCAACGTCACCGCCGCCATCGCCCTCAAGCAGATTATGCAGCGGCACCGGATCCCCGGCACGATCCGGGTGTATCCGGGCGTGGCCGAGGAGTTGCTGGCCAGCCGCACCTACATGGTGCTGGCCGGCCTCTTCCGCGATCTGGACGTGATGCTCTCCACCCACATCTCCAGCGACTTCGGAACCAACTACGGCCCCAGCGGATCGGGCTTGGTCTCGACCGAGTACAGCTTTCACGGCGTCAGCGCCCACGGCGCCGGCTCGCCCTGGAAAGGCCGCAGCGCGCTCGACGCGGTCGAGCTGATGAATGTCGGCTGGAACTACCGCCGTGAGCATCTCCGCCTGGAGCACCGCTCCCATTACGTCATCACCCACGGCGGCGACCAGCCCAACGTGGTGCCGCCCGAGGCCAGCGTCTGGTACTTCTTCCGCGAGTGGGACTACGACCGCATCCGCGAATTGCACGCCATCGGCACAAAGATCGCCGCCGCGGCCGCTCAGATGACCGACACCAGCATGACCGAGCGCGTGCTGGCCGCCACCTGGCCCGGCCACTTCAACAAGCCGGTGGCCGAAACGCTCTACGCAAACATCAAGAAGGTGGGGATGCCGCAATGGGCCGAGGCCGACCAGACCCTGGCTCGCGCCGCGCAGGCTGAGCTGCAGGCCAAAGTCGAGGGATTGCACAAGGAGCCCGCAGAGCTGAAGACCGGCACGCCCGGCATGTTCGGCGCCGGCTCCGATGACATCGCCGAGGTCTCCTGGAATCTACCCACTGTGGTGCTGCGTTATCCCGGCAACATCCCTGGTATGGTCGGACATCACTGGTCCAGCGGCATCGCCATGGCCACCACGATCGCGCACAAAGGCGCCACCGCCGGCGCCAAGGCGCACGTCATGACCGCGCTCGACCTGCTGCTGAAGCCGGAGATTCTCCAGACCGCCCGCCAGTACTTCGCGGAGCAGACCAAGGAGACACAGTGGAAGTCGCTGATCCCGGACGGAACCACCGCTCCCATCCACCTGAACAAGGAAAAAATGGAAAAGTTCCGCCCCCAGTTGGAGAAGCTCCGCTATGATCCGTCCAAGTACTCCACCTACATGGAGCAGTTAGGGATCAAGTACCCGACCGTCAAGTAGGATCCTCTCTGCGGATTTCGCACCCTTGCTTACGCGCGCTCTCTGTAGGTGTTCTTCCTGGCGATCTTGGCGTTCTTTGCGAGATAGATCCTGAGCCCACCAAGGACTTCACGCCTACCCTCAGCCACCTTGCGAGA
>JACOSH010000369.1 GCA_016178945.1 Acidobacteriota bacterium
GGCGCCCGCTGCTGAGCGCCGGGTACTTAGGGCCGATGGGCGTGTAGCCCTCGGCCGGCTCCTTCAGCGCCTTAAGCGCCGCTTCCAGCTTGCCGGTGACGGCGCCGAGCTTCTTCTCATCGCCGGCGGCCTTGTCGAACTGGTGCTGGCCCAGAATCAGGGCGGCCTCGGCCGTGAGCACGTTGACCTTGCGTTCGAGCTTGCGCGCTTCCTCGGCGAGTTGTTCGGCTTCGGGAGGAACCGGAGTGGCCATCGCCGCCAGATCGGCCTTGATGCGCGCCTCCAGCGCCGGCAGCGCGGCTCTGGCCGCTTCCAGTTGCTTCCCGGCGGCGGCAACCACGGGAGCGGGCTCGGGTTTGGCGCGCGCCTTGTTGAGCGCCGCTTCCGCCTTTTCGATCTCCGCGCGAGCCTGCGCCACCAGGTCGCCCGGAACGAAGGCACGGCCATCCGGGAAGTAGGCCTCCACCGGCAAGGAGACGGGCTGGATGTTCAGTTCGGGTTTTCCGAAAAGCCGTGGGATGCCGGGCTGCAAGACCACCGAGGTGTCCGGATTGTTCTCGTTGCCGCGGATGAAGCGGTAAGTGGGATGCGACGTGTCGGCGTCATAGACGCGGGAGAGCCCGTCCAGAAGCGTGTCGGCCTGGCCTTGCACGCGGTCGGTGCGCACGTCCTCCGGTTCAAAAAAGGCGCGGAAGCGATAGTAGTCGGTGTGCGGGATGGGGTCGTACTTGTGGGTGTGGCAGCGGGCGCACTTGAGCGTCAGGCCCAGGAAGGCCATCGACGTGTACTCGACGGTGTCCTGCAGCCAGACGTTGCGGTTAAACTTGTACCAGTTGCGCGCCAGGTAGCCGGTGGCGCGCACCGTGTCCGGATCGGCGGGCGCGAGCTCGTCGCCGGCGATCATTTCCAGGATCATCCGGTCGTAGGGCTTGTTGCGGTTGAGCGCCTCCACGGTCCAGTCGCGCCACCGCCAGATGTGACGCTGGATGTAGCGAATCTCGCCGCTGGCCCGCCGGCCGTACCAATCCGAGTAGCGCCAGACATCCAGCCAATGGCGGCCCCAGCGTTCCCCGTGCCGCGGGCTGGCCAGCAGGCGGTCGACCACCTTTTCGTAGGCATCGGGCGATTTGTCCGCCAGGAAGCTCGCTACGTCCTCGGGCGACGGCGGAAGCCCGATCAGATCCAGGTAGACCCGCCGGATCAGGGTGCGGCGGCCGGCTTCCGGCAGCGGCTGGAGGCCGCGCTTTTCGTACTCCGCCGCGATGAAGGCATCGATCGGGTTGCGGGCCCGGTTGGCAGGCAGCACCGGCCGCCGCGGCGTGCGGAAGGCCCAGTGCTTGGAGACTTCGCTGAGGTTGACCCCGTCCAGGTCGTCCACCGCCTCGCCGTAGGGAACTCCGGCCTTGATCCAGTCCGAGAGCCGGGCGATGTCCTCGCCGGGCAGTTTCTTGCCGTTGAAAGGCATGGCCGGCTGGGAGATGTGGGAGACCAGTTTGAAGAGCTGGCTGTCGGCGGGATTCCCGGGGTTGACGACGGGGCCGTGCTGGCTGCCTCGGAGAAGCCCCTCGCGAGTCGACAGGTCGAGACCGCCCTGTTTGACCTTGGCGTTATGGCAGGGCAGGCAGTTCCGCTCCAGGATCGGCTGGACCTGGTCGCGATACAGGTCCGGCTTGGCGGCCTCCTGCGCCCAAGCCATGGCGAGGCCCAGACATCCGGCGAGGACCCCTCGGGGCGGCATACCCAATTATGGCCCAAGTTTGGGGCAGGTTGGGGGATTTCGACACAGCCCGTCCAGCCGCCGGGACGGTTCTGGGGCGCCCTCTTGGGGCAGACCGCGCGGCAAAGCGCGGCAAGGTCGAATTTCGCTTCGATGCCGTGCTTTGCCGCTTGACGCCAGGCTCTTCCGGCCCTTACCTGACATTGAGCGGCTTGATACCTCACGCTGCCGACCAGGAGGTTTCATGTCTTGGCTTCGCCGGGTAGTCTGGGCAGCCACGGAAGGGTGGCTGTGTCGGCCACTCGCTCTGGCCCTGTTGGGCGCCGTGAGCTGGCAGGCCAGCGCCCAATCGGACACCGCGGCTCCCGTGTTGCGGTCCCTCACCTTCAGCCCCACAATGATTGACGTTGGGTTCAGTGCGCAGACGGTTACGGTCACGGTGCGCTTTACGGACGACCTGTCGGGATTACTTCAGGGGTGCATGAGCTTTATCAGCCCTTCTCAGGCCCAGCAGCGCTACGCCTGCTTCGGCGATTACAACCGAATCTCCGGAACCGCCCTGGACGGCGTTTACCATAGTCCAGTCTCGTTTCCCCAGGCGAGTGAAGCGGGGATGTGGCAGGTCTACTACGCCTACGGCCAGGACGCGGTCGGCAACTTTAAGATCTACTACACGCAGGAGTTGATCGGGTTGGGTATCGCCGTGAACCTCCAGGTAACTTCCACGGCCGACATTGCCGCGCCGCTGTTGCTGACGCTGAGCTTTGTTCCCGGTGTGATTGACGTCTCGTCCGGTTCGCAGACGGTCACGGTCACGGTGCGCTTCACCGACAACCTGTCGGGATTACTTCAGGGGTGCATGAGCTTTATCAGCCCCTCGCAGGCCCAGCAGCGCTACGCCTGCTTCGGCGATTACAACCGCATTTCCGGAACCGCCCTGGATGGCATCTACCAGAGCCCAGTCTCGTTTCCTCAGTTCAGCGAAGCGGGGACTTGGCAGGTCTACTACGTCTACGGCCAGGACGCAGTCGGCAACTTCAAGATTTACTACACCCAGGAGCTGATCGGATTGAATATCGCCGTGAACCTCCAGGTAGCTTCCAACTCCGACACGGCCGCGCCGGTGTTGCAGTCACTGACCTTTGTGCCCGGCGCGATCGATGTCTCTTCCAGCTCGCAAAGCGTCACGGTTACGGTGCGCTTGACCGATAACCTGTCGGGATTGGTTCAGGGGTGCATGAGCTTTATCAGCCCCTCGCAGGCCCAGCAGCGCTACGCCTGTTTCGGCGATTACAACCGTATTTCCGGGAGCGCCCTGGACGGCGTTTACCAGAGCCAAGTCTCGTTCCCTCGATACAGCGAAGCGGGGACTTGGCGGGTCTACTACGCCTATGGCCAGGACGCAGTTGGCAACTTCAGGATTTACTATACCCAGGAGCTGATCAACCTGGGTATCGCCGTGGACCTACTGGTCTCCGTGAACTCGCCCCCGGCGGTGAACGCGTACGCGGCTTCGGTGACCGTGGATGAGGGCGCGACCGCAACCAACACGGGAAGCTATTCGGATCTCAACGTGGGCGACAACGTGACCCTCTCCGCCTCGGTTGGCGCCGTGTCGAAGACCGGCATGAGCAGCGGAACCTGGACTTGGTCGCTCTCGACCACCGATGGTCCCGCCCAGAGCCAGACCGTCGCCATCACGGCGAACGACGGCAACGGGGGGATCGCGACGACAACCTTCAGCCTGACCGTGAAGAACGTCGCCCCCGTGGTCGCCGGCCTGACCGGGCCGTCGAACCCGATCCCGGTGGGCTCCTCTGCCAGTATCGCGGCAAACTACACCGACGCCGGCAGCGGCGACTCTCACACCTGCACGTTCTCCTGGGACGGCGCCGGACCGGATACCACCGCGCCGGGGTCCGGGAGCGGGAGCGGCTCGTGCACGGCCAGCCAGACGTTCGCGACGCCCGGCGTGTATAGCGTTCAGGTCACGGTGACGGATGACGACAGCGGCTCCACGGCCTCCACCTTCGAGTTTGTCGTGGTATTCGATCCGAGCGCCGGGTTCATCACCGGTGGCGGATGGATCGACTCGCCGCCCGGGGCTTACGTGGCCCAGCCGACGCTGACCGGGAAGGCCAGTTTCGGCTTCGTCGCCCGGTACCAGAAGGGGGCCAACACTCCGACTGGGCAGACCGAGTTTCAGTTTCATGTCGCCAATTTCAACTTCAACAGCACCCTCTACCAATGGCTGGTGGTCGCCGGGGCGAAGGCGCAGTACAAGGGTTATGGAACGGTGAACGGCGCCGGTGAGTACGGCTTTCTTCTGACGGCCGTGGACGGTCAACTGCCGGGGGGCGGCGGGCAGGACAAACTCAGAATGAAGATCTGGAGCACCGCCACGAACGGAGTGGTGTACGACAACGTGGCGGGTGCCCCGGAGGACATCGATAAGGCCAACCCTCAGATCCTCGCGGGTGGCAGCATCGTGATCCACCCGTAGGGCCGGAAGGAGACTGATACATGAGCGTAACGAGCAAGGTTGTGCCGGTGCCCGTACTGGCGATAGTGGTGGTGGGCTGCCTGCTGTCGGCGGCGCCGGTCTGGGCCCAGGGTCCGGTAGCCACCGAACTCTTTTTGCCCGTCGACCGGCAGGTGGTCAACCCCGTCAGCGGCGAGTTGGTGCGTCTCTGGGGACGGGTCAGGGTGGCCGGCGAAGTCACGCTTCTGGCCGGCGGAGCGCAGGTCAAACTGACCGTCAACGTCGATGGCGGCGGGACCGGCCAGACCAGCGGCGCCGCCTATCGCCTGGTCGGCTCCGGCGGCCTCGCCTCCAATATCCGCGGGCCGCTCCCCTCCGATGTGCAGGTTCTGTCGCAAGCGCGCCTGAGTGGCCCCAGAGCGCAGGACACACTGATGGTTGACGTTCATCTGCAAGCTACCGTGAACAACAACGGCAAAGTGGTTGCCATTCTCCGTGACATAAAGACCTCCCGATAGCCAGCCCTGGAGGAACAGGCCCGCGCTCCGCCTAGGCGGCTTGGTGGACGGGTCCGTGGTGCAGTCGCATCATCTGCTCTGCCTTCAATGCGACCATGGCGTAGGTCCTGCCGGTGTCATCGGAGAACTCGACCTCGTAGACTCCCGGCGTCCAGTTCTCGACTACCGTGCCGACCTGGCCTCGGACCAAGCCCTCTTCAGGCATGTTTTCGAGCAGGGCAGCCACGGAAAGCACCTCAATTCCATTCATGACGAACCTTCCTCTTCATAGTACATAACCACTGGTCAGCCGCGGCAAGTCTTCTCCGATCCGGACAATTCAAGTGCCGCGGATCCTCACGGTTCTGCCCCAGGGTCTGGATGCAAGTCAACCTGCGCCGGTCTATACGCATTTATACGTATAATGGTACGGTGGGGTTTGAATGAGATGACAACAAGGCCGAAAAGAACCTGCGCAAACACGGCGTGCGCTTCACGGACGCCGTGGGCGTGTTCCTGGATACTCGCGGAGTTGGGTTCGTGAACGAGGTCATTCTGCCGAGTCTCGTTTTGCCGTCATCGGCCTTGCAGCACCCGGCCTCCCCTACGTGGGTGAGGATGTATGAAGGCGAGCAAGAATAAGATCGAACGCGAATTTGCATTTCACCCGGAGCGGATGCGCCCTGTGCCGCCGGACAAGCGGCACCGGGTGTCGCGTGAGGAAGCTGCGGCGCGGAACTGCAAGGTGCGCGTCACCATGTATCTCGACGCGGACGTCGTCGAGTACTTCAAGCGGCGAGCGGCGGGCCCCAATGCCGCACCGTACCAGACCCAAATCAACAGTGCTCTGCGAGGCTTCTTGGCGGGCGCCGGACCGGCTGACGACTATTCCCACCTGCTTCAGGATGAGCGCTTCCTGGAGGCGTTGGCGGAGCGTGTCCGGCCGAGGGTGAGATGAAGCCGGTCCGGGACCTCACCGCCGGCATGCTGACCGGTCACGCGACCGCCCCACCCGGCTCCAGGAACCGCTCCAGCACATTGCGCGTGATCCGCGATACGTGCGGATCGGGAAACAGCGCCGGGACCCAGGTGATCGAGCCCACCGAGAAAACGGCCCCGCCGCCCTCGCGCTCGTGGTGGACGATCTCCGAGCCGCCGCCGTCCGGGTTGATCCCCTTGGCCAGCAGCCGCGCGTTGGCGGGCGTCGAGGCGGTACGCTTGTCGGTTTCATGACCGGAGGCGCCGCCGGGCACGCGCTCATGCAGCGTCTGTTCACCGAATAGATCGCCGTTGCGAAGGCCGGTCCCTTCGAAAACCCAGTCCGAGGCGTCCACTACTCGATACGGCGCCGCCGTCATGATCCCGGCCACCGTCGTCGCGACGCCCAGCAGGCTGGCCTCCGATTCCAGCGTCCGGTGCATCCGGCTTTCATACTCCATCGAGCCGTCCTCGGAGTGCCCGCCCAGCTCGCCATGCAGGCTGTTGACGTGGGACAGGCACCGCATGACGCCGCCGGCCTCCAGTGTGACCTCGCAGTTCAGACCGTTACCGCCCAGGTACATGAGACGCCCGCCGCGCCGGAACACCCAATCCTTCACGGCCAGATACATCCGGCGCGTCCAGTACTCGGGGTGAACCGCCAGGATCAGGACGCGATAGGCGTCCAGCGGCAGGTTTCCGGCGTCAAGCTGCGCCTCCGCGTAGAGATCGTAGGCGAAGCCCTCGCGCTCCAGCCAGCCATACAGCCGCCATTCGCCGGGGCACTGGCCGCACTGGACGCGGCCCTGCACGGGGCCGGTCACCTCGCCGTCGTCAAAGATGTGGTTGTTCGGCTCGGGCCGGTCGAACGACAGCGGCGCGTATTCCTCGTCCCGGGGCCGCCACACCCCGAAGGCCGAGGGCCGCTGATAGCGCTCCAGGTCCTGGCGCGCGTTCACCACGGGCGTTTCCGGAAGGCGATCCGCGTTGACGTAGTTGCTGCGCCCGCCGTAGTTGTTATACGCGTTCCAGGTGTTGGTGGAAGCCAGGACCGCGATCCGCGCCTGAGGGGTTGCCGGCGCCACCACCCAGGGAAACCAGAACACGCGGCCCGAGGGTGTCAGTGCTCGCAGGTAGTACAGCCCGGAGCGCTCCGGAGCGGCGATCACGGGCGGCGCCGGATAGCCGTCGAAGTTCCAGCGTACGCCGGTTCGGGTGAAGTCGCCGTCGGGGAGGATCTGGCGGTTGGCCTGAGGGCCATGCTCATCCACCCAGCCGATCATCCGCACGTACTCCTTGCGCAGTCCGTAGCGCCACAGCGTGAGCTGGTACTGCTCCACCGCATGGACGCGGTATTCCGCGCGCTCGCCGCCGCGGACCCACTTGGGCCACATGTAGCCGATGAGGCCGTCGGACAGCAGACGAAACTGGAACGGCCGCGCGCCGCCCAGCTCCGCCTGGACGGTCTTCGAGCCATAGCCGGATTTGGAGAGCGTGACGCGGTAGGAGCCGGGCGGCAGATCCGCGTAGAGCGCGCCCCGAGGCGAGGAGCGCAGCACGGCGATCTCGCCGCCCGCCGCGGGCTCCAACTCGGCCAAGACCTCCGGGAGGGCGACGTACATCTCGTCGCTGACATAGGCGATGGGTTTCATTTCCGGTTCCGCAGATACTGTTTGGGAAAGATGCAGCGCATGGAATAGTTGGGGACCTGCGCCTGGCCGGGACGCCAGTCGCCGATGCAGCCCAGCAGCAGGTAGGCCTCGTGCTTGCTCATGCCGGTCACCTCCTCCAGCCAGAAGAGCATCTCGCGCAGCGCCTGGCGCGCCGCCTCTTCCAGCGGCGTGGCGATGCCGATCGTCACCAGGGCATCCGCCGTCTCGACCCTCGGCCACAGCATGTTCGGACTGCGCCCCGCGATCACTTCGCAGCGCAAGGTCACTTCACTGCGCATCTCGACGCTGCCGATCTCGCCGTCGCTCTGGATGGCGTGACAATCGCCCAGGCACAGGAGCGCGCCCTCCGCATACACGGGCAAATGGACGGTGCTGCCGGCGGCGATCTCCTGGACATCCACGTTGCCGCAGTGCCGGCCCATCCCGCCGGACAGGACCGCCTCAATCGGCGGCGCGACGCCGAGGGTCCCGATCACCGGGCGCACCGGGATGCGGATATCGCCGCTGAACAGCACGTGGCCGTCGCGGATCTCCACCAGCACCGTGGCCGGGCGGTCGAAAAAGTCCTCCAGGTGGAACAGGAACGGCCAGTAACCCATGTAGCCCAGCGTGTCGCAGGTCTGCTCCAGGATGTGGACGGCCAGCGTATCGCCCGGCCTGGCGCCCTCCACGTGGATCGGGCCGGTGACCGGGTTCCCGTAATAGCCCTTCTTGCGGATCGCCAGCAGGTACTCGGGCGTGGTGTGCTCGGGCACGCGCGTCAACCCGCCGCGCGAATCCTCGGTTTCCACCACGAAGACCTCGCCGGGAAGCACGCGCGCCACGGGCGGCAGGCGCCGGTCAAACACAGGAGTCAGCTTGTCGCGGGTGATGCGCTGCATGGCGGCCGGTCAGGAGGGAATTATGGCATAGTGCGCGGGCGGCCTGCCGTATACTGGATGCTTTCCATGGATTCGCTCATCGCTCGCGTCGAAGTGATCCCGATTCGCGCGCCTCGCAAGGAAGCCGTGAAGTCCGGGCTCAACGCCGGAGATCCGGTCACCGCCTCGGAGTTTGGGATTGTCCGGATCGAGACGCGCGGCGGCCTGGAGGGACTGGGCGAGATCTCCATCACCTTCCCGCGCATCGGGCACTCGCTGTGCGACGCCGCCGCCCGGCTGATCGCTCCCGCGCTGGTGGGCTGCGACGCGCTGGCCCTGCCGCACTGCCTGGCCGGAATCGACCGCCTGCTGGCCGGCGAGCTGAACGCCCCCTATATTCGCGCGGCTTTTGAGATGGCTCTGCTCGACCTGGCGGGCAAGCGCTACTCCGTCCCGCTGTATCAGTTGCTGGGCGGGCGGATGCGCGATCGCGCGCCGCTGGCCTGGGGGATCTACCAGAAGGCGCCCGATGAGATGGCCCGCGATGCGGCGGAAGCCAAGGCCGCCGGATACCAGGCCATCAAGCTGAAGGTGGGGCGGCGGTTGGACGACGACCTGGCGTCTGTTCACGCGGTGTCGGAAGCCGTGGGCCGGGAGACGCCGCTGCGCCTGGACGCGAACGGCGCCTGGTCCTCGGTCGCCGAAGCCGCGCGGGCCATCGAAGCCTTCGCGGATGTCGCGGCGGTCGGCTGGGTCGAGCAGCCCTTGCCCCGGCGGAACCTCGACGGTCTGCGTCTGTTGCGCCAGCGCACGCGCGTCCCCATCATGGCGGACGAGAGCTGCCAGACGCTGCGCGACGCCTATGACCTGGCCCGCGCAGACGCGGCGGATCTCTTCAACGTGTACGTGGTCGAAGCGGGCGGAGTCCTGGCGGCCCGCGAGATCTTCGCGTTCGCCTCGGCGGTCGGCATCCCGTGCATTCTCGGCAGCCAGGCCGAGATGGGGATCGGCACGGCCGCCTGCGCGCATCTGGCGGTGGCCCTGCCCCACTTACCGCACGCCTGCGAGACCTTCGGCCCGCTGCGCTACTTGCGGGACATTGTCGCCGAGCCGGCGGCGATCGCCGGCGGGTATCTTGCGCCGCCCGAGGGTCCGGGCCTCGGCGTCCGCCTGGATTGGGACGCCGTCAAGGAGATGAAGGCATGAGACTGTTTGCGGAGATGACGCGGGAGGAGCTGCGCGCCGCCGCGCCCGACGCGCTGGCGGTTCTGCCGCTGGGCGCCACCGAGCAGCATGGACCGCACCTGCCCACCGGGACCGACTCGATCGCGGTAGAGGCGATCGCCCGCGAGGCCGCCGGGCGCGCCGCCGGGATCCCGGTGATCGTCGCCCCGGTGCTGCCCTTCGGCTCGTCGGACCACCACCTGATCTTCGGCGGCACGCTGTCGCTTTCGACCGAGACCTACTACCGGGTGCTGCGCGAGCTGCTGGAATCGCTGGTGACGGATGGCTTCCGCCGCATCTTCCTGGTCAACGGCCACGGCGGCAATCACGAGCTGGCCCAACTGGCGGCGCGCGACGTGGCGCTGAAGCATGACGTGCGTGTGGCGGCGGGTTCCTACTGGACCATCGCCTGGAACGCGCTGGTGGAAGCCGGAGCGCATCGCGGCTGCCGGCTGCCGGGACACGCGGGCGTGTTCGAGACCTCCCTGATGCTATCGCTCGACGCCCGCCTGGTCAAGGAGGCGCGCCCGCATCGGGATCATTTTGTGGAGAGCGATCCCCGCGGCTTTCACCTCGCCTGGCGCGACGAGCGCCACGGCGCGTGGCGCGACATCGACGGCTACACCGACAGCCCCGACCAGGCCGCCGCCGGCCGGGGCGCCCGGGATCGCGACCTGATCGCCGCCGCGGTGGCGGAGGCCCTGGTGGCGTTCTACCGGGGGTGACCAAGAACAAGCTCGCGCCGCCGCAGTGACCGGCTCCCGCCTCTCTCACTACGAGATCCTCGACAAGCTCGGCGAGGGGGGGGGCATGGGTCTACGGAAATGGCATTGACAAATGGGTTAGCCCATCCTAAGATGCCATTATGACCGCCAAGATCACTCTCGATAAGGCTGGCCGCGTGGTCCTGCCCAAGCCGCTCCGCGAGGAAATGCAGCTCGGGCCGGGCGACACGCTGGAACTGGAACGCGAAGGCGAACGGATTACCTTGCGGCCCGTTCGTCCCCAGGCCATGCTTAAGAAAGAGTATGGGGTGTGGGTTTATCAGGGCGGGCCGGTCAATGTCTCCATCCCTGATTTGATTGACCGCGGGCGCGAGCATCGCCTGCGGGAATGGATCGGATGAGGGAGTTTTTCGACACTTCGGTGTTGATCGCCGCCTTCTGGGGTGGGCACCCCAATCACGAGGCGAGCGTCAAGCTGGTGGGCGCGGCAAGCAAGCAGCGGTCGGCTTGCGGCATCCATACGCTCGCGGAGATATACGCCGCGATGACGGTATTGCCCGTCAAGCCGATGATCCCGCCCGAACAGGTCCTGCTGTTTGTCGAAGAGGCATATAAGCGGCTAACAGTGGTCTCGCTCAATGCCGCGGAATACTTCGAGACGATCCACAAAGCGGCCGGGCAGGGAATCACCGGAGGCCGGGTTTACGATGCCCTGCTGTTGCGCTGCGCGGCGAAAGTGAAGGCGCAGACCATCTACACCTGGAACCTGAAACACTTTCAGGCAGTCGCTCCCGATCTGGTGGAGCGGATGCGCACGCCTTGAGAGGCGAAGAGAAGCACGTCCTTCAAAACAGTGATCACTGGTCGAGAAGAATAGCTTGCCCCTGTCGCTTGACATCATGGGCGGTTCCTCCGGTGCCGGTCCGCTTTCGATATGATCGGTTGCCATGGGATACACGCCGCATTTGACACGCCGCCAGATTCTGGAGTCGATTCCGGTGCTTGGGGCCGGCAGCCTGCTGCTGCCGCTGAACGGGCAGCGTCCCGACACGCGCACGCCGGCCACCATCCGCGGCCGGCTGCTGGACGGGGCGACGGGCCAACCGGTCGCCGCCAAGATCCGGGTGACCAACACGGCCTCCGGCGAAGCCTACCTGCCGGCGCACGCCATCCAGACGATGCCGCAACGCACTACTCCGGGGGTGCGGCATTACTTCTACGCGCGCGGCGCCTACGAGGTCGCGGTGCCGCCGGGACGCTACCGGATCGAGGCGGTGCGGGGAATCTGCCACGACGAGGCCGTGGCTTTCACCGAAGTGGGCCCCGGGCTGACCCACGTCGAGGACTTGCGGATCCCGGTCCTGCGCAGGCTGCCCGGCTGGTATTCGGGCAACACCCACACGCATTACCACCTGGAAATCGGCGAAGACCCCGACGACCGCCTGCGCCTGGTGCCGCCGGCCGAGGCACTGGACGTGAGCGTGATCAGCTATCTGATCCGCAACGACGCACCCTACATCACCAACCGCTATCCCATCGGGCGCCTGCCGCAGTTCTCCCGCGACGGCACTCTCATGGACATGGGCGAAGAGGCCCGCAACAACAAGACCTTCGGCGAGATCGGCTACGGCCACTGCCTGTTTCTGAACATTCCGCGGGCCATCGAGCCGGTTTCGACGGGGCTGCTGTCGAAGGATGGCCAGGCGCCGGATTTCCCCACGCTCTCGATGTTGTGCGAGGAGGCCAGGCGCATCGGCGGCACGACCGTGTGGTGTCACAACGGCGCGGGCATGGAACTGCCGGTGGCCGCCGCGCTGGGCCATCTCGACGCCTACAATCTGGCCGACGGCCTCGACGCCGACTACCGGCGCTACTACCGCCTGCTGAACTGCGGCTTCGCGCTGCCGGCGTCCTCGGGCACCGACTGGTGGATCTACGATCACAACCGGGTGTTCGTCCAGGTGGAAGGCGGGTTCACGTACGACAACTGGATCGCGGGACTGCGGGCGGGCCGCACGTTCGTCTCCAACGGCCCGCTGCTCGATCTGAAGGTGGATGGCCGGGGGCCTGGGTCGACCGTGGCGGCCGGCGCGGTGCTTCGGGTTACCGCGCAGGCTATCTCGCGGCTCCCATTCGACCGGCTGGAGATTGTGCAGGATGGGGAGGTGGTGGCGGAACAGTCGGCGGTGGGCGGGCGCGAGGCGCGGCTGGAGCGCGAGATTCCCACGGCGCACGGCGGGTGGCTGGCGGCGCGGGCGGTGAGCCGCGCCAAGACCCACGCCCTGACCACGGTGTTCGCCCATACCAGCCCGGTTTACCTGCGGATCGAGGGTACGCCGCATCGCCGGGCTCAGGACGCCGGCGCGTTCGTCGATGAGATTGAGGAATCGCTGCGGTTTATCCGGAAAAGCTACAAGTTCGCCAGCCAGGCCGATCTGGCGGTTGCGGTAGGCCGCTTCGAACAGGGCAGGCGGGTCTACGGCAAGCTGGCCGCCGAGGGGGGTTGAGCGCCGGTTCCCAAAGTGGAAATCTTCGTGAAGACAGTGGGTGTATACTGGCCACAAACCGGGAGGCCAAATGGAAATCCCGGCTCAAGGAGAACAGTCGTGAAAACAATCGGAAGAACCTCACTGCTCTTGGCTCTTCTGGCCGGCGTCGGATTGCTCGCGCCCCACCGCGGCCTTGCGGCAGTCTCCGGCCACAACATCAACGCAAAAGGCATCGGACAAGACCTGGGCGGGGGAATGACAGTCGCGGACATTATCGGCGGCGGGCTGTTGCAGGGGACTACGGCGGCCGCCTTTGCACCCACTGGATTTCCTCTCCCATTCGTTACTTTCGCAGGGACCGTGACGTTCACGACCCACAACGGAACCCTGACCGTTGCCATCACTGGCGCCCTGAACGTGTTGACCGGGGACTTCAGTGCTTCGGGAGCGGTGATCGGCGCAACGGGCAAACTCGCGGGCGCCAGCGGCACGCTGACCTTCGTGGGCAACGAGAACCTGTTGACTGGCGTTTTTACGGAAGACATCGACGGACAGATTCTCGTAGACCTGGCTCCTTGAGGGGTCGGCAGGCGGCATGGGAGAGGTCTGCCTGCGCGGGATACGCGGCTTGATCGCATCGTCGCCGTCAAGACCTCTCGCGAGCAATTCACGGAGCGTTTCCGCCGCGAGGCGAGCGTCTCCTCCAGGCGTGTTTCGAGGAGAACCGGAGGAGAGGCTTCAGACGGCACGCGACGCGCGCTGGAGTGGGTACGAGGAGCGGACGCCAGACCTGAAGCGCAACCGATCCCGAGGAGGTGAGTCACGGCGGAGCCTTCGCGTAAGGCCGGACAACTGCCCACCAAATCCTAGGGCAAATCCTAGCGGCTAAAGGTCCCTTATTCCTCAGCCGATTAAGGGGATATGCCGTCCAAGACTCGCTTTTCCTGGAAGGGCGTTCTCGGTGCGCTGGCGGTGGGGCTGCTGCTGCACCGGGTCATGTTCCTCACGCTGCTGCCGGCCAGCCCGCTGCTGTGGATGAAGGCGCGTGGCGGCGGCCCGGACTGTCCCTGGCCCCGAGTCCTGAGCATGACGCAGGACGTGCAGCGCTTCAACGCGCTGCTCGATTCCTACCGGGCCAGGACGACCGTGAAGAGCGGCGATGCACAACTGGGGATCGTGCTGGCGCATTCGGTCAAAGGCGATTTCTGGATCCGGAAGAACGGAGAGAAATACGACGGCCCGGGGCTGCTGGCTTACCTTCAGGCGGAGCACGACTGGATCGCCGGGCTCTATCCGGATCACTCGGTGCGCAAGGGCGACATCGTGATCGACTGCGGCGCTCACGTGGGCATCTTCACGCATAAAGCGCTGGAGCGCGGGGCCGCCAAAGTGATCGCCATCGAGCCGGAGCCGGTCAACGCGCAGTGCCTGCGGCGCAATTTCTCTCCCGAGATTTCCGCGGGCCGCGTGCTGGTGGTGGAGAAGGGGGTCTGGAGCAAGCCCGGCTCGCTGGAGCTGTCGCTGGGAGCGAGCAACTCCGGCACCGGCAGCATGGTCCGCAAGGATGGCGAGGGCGACAAGGTGACCGTGCCGGTCGACACTCTCGACCATATCGTGGCCGAGCTGGGACTGCCGCGGGTCGACTTCATCAAGATGGATATCGAAGGGGCCGAGCGGGAGGCGCTGCGAGGCGCCATGGCCACGCTGAAGACCCATCGCCCGCGTTTGATGCTCGATAGCTACCACCTTCCCGACGACGCCTTGGTTCTGCCCGCCGTGATCCGCCAGGCGCACCCTGACTACATCCGGACTTGCGGCCCCTGCGAGCTGTCCGAGAACCAGTTGCACGCCCACACCACGTTCTACCGGTAAGAGGGCCAACGGCTCCTCTCACGGTCGCGGATACGTCACCGGGCGTGTGTTCCCAGGATTAACAAAAAAGGCGGCTCCAAATGGGGCCGGCTGGATGTACAATCGAGGGTATCCAGGAGGGCCCTTAGGGGCCTCCTGCTTTATGACCGGGTCGCAGCAATTTTATCTAAGGAGAGCCCGACTATGAAGAAGGCAGCATTGCTCAGTGTCGCGCTGGCGTGCTTTCTGGGTATGGAAAGCACGTTAAGCGCTCAGACCGCCACCGCCCAAATCACCGGCACGGTCAGGGATTCGACCGGAGCCGTAATGACCCAGGTCAAGGTCACGGTCACCAGCCAGTTGACGGGTCTGACTCGCAGCGCCACGACCAACGATACTGGCACGTATTCGTTTCCGCTTCTGCCGGTGGGGTTGTACTCGGTGACGGCGGAGCAGCAGGGCTTCAGCCAGGCCAAGCGCTCCGATATCCGGCTGAACGTCGATCAGGTGTTGCGCGTCGATCTGGAAATGGCGGTTGGCGCGACGACCGAGACGGTCAGCGTGCAGGCGGCAACGGTTGCGATCGACTCGGAGACCGCCACCGTGGGCCATGTGGTCACCCAGCGGCAGGTCATGGAGCTGCCTCTGAACGGGCGGAACTTCCTGCAATTGCTGTTTCTGGGAGCCGGCGCGGTCGAAACCAACGGCGAGCAGGGCACCATGCGGCAGGACGCCGGGAACGCCATCAGCATCAACGGGGCCAGACCGACGTCGAACAATTTCCTGCTCGACGGGACCTCCAACACCGACACCGCGCTGGGCACTCCCAGCACCATTCTGTCGGTAGATGCGATCCAGGAGTTCAAGGAGCAGACCGCGACCTATTCGGCCGAATATGGGTTCAGCGCCAACCAGATCAATATCATCAGCAAAACGGGCACGAACACTCCGCATGGGTCGCTGTTCTGGTTCGGCCGGAACGACGCTCTCGACGCCAGCAACTTCTTCAACAATCTGGCGGGGACTCCCAAGTCGAAATTGCGGCAAAACCAGTTTGGCTTTGTCGCCGGGGGCCCGGTGTACATCCCGAAGGTCTACAACGGGCACAATAAGACTTTCTGGCTGGCGAATTACGAGGGCCGGCGAACGCGGAGGGGCTTCCTGGACTTCCTGAATATCCCGACTCCGGACCAGTTGGCGGGCCGGTTCACGACCGCGATCACCGACCCGGTCACCAACCAGCCTTTTGCCAACAACATGGTCCCGCAAAGCCGGTTCACGCGCCTGACGAATCTGGCGCGCGCCAAGTTTTTCCCGGCCCCAAACGCCAGCCTGGCCCAAGGCAACTTTATCCGGAGCCGGTCTTTGCCCACCGATAGCGATCAGGTCACTTACCGTGTCGATCAGCAGCTCGGACGCTTTGGCACGATCTTTGGCCGTTTCACAAACACCGACTACACCAACACGATCGTGGGCAACACGACGGAGCTGGGGGACGTCTTCTTCGTGCAGAAAACGCGGAACTGGCAGGTCTCCCATTCCGTGCCCATCGGTTCGCACCTGGTCAATCAGTTCCGATTCGGCTACGTGGGGGCCACGGCCAACCAGCACGGATTCACGGCGCTTCAAGCCGATATCGACCCGCTGAAGTTGACCGGCGTCTTCACGAGCTTGAACGAAGACCAGCGATCCTACCCGGCGGTGGGCTTCGGCGGCGTGGGCACGGGGCTGTCCGGGGGCGGGAGCGCGGTGAACGACTACCAGGCCAGTTATCAACCCATGTATGACGTGAGCAATGCGACGACCTGGATTCGCGGCCGCCACACGCTGAATTTCGGCGCCAACTACCGGCGTTGGTCGCTCCAGCGGGACCTTGCGAACGATTTCCTGGGCCAGTTCACGTTCAGCGGATTCTTCACGGGCAACCGGACGCGGGATCACGCGGTCGCGGACATGCTGCTGGGGTATTTCTCCGGCGCCAGCTCGTTCCAACCGGCCGGCTTCAGCGTGGGAGACAGGTCGGGTAATCCGAGGCAGTTCAACTTCCTGTATTTTGCTCCCTATGTGCAGGACGACTGGAAGGTAAATCAGCGGCTCACCGTGAACCTGGGGCTGCGTTGGGACTTCCGCACCGTCCCCAACGAAGAGAATGACCGCATGGGCTGGCGCGACCTGGCGAATCCGCGGGGAGGGTTGCTGGTGGCGGATAAACTCCTGGTGGACAAGGGGATTGTCGGCGACGGCCGCTACTACAAGTCTGCCGGCCGGCCGAATCCCCGGGACGCCTCAAAGAGGGTCTTCTCGCCCCGCCTGGGCTTCGCTTTCCGTCCCTTCAGCGACGACAAGACCGTGGTGCGCGGCGGCTTTGGCGTCTTTTTCGATTCCGCCGAAGGACGCGAGATCGATGGCGCCTCGGATATCTATCCTTATGTGAGCCGCGGGAACTACATCCAGAGTCTGGGGCAAGCGGCCGCGTTGCAGACTACGGACCAGATGTTCCCCAGTTTTGCCAGCCTGGGCGCGGCGTCGCCGGCCGCCAACACCTTCCTGGCCGTGAGCATGTCGCCGGAGCCCCGCAATCCCTACGTACAGCAGTGGTCTTTCGGGATTCAGCGTTCGCTGGGCGCAAGCAGCACGGTGGAGGTGAACTACATCGGCGCCAAGGGGACGCACCTGCTGATGCGCCGGAACATTGCGCAGTCCCGGACGCCTTCCAATCCCGGTCTGTGCGCGGCCACTCCCACGGTGGGCGACTGCCCGGTGCTCTCCCGAAGGCCGTTTCCCAACTTCGCGGTCTACATCGACAGCGACTGGTCCGGGAACTCCAGCTATAACGCGTTCAACGCCAGGCTGGAGCGCCGCACCCACTCGATGATCTTTACCACGGTCTACCGGTGGTCGAAGAGCATCGACAGCAAATCCGCGGCCGCCGGGATCGGCAACGATGTCGCCGGGTGGCAGGGTTTCCTGGACAACAACAATATCCGGCGCGATCGGGGGCGCTCGGAGTTCGATGTGGACCACCGTCTGGTCTCCAGCTTCATTTACCAGGTCCCGGTCGGGCGCGGGGGCAAGTACCTCAGCCAGGCCGGCAGGGCATTGGACGCTGTCGTGGGCGGGTGGCAGGTGAACGGCATAGTCACCTTCCAAAGCGGATTCCCCATGACAATCTCGGCCTCCGACGTGGGAGGTCTCAACGACACGTTCGGCACCAACCGTGCCGATATTGTCGGCACTCCGTATCCGAGCGGCTTCCAACGCAGCATTGCCAAGTGGTTTAACACGGATGCCTTCCGGCAGCCGGCGGCCGGGTTCCTCGGCAACTCCGGCCGCGGCATCCTCAGGTTGCCGGGCCTGAACAACTGGGACACGGGCTTGTTCAAGAACTTCGGGATTACCGAGCAGGTGAGCTTGCAGTTCCGGTTCGAGTCGTTTAATACCTGGAATCACACCCAGTGGGGCGGGCCGGTCCGCAACGTGGCGAGTCCGCAGTATGGGCAGATCACCAGCGCCCGGGCGGCTCGCATCAACCAGGTCGGGTTGAAGATACTTTGGTGAGGGTGCGAACGGCGTTAGCGTTCGTTGTGTCTGGCCTGCTTCTGTCTGGTTGGACCCTGCCGGGTCAGCCGGCGAACCCCGCCCTGCTTCAGCGAACCTTCGAGGAAGGCGAAAGGGCGCTGGCGGAGAAGCGCTACGCGGACGCCGAAGCGGCCTACCAGCGGCTTCGGCAATTGGACCCCGGGGCCGCCGAGCTGCATGCCAAGCTGGGAGTGATCTACTTTCAGCAGGGCAAGTTCGCACCGGCGGTTCCGGCGCTGCGGCAGGCCTTGAAGCTCAAGCCGGGACTGGCCAACGCCTCGATCCTTCTGGCCATGTGCCTGTCCGAGCTGGGCCGCTACGCCGAGGCGCTGCCCGGTTTGGAGAAGGGGTTCCGGCAGCCGGCCGATCTCGCGCTCCAGCGCATGAGCGGTCTTCAGCTTCTGAGGGCCTACAACGGGTTACAGCGCGACCGCCAGGCCGTCGAGACGGCGCTGGAACTGACCCGGCTCTATCCTGAAGATCCCGAGATCCTCTATCACAGCAGCCGGCAGTTTGGAAACCAGGCTTACCTGACGCTTCGTAAGCTCGCGGAAGTTGCGCCAAACTCGGTGTGGAGACATCAGGCCGCGGGCGAAGCCCATGAGAGTCAAGGGCAGCATGACCTGGCACTTCTCGAATACCGGCAGGCGCTGGCGCTCGACCCGCGCCGGCCGGGCCTCCACTACCGCCTGGGGCGGGTGCTGCTGGCGCGCTCCCGGCAGGCCGATCCGGACGGGGAGGCGCGCAAGGAGTTCGAACAGGAGCTGCGCCTGGATCCCACCAATGCCAATGCAGCTTACGAGCTGGGCGAACTCGAGCGCAAGTTGGGACAGCTCGATAAGGCGCGGGAGCGTTTTGAGAGCGCCCTGTCGCACGACCCCGATTTTGAGGAAGCGCACCTGGGACTGAGCCGGGTGCTGATCGACCTGGGCGCCCCCGGCCCGGCGCTGCCCCATCTCAAGAAGGCCATCGAGTTGAACCGGCGAAGCGAAGTTGCCTACTATCGGCTTTCGCAAGTGCACAAGGCGCTCGGCAACGCGGCGGAGCAGCAGAAGGCGCTTGCGGAGTTCCAGCGTCTGAGGGGCCAGAAGGCCCAGCGTGACGCCCTGCAACTCCATTCGTCCCGGGACGTGACCAAACAGCAGGACGATCCCGAGCCGAAGCCGTAGCAGTGGTTCAAGAGGATACGCGAAAGTTTCACATGGCCGTTGACAACAAGAGTTGTCCCTGCTCTAAATTAGTGGATGCGATGTCCCGATGATCCGGCCGCCGCGATGGTCGAGTAACGCCTCGTAGTGGTCGCGTACCCTCTCTTGCACAAATCCCATCCAGAGGAGCCAACATGAGCAACAATCGAATCGTCCATTTTGAGATTCCCGCGAACGAGCCGGAAGCACTCACGAAGTTCTACCATGACCTGTTTGGTTGGAAGTTTCAGAAGGCGCCGATTCCCGGAGTGGAATACTGGCTTTGCGACACAGGACCAGAGGCGCCGGGGATCAACGGCGCGGTGATGCAGCGCCAGAATCCGCAGCAGCCGTGGATGAACTACGTGGACGTGGCGAGTATCGACGCGGCCATCGACAGGGCCACCGAGCTGGGCGCCAAAGTAGCACTGCCCAAGACCCCCGTCCCCGGCGTGGGCGCGGTCGCGGCCATTATCGATCCCCAAGGGAACGTTTGCGGGCTTTGGGAGCAGGCGCAAAAGTAGCGGAACTTCCGGGCGGTTGGTTCGTACTCATACATGAGATGGCGAATCACAAACGAAGACGGCGCTGGATCTGGGTGATCGCGTCCCTGCCGCTGCTGGGGGGCGCCACGTTCGTCACTTTGAAAGCGGTGGGCGGGCGTCCTGCTAAGATCGACGAAGCAAAACTGGCGAAGGCCGAGCGCGCGGACCTGGTCCGCTCGGTGGTCGCCACGGGCAAGATCGAGGCGGCCACCAAGGTCGAAGTCAAGTCCAAAGCCAGCGGAATCATACAGAAACTCCCCGTGGATGTGGGCGATTACGTCCGCCAGGGCCAGGTCATCTGCGAACTCGATCAAAACGATCTACTACCCCGAGTATTGGAAGCCAAGGCCGCCGTGGGCACGGCGGAAGCCGCCGTGGCCAGCGCCAAGGCCGATCAGGAGCGCCTCAAGGTGGAGGCCTCGGGTCCGGATATTCCCTTTCTGAAGCGCGATCTGGAGCGCGCCCGCAAGCTGTTCAGCGACGGCCTCATCGCCATCAACGCGCGCGATGAGATCGAGAAGCAATACGAGATGGCCCTGAACCGCCAGCGCGGCGCGCAGGTGAACCTGGGCGTGGCCAAGGCCAATATCCAGAAGGCCGAGGCGCAGCTCGAGCAGGCCCGCGCGGCCTTGTCCCGCTTCGAGGAAGACCTGAAGAACGCCACCATCGTTTCTCCCATGGACGGCGTGGTGCTGTCGCGCGACCGCGAGGCCGGCGACGCGGTCAGCTCCATCCTGACGATGGGGTCCGGGGCGACCCTCATTATGACGCTGGGCACGCTGTCCGAGGTCTACGTCAAGGGCAAGGTCGACGAGAGCGATCTCGGCAAGGTCTACCTGGGACAACCGGCGCGCATCGTGGTCGAGTCGCTTAAGGACCAGAAGTTCACCGGCAAGGTGACCAAGATCGCCCCCATGGGCGTGGAGAAGGACAACGTCACCACGTTCGAAGTGCGGGTCTCGATCAACAACGAGAAGGGCAAGCTGCGGGCCCTGATGACCGCCAACGCGGAGATCATCCTGGAGGAGAAGAAGGGTGTCCTGACCATACCGGAAGGCGCCATCGTCTACAAGAAGGACAAGAGCACCGAGGTGGAGATCCCGGACCCGACCGCCGAGAAGGGCAAGCGGCGCGTGGCGGTGACGGCGGGAATCAGCAACGGCTCCAAGACCGAGATCCTGCGCGGCCTGAATGAAGGCCAGCAGGTGGTCTTGCAGTAGGGCTGGGCCCCATGCTCGGGGATCTGTTCCAGCACGTCTTCGACAGCCTGCTGCGCAACAAGCTGCGCAGTTTCCTGACCATGGCGGGCATCGCCTGGGGGGTGGCCTCCATCGTGCTGATCGTGGCCATGGGCGACGGCTTCCGCGACGGGCAGCGCAAGAACATGCGGGGGCTGGGCGAGAACCTGGTGATCGTCTTCGGCGGGCGCACCGAAAAGCAGGCGGGAGGCCAGCGCGCCGGACGCCGCATCCGGTTGACGTACGATGACGTGCGCGCGATCCGCGCCGAGTGCTACCTGGTGAGCCGCGTGGTGCCGGAGCTGCAAGGCGAAGTCCGCGCGGCCAGCCCGTTCAACAGCGGCACGTTCGAAGTGTCGGGCTCGGAGCCGGAGTTCAACCAGCTCCGCACCATCCCGCTGGCGGCGGGCCGCTTTTTCAACGAGCGGGACGAAGCCGAGGCCCAGCGCGTCTGCGTGATCGGCGACAAAGTCCGGACCCAGCTCTTCGCGCAGCCGCCGGGGGTGCTGGGCGCCGAGATCCGGTTGAATGGCGTCCCCTTTCGCATCGCCGGCGTGATGGCCGATAAGAACCAGAATTCCAGCTACAGCGGCCGCGACGTCAACAAGATCTTTCTGCCCTATTCGACCATGGCGCGCGACCTGCCGCCCAAGGACCCCACTCACCAGCCGGGCTACCTGAGCAACCTGATCTACCAGCCGAGGGAGCTGGGCCAGTGGAAGGCCGCGCAGGAACAGGTGCGCCGGATCGTGGGCCGGAATCACGCCTTCGACGCGGCCGACGACGGCGCCATCCGGATGTGGGACACCATCGAGAACGCCCAACTGGTGGATAACATCTTCACGTCCATGACCGCTTTTCTGTGCTCAGCCGCACACAAGACGTGGCGGGCCAGCGCATCGGGGCCTATCAAATTATTCGCGAATTGGGAC